>JBBDRX010000101.1:0-19605 GCA_040905245.1 Balneolaceae bacterium | reverse complement strand
GTAGAGTAGGGCCCTTCGGGCTGAACCATCCGTTCCGGCTGTTGCAGTGAGCTGTTTCCATTATTCGGTGCGCCGTTAAGCAGATCGGCTTTGCTGAGCAAGCCGATTCCAAAACCGGCCGCCCCGGTCAACTTCAAGAATTTTCGTCGGTCGAATCTGTCTGACATCGGTCCGTGGTATTCGTTCAAATTTTCACAGGCAGGCTCATATGTCCGCAACCTGCAGGTCATACAGTATACTTAAAAAAGTACTTTTCGGGAAGCCGGATTGGCTGGCAAAGAGTCCGGGAGAGGAATCCAGTTGGATCATTTGAGCAGATCGTTTTCTGTAACGGGTTACAAACCTTCTGATTGTGGGCTTGCTGGTTTACGCCCCCGGAATGTATCCATGGAAGTGTACACTCCAAGTACTGGCCCGGCCAGCCAGTCGAACAGCCAGGCTGGAAGCAGGGCCTTAAGTACAGGGACAAGTTTTACCAGGTAGGGCATACTGATTTTGAACCGGCCTTTCCGTATACCCTTCAGAATCCGTTTTGCAACGGTTCGGGTTGTCAGAATCGGTACCAGCCGGGGCGGTTCAACCCCGTTGAACATTCCGCTGTCAATATATCCCGGAACCACCAGATGAACCCGGACACCGCTCTGTTTCAACTCGAGTCGAAGGGATTCCGCCCAGCCAACGAGAGCCCATTTTCCGGCAGTGTAGACACTCAGTTTTGGTGGTCCGAGATATCCGGCAGCCGATGCGATCGGAACCAGATGTCCGCTCCCCCGTTGAACCATCTTCGGGAGAAAGGCGCGGACAATGTGGAGTGTACCGCCAATATTGGTGCGAAGTGTGGAGTCGATATCCTCCGTGGTATGGTTTAGAAAAGTTTTACCGCGCACGGTGGCGGCGCACGTGATGATGATATCCGGCAGATACCCTGCACGTATGATCTGGTCCGCTTCGAACCGGATGGTCTCCAGGTCGGTTACATCGACGCCGGTGTCGATCACCTGGATCTCTCCGGACAGAGTCGTTTTCAGTTCCCGGAGTTGTTCGGGGTTTCGGTCCCAGAGAATCAGATTGGCTCCGAGAGCTGCGGCCTGAATGGCAAGCTCCCGCCCGACCCCCTTGGCTGCACCAGTGATGAGAATCGTTTTGTTCTGGTAAAAAGTGCTCATAATGAAGCAGAGTAGAGATTTTTACCCGCTGATACAAGCTGGAGGTACATTTCCCGACGAAATATTGTACCTTATATGCTTAACAATGAATCTGAAGAGTGGGTTATTTGCTATGAGTAAATCAATTCAAAAAGCTGCCTGGATCGCTTTCGTTGTTCTGGCAGTCGGTGTTGTTTTCTACGCGGTTCAACGATCCGGTGACGAACCGGGCGATGGAGGAGCCTCTGCAGAAGCTTCTTCCGATCCGCAGCCGGTCGAAATTTTGAAGTACAGTGACTATCAATGTCCCGCCTGCAAGATGTACATCCCCCTGGAGAATGAGCTGGAGCGTGAGTTTGGTGAGATGGTGAGTTTCGAGTACCGCCATTTTCCTCTGAACGGGCATGCATATGCAGAGCTGGCATCCCGGTCTGTGGAAGCGGCAACAGAACAGGGGTATCGGGAAGAGATGCATGACATGATTTTTGATGGCCAGGAAGAGTGGTCACAAGGAAACGCCGGAGAGATTTTCCGCGGTTATGCGGAAGAGATCGGACTGGACCTTAACCAGTTCGAGGAAGATCTTGAATCGGAAGAGATCCGGCAGCGAGTTCAGAGCCAGAAGGCGGAGGGGGAACGACGTCAGGTGCGTGCCACGCCGACCTACTTTATCAACGGCCGAAAAATTCAGCAGAATCCGCAGAGCTACGAACAGTTCCGCGCCATCGTCGAGATGTTTATGTATCAATAGGCTGGCTGCATGATCTATCAGTTTCTGAACAAGACCCCTCAGTTCGATGACTCTGTATTTGTGGCGCCAAGTGCCGACCTGATCGGCGATGTGTCTCTGGGAGAAGAGAGCAGCGTCTGGTTCAACGCAACTCTGCGCGGAGATGTAAACTGGATCCGGCTGGGCCAGCGTACGAACGTTCAGGACAATGTCTGCATTCACGTCACCCGAAAAAGCTGTCCCACACAGATTGGGAATATGGTTACGATCGGACACTTGGCCATGCTTCACGGATGTACAGTTCATGACCGCGTGCTCGTGGGGATTCAGTCGACGATATTGGATCGGGCCGAAATTGAGCCGGACTGTATCATTGCCGCCGGCAGCCTGGTTCCGCCCGGAAAGCGACTTCGCTCCGGGTATCTCTATATGGGTTCTCCGGTTCGGCAAGTTCGGGAGCTGAGCGATGAGGAACGGAAATCGATCCTTGAGTACGCCGATAACTACGTAACCTATTCCCGGGCCTACAAACAGGTCGACACGTATGGCTCCAATCCATTCTACGATCCGAAGCCATAGGTTCGCGGTCGGGAGCCCTGGCTCCGGGGAAGATTTGTAATCCGCATCATGGCAGGCATCTATCTACATATCCCGTTCTGCAAGCAGGCGTGTTCCTATTGCGATTTCTATTTCGTGACCCGGACCACTCTTCGTCCCGACTTTGTCCGTGCCCTGATTGCAGAGATCCGATCGTGGAGGGAGACGGCTTTTGCGGAATCGGAGATCGAAACGATCTATCTTGGTGGAGGGACTCCTTCTCAGCTGACTCTGCGCGAGCTGGAAGAGATTTTCCGGGCTCTCGACGAAACGTTTCAGATTCGGGGAGACGAGGTGACGATGGAACTCAATCCGGACGATGTGAGTCGTTCTTATCTGCAGGGATTGAGAACGCTCGGGGTGAATCGGGCCAGTATGGGAGTGCAGAGCTTCGATGAAGAACGGCTTCGTTTTATGAATCGGGCACACACGTCTTCCGAGGCTCACAAAGCACTTGGTCTGCTCGCCTCGGAGGGATTCAGCAGTTATACGGCCGACCTGATCTACGGTTGTCCCGGACAGACCGATAAGGGGTTGAACGAAGATCTGAACCAGTTGATGCAGTACGATCCACCGCATCTCTCCGCTTATGCTCTGACCATTGAACCACGAACCCGCCTTGGAAAGCAGCTGGAGATGGGACGGCTGGAGCCTGCTGATGAGGAACAGGTGGCATCGCAAATGCAGTACATTGTGGACCGGCTTCGGAACGAGGGGGTTCATCGGTACGAGGTGAGCAATTTCAGCCGGCCGGGTTGTGAAGCGTTGCACAATCGACGGTACTGGGATCACTCCGGTTATCTTGGAATGGGACCATCCGCCCACAGTTTCTTGTGGGATGGTGAAGGTGCCCGTCGCTGGGCAAACAGCCCCGACCTGAATCGATATATTCGTTCCTGGTCGGGAGGAGCCGTGAGTGTTTCTGACGAACCGGAATGGCTCAGTGACTTGCAGTTGGCCGAAGAGAGGTTGATGCTGGGGCTCCGGACGGTTCATGGCGTCTCTTTACGGGAACTGGAGGACCGGTATCACTACCCGTTAACACTTGACCAGCTGGAGTGGATTGAGAAGATGGAGTCAGAGAATCTGTTGAAAAAGGAGGGGGAACAGATTCGATTGACAGACGCCGGGATTGCCATTTCCGACCATCTTGTTCTTGAACTGCTCCGTCGATTCGATGAATGAGTTTTGTATGGAGCCTGGCGGGAAGCGATTTTTCAAAAAGAACCGTATCTTTCGTGCCGAAAAATTGTGAATAAACAAGCTCACAGAGATGGTTGAAGTCATTCTTTACTACAATTTTACTTCTGTTGAAGATCCGGAATCCTTCTGTGAGGAACACAAGGCGTTTCTGCAGGAACTGGGAGTAAAAGGACGAGTCTATATTGGTGCGGAGGGCATCAACGGGACACTTGGAGGTTCACCGGATCAAATCCGGTCCTATAAAGAGTATCTGCACTCTCTGCCCGGCTTTGCGGATACGGAGTTCAAAACGGATTTGGCAGATGAGATTCCGTTCCCGAAACTGACTTGTAAAGTCCGGGAAGAGATCGTTTCGATTCATGTAGATGGCCTGGATCCGAAGGAGGGGGGACGCTATCTGGAACCCTCAGAATGGAGAGAGCTGATCGAATCCGATGAGGAGTATGTCCTGATCGATGTTCGCAACAAATATGAGTCGAAAGTCGGGCATTTTGAAGGGGCAGTGACACCTGATGTGGATAATTTCTATGAATTCCCCGAATGGCTGGACCGTGCAGACATCCCCAAAGAAAAAAAAGTACTGATGTACTGCACCGGTGGAATTCGGTGCGAAAAATTTTCGGTCCTGATGAAGCAGAAAGGATGGGACGATGTCAATCAGCTACACGGGGGCATTCTCCGGTACTCCAGGGAGGAGGACGGGAAACATTTCAGGGGAAAATGTTTTGTATTTGACGACCGCCTGGTTGTGCCGGTCAACCGGGAGTCTCTGGAACCGATTGCCCGGTGCGAAATTACGGGAGAACCGGCAGACAGCTATATCAACTGTTCCAATATCCAGTGCAACAAGCTGTTTGTCTGCTCTGAAGAGGGGGCGCGCCGAATGAAGGGGTGCTGCAGTGAAGAGTGTATGGAGAGTGAGTTTCGCCGCCCGTTTGATTCGGAAAATGCATTCCGGCCATTCCGCAAGTGGTACAACTATTTTGACGAACCCCTTCGCAAGAAGTTTTTGGACAATTGATTATCCGTTGGCCTCGCCCGGCTCATAGTAGGCTTCTGCGATAGCTGCAAACTGTTTGGGTTTGTCCAGAAATGCGTAATGTCCTGCACCTTCCATGATAACAAGGGCGCTTCTGTTGATTCCTTTCTCCATTCGCTCCCCCTGGTAGAGCGGAGTGGCGTCATCACGATCTCCCCAGAGAAGAAGTACTTCGTGTTGAATGGACGGAAGCAGTGAATCCAGATGGTCACGGACCGAAAGAACAAAACTTTCCCGCATGACGCCGGAGAGTTTCCGGTAGTCCGATGAACCAAGCTTTTTCCACAGGCGGCTGCTCCGGACCTTTCTCAGATAGGATTCTCGTAATGACGAAGGAAGTATTCGCGCGGGAATTTTTAGAAGGGTGGAAACACTTTTTTTAATGTAGTACGAGAACGTCCTCCGGGGTTTCATGCCGGCGCCTCCTGTTATCAGCACTTTTCCGACTTGGTCTTTCCGGGTCTTGTCTGCCAGGATTTTGAGTGTAATACGGCCTCCATAGGAGTGAGCCAGCAAGTCCACCGGTTTTGGCCTCAGCGTCTGAATAAACGCATCGACCATGTCGGCATACTCATTGACCGACCACGCTTCCGGCGGCTCATCGGACTGTCCAAATCCTGGCAGGTCAATCAGGTGGCAGGTTCTCAGGTGAGCAAGCTGACGGGCGATTGGCATCATGACTTTGGCGCTGCTGGCCCAGCCGTGAAGCAGAAGCAATGGAGGCCCCTCTCCGATCTGATAGGTGGCAATTCTGCAATTCTTATAGGTAAAAAAATCGGGGTCTGGTGTCATGTGTGAAATGTCTGTAAGGGGGGGTTTTTCAGATCATCATACAAATGGTATCAACCTGTTCTACAAAAACACGCCTTCAGAACAGCAGCTCAATGGAAGGTGGTTCATCGATTGTAAAAATAGAGGAAATCATGTCCCGAAAGCTATTCTTTTTTTTGGAACAACTTCAGATTCCGCGGCGGGAACGAATAGCCGTGGGCTTTTTTGCTGCACTCGGGCTCTTTTTTTTGACTTCGGTATATTTTCTGGATCAGAAGGTCTATTATGATAAAGCGTATTATGAGGAGCTGGATCGTCTGTTTGCGGAAAAAAGCCGGATGGCGGAACTCGAACGGGCACAAATTTATCAGAGATACGATTCTGCTGTTTCGGCCGTTACGGATTCAATAGGGGAAGACTCTGTGAAGATGGATGGTGAGAATTACAGAGAGAGGCGTATCAACATCAATCTGGCGAGTGCCTCCAGACTCCGGGAATTACCGGGTATTGGCCCTGCTTATGCTCAGCGGATAATTGATTGGCGCAACAAATACGGAGCGTTTACCTCTGCAGAACAGCTTCTCGAAATTCGCGGAATCGGGTCGGTACGGCTGGATGCAATCCGGCCTCTGATTACGCTTCGGCCAGTATCGGGAAATGACTCCCTGTTACATGACGGAGCTCAATAAAAACGGACGGCTATGACAAACCATATTCTCTGGGCAGATGACGAAATTGACCAGCTGAAAGCTCATATCATTTTCCTGGAAGAGAAGGGATTTGAGATCACTCCTGTAACCAATGGAGATGATGCCGTGTCGATGATTCGAAAACATGCCTTTGACATCGTTTTTCTGGACGAGCAAATGCCGGGTATGGATGGGTTGGCGACCCTGAAAAAGATTAAACACGAACAGCCGTCGCTTCCGGTGGTGATGATTACCAAGAGTGAGGAGGAGTCCATCATGGAGGATGCCATTGGCGGGCAGATCTCGGACTATCTGATCAAACCGGTGAATCCGAACCAGATTCTTCTGACGGTAAAACGTATTTTGGATCGAAAGCGTCTGCAGCAAGCCCGGTCGGCACAGTCGTATCTGCAGCAGTTCAACAATATGTCCGAACGATTCTCGAGTCGTTCCGGATGGAAAGACTGGGTGGATATCTATCGGCAGCTGACACGGTGGGAGATGGAGCTGGAGGATGGTGATGAGGGGCTCACGCAGATTTTGTCTGACCAGTTTCAGCAGGCAAACCATGAATTCTCCCGGTTTATTGAAAGCGAGTATCGGGGATGGCTCAAGAAGCCGTCTGACGAACGCCCTCCACTGAGCCCGGATGTAATGAAACGGTATGTTTGGCCGCAAATGGGTCGGGGAAAGCCGGTTTTTTTCTTTCTGATCGACTGCATGCGATACGATCAATGGCTTCTGTTCGAACGGATCCTGAGTAGTCATTTCCGAATCGACACAGATTACTACTACTCGATATTGCCAACAGCGACACCTTTTTCGCGAAACGCGATTTTTTCAGGAATGATGCCATTGCAAATTGCGCGTCGGTTTCCCGATCTCTGGGAGATGGGCCAGGAGGAGCACTCTCTGAACCAGCATGAAGAGGAGCTGTTGAGGCGCCTTTTGGATCGGAACGGTTTTGGTGAGTCTCTGAAATACGAAAAAATTTTGCAAGCCGAAGAGGCAAAACGGCTGGCGGACCGGATTGTTAACTATACTCAGACCGATTTAACGACCATTGTTTACAATTTTGTAGATACACTGGTCCACTCCCGGTCGGATTCCGATGTGCTTCGGGAGCTCGCCCCGAATGCTTCAGCTTTTCGCTCCATTGCAGAATCCTGGTTCCAGCACTCAGCCCTGTTACAAATGTTTCGGGAGCTCTCTTCCCACGATGTGACCATTGTTGTGACAACGGATCATGGTGCAGTCCGGGCCTTGCGGGACACCAAAGTGTTTGGCGACCGGGATACAGCAACGAGTCTTCGCTATAAGTATGGACGGAACCTGCGTGCGGATGAAAGTGCGGCAATCTTTATTGACAAACCGGAAGAATACCAGCTTCCGGTTTCTTCCTCGGCAAACAGCTTTATAATTGCCAGGGAAGATTATTATTTTGTCTACCCTACCAACTACAACAGGTTTCAGAATCTCTATCGGGATACGTTCCAGCACGGCGGGGCCACGATGGAGGAGATGATTCTTCCGGTAGCAATACTCAGGCCCAAATAGAGAATGAGCCGTAGCATTGTCACATACAGCGAAGAAGAGACCATGAGCGCGGGGAGAAAGCTTGCGGGCGATGTACAGCCCGGCACCGTGATTACGCTCACCGGCGGCCTTGGAGCGGGCAAGACCTGTTTTGCAAAGGGATTTGCATGGGGCCTTGGCCTTCTACCTGAACAGGTCGACTCCCCCACTTTTACACTTTTACAGGAGTACGAGACCCCATCTGGCCTGATGCTTTATCACTTCGATTTCTATCGTGTGGAGTCGGCAGAAGAAGCAGTTGAAATTGGTACAGAAGAGTATTTTTATGGGGATGGCATTTCACTCGTGGAGTGGCCTGAACGTATCGCTCCTCTGATTCCTGATGATGCCATTCGAATATTGATGGATCTCACCGGCCCGAATCGCCGGGCGATTTCAATTGAGCACCCAACCGGAAAGACGGTTACGTAATGGAGATTTCTGACAAAAAACGACTATCCTATCGGCTAGACCGGCTACCGGTCATTTTGCCTTTTCACAGGCGGGCGGCCAATTCGATTCAGCAGGGAGATCTGGTCTATTACGGCCCTTCGCCGGAGTACTATGGGATTGGTGAAGTATTGAAGACAGAGGAGGGTCACTGTATCGTGGATTTTCGGGGGACCGGACTTCTCGGAATTCAAAAAGATGTCTTTTGTAATCGCTACATTATTCCTATTCACAGGCTGAATCTCGGCCATATTTTGAAGTCAGTCTAACCGGATGCTATCGTCGTTTCCGTCCGAAGGTCCAGATCAGGATGGCGGTTGCAAGCCCCGGATAAAATGGCTCCACACCCAGAAAAGCATAGTTGTACGGCCCGGATTGGGACATTGTGCCCATGACGAGCCAGAAGAGAGAGACGCTCGTAACGCCTGCCAGTGATGCCATGACCAGTCTGTTTTGAATTCGGAAAAACGGAATGTAAATACCAAGTACCGGTAACAGAAGCCCGGGAATAAAGACCGATCCAAGTACATACCAGAGGTCAATTACACTGGGATAGATCAGAATCAGCCCGATGCCGATCAGGGCGGCAGTGAGTGTGCCGAGGCGGGTCAGCCGATTCCGGTCCATCCGGGGGACGTAGTGAGTCAGCCAGTCCCGGCCGAGGGTCTGTCCGGATAGAAACAGGAAGCTGTCCAGTGTAGACATGATGGTTGCCAGAAGGGCCACAAAAAAGAGTCCTTTCAATCCGACAGGGAAGAGGGTTTCTCCAAGGAGAGGGTAGGTGAGAATCGGCTCTTCCAGCCCGCCCCCGAGAATGGCCCATCCGTACAGGCCGGAAAAGAGTGTTAGAAAGTCGAATATCGCCCAGAAGATAATGGAAATGAAGATGCCTTTTCGTGCAGTGGCAGGGCTCTCCGCCGCGGCAGCACGCTGATGAAACCCGGGATCCACGAACGTCCAGAGGGCAATAAAAAACCAGACCAGGAGATACTGGATGCTGTGCCCGCCAGATGGGTCACGGTGTGTTTCGGGCAGGGTGGCCCAAAGCTCTCCGAGCCCTCCGAATTCCTGGAATGAGAACAGAAAAAGGAGTCCGAATCCACCAAACATCAGGACGGCTTGCAGGATATCGGTTCGGAGTACTGCGCCAAAACCTCCGGCATTGATGTAGAGTACCGAGAAGAGTGCGACCGCTGACGCATAAAGGAGAAACGGGCCGCTGCCACCGAGCATGAACTGGATCAGCAGGGCCAGCATCAGAATGTAGGGAGCCGGGCTCACCAATATGAAAATGGGAAGTGCGCTGGCCCGGCCATATCGTTCTCCGTAGCAATTCCCGATTGCCTCGGGAATGGACAACGCCCTGTTTTCACGGATTTTTCCCGCCAGAAAGATGGCAAAAAGGGCAGCAAAGATATAGAACGGGAATGCCAGAACAATCCACTGGGAGATGCCGAACTGGTAGCTGTATTCTCCTACGCCCAGAATCCCCCCGTACCAGGTAGAAACCAGGGTTGCGACAAAGGCGGCGAGGGTCACCTTCCGGCCACTGAGCAGATAGGACTCTTCATCGGTCTTGAGCCATCCCCGCTTCCAGCTGAGGAGAATCAGAAGCAGGAAATAACTTCCGATCAGCAGCCAGTCGAACCAGTGGAATGATGCCGTCATGATACCGGGGGTTTTGTTGAGATAAACAGCAGAAGGTCTCCATTCTTGTGTTCAATTCGGACGATCGGCTCCAGCGTCCTGTTGGAGCTTCCGTCCCGTACGCCGATTTCGAGAGGCTCTTTATTCAGTGGATATTGGAGCCCGGACGTTGTGACACCCTCTACCCGGCCGGAGAGGGGAATCAGCGAAACCGATGTCCCCAGCGGCAGTTCCGTGTGGTACTGCTTCGGTAATAGAAAGAGTTCGCCATGGCGGTCGACAAAACGTATGTGTTCAAATCGAGGGTGGAACTGCTTCAGCACAGAGAGATTTTTCAGAGTCTGATCGATACGGATCCCGGTTGCTCCGTAGATCGATACTGTGGTTACACCACGATCGAGTGCCGACCAGAGGGCCTTTTCGAGGTCGTTGCTCTCCTGGTCCGGTTTCAGAATCACTTCGACGGATTCCGGCGGGTATGCAGGACGGTAACTGTCCAGGTCACCGACGATCAGGTCGGGGGTAAGCCCCAGCTCTTCGGCATGGTTTGCGCCACCGTCTGCCGCGATAAAAAGATCGGACCGATTCAGTTCATGTGAGATCAGTTCCAGTGGTGGTTTTCGGCCGTTGCAAAGAATAATGGCATGCATATCTGTCCGTGATGTAATCGAATTGTACGATACTGTTGTTGAGTGAGTATCGAAAGGCTGCGGTGAAAAGAGTTGTATTCTTGAGAAGGAACTCTTTCCTTACCAGGCTATGGAATGTAACCTTGCTGAAACGACAGGTTCCGGGTGGCGGCCGGAGTTGTGTCATTCCTGAAAATAGATCTGTACGAACAGAAATTAAAAAGAGAAATGTTCAAGAAGTTTCGAAAAGAGATTTTGGAATATGATTGTGTAGGAATTTTTTCGCATATCCGTCCGGATGGAGATTGCATCGGTGCCCAGGTTGCACTGGCCCTCTGGCTCGAAAAGAACGGAGTACGAGTTCTGGCCTTTAATGATGATGGTGTGCCAACGTACCTTGACTTTATCGGCAGCTATTTTCCTGTGGAAGAGTCTGACGAGGAACTGGCAGCCCAGTGTGATGCGTTTGTGGTCCTGGATGGCAATGCGCCTGAACGATTCGGGAGTTATGTTACTTGCCAGGATCACTTTCCCAGGCCTGGGTATATGATAGATCATCACCCGGATCCGGTGGATGCGTTTCATCTTTCGATCTGCGATTCGTCCGCTTCTTCTACATGCGAACTGATTCACCGGCTGTACCATGAACACGACCCGGATCAGATTGATGGCGATGTCGCCAGAGCCCTCTATACCGGAATATTGACAGATACAGGGTCTCTTCAGTACGATAGCGTCTCTCCGGAGACGGTAGAAGCGGTGGCAGATTTACTTCGCCGGGGAGGATTCCGGCCAAATGAAGTGGTGGAACAGGTTTTTTCGAACCGAAACCCGAGACAGTTGAAACTGTTGAGCTTGGCCCTGGATACCATTCAGCTGTTTGAAAGCAATCAGATCGCGATCATGTACGTTACACCTGAGATGCTTGAAAAGACACATACAACCAATGGCGATACGGAAGGGTTTGTGAACTATCCGCTCAGCATATCCGGGGTCAAGGCGGCAATACTCATGAAGGATCTGGGGAGTAGTGGAGTGAAAATGAGCCTCAGGTCCAAGAGCGATCTGGATGTGAACCTCTGGGCCCGGAAACTCAACGGTGGCGGCCACAAAAAGGCGTCAGGGGCCTGGCATCCCGGGCCGCTGCAGGATACGATTCACGATGTGGTCCGTATCGGAGCAATTCAATTGAAGCAGCTCAACGAGAGCAAGTGATTTCTTTCGGGAGATAGAAAATGCGCTACGGGATCTGTTTTCTGTTGGTTTTGACAATCGGTGCTTGCGGGAAGGAGCCGCAACAGTCTGTCGTCAGTCTGGATGAAGAGGGCTTTTCGGCTGCGATTCTCGAGGAAGTGTTGCGGGCGCGTGAACAGGAGCAAAGGGAGTTCGGGGGACAGGCGGTACTGGAATCCGGTTCCATCTCGGATGGGCGGCGAAATGCGATTACCCGAGCTGTTGAAGCGGGAAGCCCGGCCGTGGTCAGTATTACTGTAACAGAGCGTATTGAGGGGCGGGGGACGCTTCAGGACGATTTTTTCAGATACTTTTTTGGCCAGGGAGTACCTCACGAATTTACCAGTATCGGATCGGGATTTCTGATCAGTGAAGATGGATTGATTGTCACGAACCAGCATGTAGTCGGGGGAGTCAGTGAAGCGCAGGTGAATACGTTGGACGGACGCTCTTTTCCGGCAAAGCTGATCGGCAGTGATGAATTGACGGACTTGGCTCTTCTGAAAATCGACGTGGAGGAACCGCTGCCTTACCTGGAATTCAGCGACTCTGACGATGTAATTGTCGGTGAGTGGGCGATTGCGATTGGTAACCCGTTCGGTCTTTTTGAAGACGGATATCCCGGGGTATCTGTCGGGGTTGTCAGTGCCAAGAACCGTGATTTCCGACCGGATCCCAACAACCCGAGGGTCTATATCGACATGATACAGACCGATGCTGCGATCAATCGTGGAAACTCCGGCGGCCCCCTGCTCAATAGTGAGGGTCGGGTTATTGGTGTGAACTCATTTATCTTTACGGGTGGAACCAGTTCGGGCTTTGTCGGACTCGGTTTTGCGATTCCCAGCAATCGGGTGGAGCGGATCATCAATCAGCTTCTGACCAGTGGAGAGGTAGCCCTGGATTACGATCCCGGAATGGAGTTTACGTCCATGACCGAACAACTGGTTTACAACTATCGGCTCCCGGCAATACAGGGGCTGTTGGTCACCCGGATTAATCGGGGAGGGCCGGCTTTCGAAGCAGGCCTGATGCCGGGAGATATTATTCTTCGAATCGGGGATGAGCGCGTTTTAAGTGAAATGCACGCCCGTGCGATGCTTCGGGAATACTATGAGGGGGACGAGATGGAATTGACCCTGCTCCGGGATGGTACCCAGTATACCACAACACTGTTGCTGCGCAAGCGGGCGGTTCAACCCGAACCCTGACCCACTAATCCTCTTCGTCCGAGTCGTCTGGCTGAACGGAGGTAGCCGGTTTTCTTGCCTCTTTCAGCAGCCACATGAGATACTCTTCATTGCCCTCCTGTTCTGTAATAGTCAGTGTAAAAATGGACGGGCAGTCGTAGCTGTGCAGTTCTCTGACCAATCGGGTCAGAGAGTTGATATTGTGATAGGGGGTTTTTGCAATCAGAATGGCCTCTTTCCCCTCCTGAATCTCTCCTTCCCACCAGTAGATCGACTCCATGTCATCAATAATGTTGATGCAGGTGGCAAGCCGGTTTTCTATAATGGACCGGCCGATCCGACGCGCTTCTTCGCGGTCTTGGGTAGTGATATAGACAAATCTCAGATTTTTGAACATATATTATTGATACGTTTGTTGGAAACAGACTCTGAGAGTGTGGCCGGCAGCCCACACTCATGTTTTACAGCTGGAGATAAAATAGGATTTTCTTCTGTGTGAACCATGATGGATCTGCGTTTTGAAGAGTGGTTCTGTAGTTGAACTCCGGATTTATTAACCGTATTTTAAGGGGCTATGGTTCCATAGATTGCTTCCTGGCAATGTGGAGGTCGTCAGTTGCGAGAGTGGCGGAATTGGTAGACGCGCTAGATTTAGGATCTAGTACCTTTACGGTGTGGGGGTTCGAGTCCCCCCTCTCGTACATTTTGATACTATGGATTCGGGGCTACCGAGCAGAATTACTTCAAAGAACAATAAGGAGAACTACACGTGGATATTTCCATTGAATCAGTTACGTCTGTAGATAAAGAGGTTACGATTACCGCAAACCGCGAGGAGTTGAACCCGAAATTTGAAGAGGCGTATAAGAAATATCGTGGACAGATACGCCTGCCGGGATTCCGTCCAGGGAAGGTACCGGTTTCGATCATCAAGAAGCGCTTTGGTGACGAAATCGAAATGGAAGAGATTAACAGCTATATTCAGGAAGTTTTTGAAAAAGATGTAGTCCCGGAGCATGAGCCAGTCGGTGAGTCGGAAATGCTCGATCTTCAGTGGGAGGATGATCGCCTCGAAGTGAAGTTCAAGATCGGCGCGAAGCCGGAGATCGATCTGAAGGACTTATCTGCCATCCAGGTGGACAAAATGGTGCATGATGTGACGGACGAAGAGGTGGACGAGGAGGTCGAACGCACACTCGAACGTCAGGGAGACTGGGAAGAGGTGGATGGAGAGATCACCGAAGAGTATCGTGTGACGGTGGATGTCGAGACACTGGACGAAGAAGGGAATCCGATTGAAGATGAGAGCGAGACCGACCAGGTACTGAACCTGAAAGATGAAGGGGCCGCAGAGTTTCGTGAATCCCTTGTCGGAAAAAAGGCAGGTGAAACTGTTGATATGGAAGTCGGAGAGGACGATCAGAAGGACCGTTTTCGGCTGACGATCAAAAGAGTCGAGACACCTCACAAAGCAGAATTGACCGATGAGTTTGTGAAACAGCAAACAAACGGAGAAGCGAAAAATACGGATGAGTTTCGCAGTTACATCAAGAGCCGGATGCAGGAGTACTACGATCAGAGCAGTGACGACCTGTTTCGGCAGGAGGTGATAACGGCGCTTGTTGAGGCACATGATTTTGAGATCCCGGAAGTGTTTGAGCGTCAGATTCTGAATAATTACGTTGAGTACCTGAAGCAGCAATCCGGTGGCCAGCTTCCTCCGGGATTCAATGAGGAGGAATACAAGGAACGGATGAAAGACCAGGGCCAGCGTGAAGGCAAGTGGTTTTTCATTAATCAGGTGTTACAAGAGAAGTATGACGATATAGAGATCAAACCGGAAGATATCGACGATTATATTGGCCGGGAAGCTGCACGCTATGGCGCTACTGTAGATCAGATGAAACAGTATTTTGCCCAGAATCCCGCTCAACTTGAGACTCTTCGAAACAGCATCCGGGAAGAAAAGGTGTTCGATCGCCTGCAAGAGGAGGTGAAGATTCAGGAGAAGAGCAAGGAGGAGATTCGGGAAAAGCAGGAAAAAGAGAACGATAAAGGGTAAGTTTTCCTTATCGTATAGTGAAGAACATTGAATTGAATACCATGATTAAACAACCTTTGCTGGAAATGCCGTCTATGGAAGATATCTCAGAAATTCAGAACAACCTGGTACCAATGGTCGTCGAGACAACCAACCGGGGCGAGCGAGCCTACGACATCTACTCCCGGTTGTTGAAAGATCGTATCATCGTCCTGGGAACACCGATCAACGATGCGGTGGCCAGCTCGGTCATTGCCCAGCTGCTCTTTTTGGAATCGCAGGATTCTGAAAAGGATATCAATATCTACATCAACAGCCCAGGAGGAGTGGTTTCGGCGGGGCTGGCGATTTATGATACCATGCAGTATGTTCGATGTGATGTCTCTACCACTTGTGTGGGAATGGCGGCGTCTATGGGATCTGTTCTGCTTGCTGCCGGCGAGAGTGGCAAGCGGAATATTCTGCCTCATGCGCGCGTGATGATTCATCAGCCACTGGGAGGTGTTCGTGGCCAGGCCAGTGACATTGAGATTGAAGCGAAAGAGATTTTGCGAATCAAGGAGACGCTAAGTTCCATTCTGGCAAGGCATAGTGGTCAGAATGTCGATCAGATTGTTCTGGATTCGGATCGAAACAAGTGGATGAGTGCCGATGAGGCCCTCGAGTATGGTTTGATTGACCAGGTCATGGAACGGAAAAAGAATAACAAGAAGAAATAAGTAAACTGCTTTCAACCCGGTTAACTGTCTATTCGTATGAGTAAGAGAAAGAGTGAAGATCTGGTGCATTGCTCCTTTTGCGGCCGATCCAGTAATGAAGTGAGTAGTATGGTCGCTGGCCCTGAAGTCTATATCTGTGACCGTTGTGTCGACGATGCGGCGAGTATTATCAAGAGTGATCTTGCTTCCCTGGCCAGAAGGCGCGACAAGCAGTATGAAATGGGGCTCAAGCCGTTCGAGGTCAAGGAGCGTCTGGACGATTACGTGATCGGGCAGGAGCTTGCGAAGAAGACCTTGTCGGTCGCTGTGTACAACCACTACAAGCGAGTCAATTCAACGGATATTGAGGGGTTTGAGGATACCGAGATCGAGAAGAGCAATATCATGCTGCTGGGCCCGACCGGTTGCGGGAAAACACTGCTGGCCCGGACACTGGCCAACATCATCGATGTTCCCTTCACCATTGCCGATGCGACGGTTCTGACCGAAGCCGGTTATGTAGGAGAAGATGTGGAGAGTATTCTGAGTAATCTTCTTCAGGCTGCCGATTACGATGTTGAGCGAGCGCAACGGGGAATTATCTATATTGATGAAGTGGACAAAGTGGCCCGGAAGAGTGACAATCCGTCAATTACACGGGATGTGTCCGGCGAAGGGGTTCAGCAGGCACTGCTGAAAATACTTGAGGGAACCGTCGCTAATATTCCGCCAAAAGGGGGTAGAAAACACCCCGAACAGAGTTTTATCCAGCTGGACACCAGTAATATTCTTTTCATCTGTGGCGGTGCGTTCAGCGGATTGGAGGAGATCATCTCCAAACGTCTTTCGACAAGCTCGATGGGTTTCCATGCAGTTGAGCAGAAATCGTACGATAAGACGGATCCGGACATCTTTACCTATGTCGAGGCAGAAGACTTGCAGAAGTATGGATTGATTCCCGAGCTGATTGGGCGGCTTCCGGTCATTGCCGGCCTTCAGGAGTTGACGAAGGATGCGATGGTGGATATTCTTTTGAAGCCGAAAAATGCGATTACAAAGCAGTACAAGAAGCTTTTTAAAATGGAGGGGGTCGAACTTGTTTTCGAAGATGGGGCGATTGAGGAGATTGTCCGTCTGGCCCTCCAGCGAAAAACCGGAGCAAGAGGCCTTCGTTCTATCATGGAAGATGCTATGCTGGAGATCATGTTTACACTTCCTTCCCAGAAGAATGTGGAGCGCTGCATTATTACAAAAGAGACGATTGTGAATAATGCACCACCGGTTTATGAGAAGAGAAAAGCCTCTGCATAGAACGGGCCAATCCGCTGGTGGAGTTTCGAGGTGTGTCTACAACACCTCACTACGGACTATTCCTTTCAATTCTCTTTGAGGCCAGCCCGGCTTATTGAATGCATAGCAGCCCTGCAGTTTTTTTTGGATATTAACTCAGCACCATTCGACGAAAAACTGCGCCTATGCACCTTTTCCTCTCTACAAACCGGATAAAGCTGGTATTGATCGTTCTGTTGATTGTTTTGGGAGCCGGCTCCTATCTGTACAATCTCTATCTGATCGAGAAGATTCGAGAGCAGGAGAGCTCCGGCGTTGAGCTGTGGGCCAAGGCGATCGAGTTCAACAGTCAGCCAATCCACGAACAGGTTGGTACCCGCCTGAGCCGGGCCGTACGGATCCTCTCTACAATACCAGAGGTACCGGACAGTGTCATTCAAATCATCGAGGACGCGGAAGTTTCTCAGTCCACATTCGATTTTGTCACTGAAAACCTGATTCTTGGGGACCGTTTTCGGGTTCCCTCTGTGGTTGTGGATGCAAATGGTGAGATCCTGTTTGCCAAATTTATTAGCGAAAATGACCTGGGGCCGTCTGTCGTGCAGGAGCTTGCGGCTCTGCACGATCCGATTGAGATTACCATCGGAGATGAAAGAGTTCGCCAGTCACAATATGTTTACTACGGTGAGAGCCAGACTGTACAGTATCTGCGCTTTTTTCCATACTTCCAGTTTGGATTGCTGGCTCTATTGCTTGGTATCGGCTACACGACATACCGAACGATTACCCGTTCAGAGCAGTCCAATTTATGGGTGGGTATGGCGAAAGAAGCGGCACATCAGTTGGGTACCCCCATTTCCAGTCTGTTTGGTTGGGTTCAACTGTTGAAAGACCGGGATCCGGAGGGCAAGGAATCTCCGATCATACGTGAAATTGAAAATGACGTAAACCGGTTAAGAGGAATTGCCGAGCGTTTCAACAAGATCGGATCCAAACCGACGCTCAAGGTGATGGATCTGGAGCCGATCATCGACCAGATCACGGAGTATATGGAGAGCCGCCTCCCTCAAATTGGTAGAAAAGTAGAGGTAAAACGAAAGATTCTGGCTTCGCCCCGGGTAGAAATCAATCCGGAGCTGTTCAACTGGGCACTGGAAAATCTTATCAAGAATGCGCTGGATGCGATTCGAAAACAGTCGGATCGCTCCTCTGTTGTGGCGATTATTATTGATCAACTTGAGGACGAAGTCTATATCGACATACAGGACTCTGGCCACGGGATCGAAAAACGATATCTGAATGAGATTTTCAAGCCGGGATTCAGTACAAAAAAAAGGGGTTGGGGCCTCGGATTAAGTCTCACACGTCGTATTATTGTAGAGTATCACAAGGGGAAACTGGAAGTCCTGCGATCGGATCCGGAAGAGGGGACAACCATGAGAATCACTCTGAAGACAGCTGTTTAACAGTGGAAAGTACGGCTACGATTCACTCTTTTCGGCGAACCCTCTTTTTTGGGCATACTCCAGTAATTGCGCTTTCAGCAGGTTTCGCCCCCTGTGAAGCCGGGATCTGATGGTGCCGATCGGGACATCAAGCATGTTGGCGATCTCTTCGTAGGTAAATCCTTCCACATCACAGAGAAGCACGACGGTACGAAAGTCCTCGGGAAGGTCTTCCAGAGCCCCGTTAATGTCGTCATCCATCAGGTCCCGATACATCTGATCTTCCAAATCCGATGTGTCGGTGCGTGCAGCCCGTATCGATTCGTAAAACGAAGAGACTTCATCATAATCAACTTGTTGGGGGCGTTTGGAATCCCGACGGTAGTTGTTAATGTAGGAGTTTTTCAGAATTCGGAAGAGCCAGGCCTTTGCGTTGGTTCCTTTTTCATAACTGTTGAAAAAACGGTAAGCCTTTACAACCGTATCCTGAACCAGATCTTCGGCATCGTTGGGGTCGGACGTGAGACGCAGGCCAAAGTTGTACAGGGCATCCAGATGAGGAATCATCTCTCTGTTAAAATCCTCCTGCTTTTGAATCTCTTTTTTTGTGAGCTCTTCCATCCCGATTATTCCTGAGCTTCTGATTGCCTTCCAGTAATGTAACTTTGCAAGTCGGCGAAAATTGCCCTGTATGAAAGCTGGCTGCTCCTCTACCAGGCTGTCGAAACCGGAAACATCCCCAACCCTTTTTCCCAAAAGTATCCTTGTGAATCAGGAACTTACTCCCAGCTCTCTCCATCTGCCAATTGATACTCTTGATGGATATGGTAAGAGAAATTGATGAGAACTCCACAACAGGATTCCTCATGGAGGATGTAAAATCAGAACAGAACGACCAGAAGGTCATATATCGCATGGGTCCATGCAGCCATTCCGAAACCGCGATAAAGATAGATGAAATTCAGAGCCAGCCCGAAGAGGAAACGAAACAGAAACGAATTGAGGGTAAAGGGATCCCCATAGGCTCCGAGATAGTGGGCAAGGCTAAAACAGGCTGCAGCAACCAGTACAGCAGTCCAGGATGCAATCCACCTGCGGGAAATGATTTTTGAGAACGCCCAGACGAGAAGAGAGACCAGAATGACCCGAAAAAACAGCTCTTCATAAAGTCCCGCACCCAGTGAAAGGGCGAGAAGCTGAAGTTTTGTCTGCCCGGTCGGCCCCACTTGCATA
>JBBDRX010000100.1:5232-19643 GCA_040905245.1 Balneolaceae bacterium | reverse complement strand
CAACATTTGGGATACGTCATCCCTCCACAGGCCGATGCCGGATGGATTGGTGAGGCGGGGCCGGGTCTCAGTTACGGGGACGAAAGCGAAAATGGTCGGGCGGGTTTTGACAACGAATTCACCCAACGAAACGTCACCTTTATGACCTGGAATCTGATGCACATGGCACGGCTGCTTTCTCAAGCAGGCGGAATCCCTGCGCATGGCAATCAGAGATCGGAATGGGAGGCTGGATGCCGGTTTGATCACCCGAACCCTGAATTTCGATAACCCCGGCGGATACGATCTCAAGCAACGATCCCAGCTGCTTCAGGAGCACGTTCCTCCGTGACAGCACCTTGATCATACACTCCAAATGAACCCACATGCAGAATGATTCAAGAAGTTGATAGCGCACTCTCGGAAATGAAGGAGGAGATCCTTCAAGGGCTTCAAAATGAACAGAAAGTAATCCCCAGCAAGTATCTCTATGACACGAAAGGGTCCGAGCTTTTCGAGGAGATTACTCACTTGCAGGAGTACTATCCCACGCGTACAGAGATCTCCATCCTGCAAAACAACATGCAGGAGATCGTGAATATGGTTGGCAGCAATGTCTTGCTTGCCGAACTGGGCAGTGGCAGTAGCCGAAAAACCCGAATGCTTCTGGACAACCTCTCCCGACCTGCAGCTTACGTACCCATTGATATCTCGAGCGAGTACTTGACGCATGTGGTTTCACAGCTTCAAGACGACTATTCCGGGCTTGAGGTTCTCCCTCTCTGTGCGGACTACACGAAACCGTTCCACCTCCCGAACACCTCGTCTACATACAACCGAACCGTTCTCTTTTATCCCGGTTCCACTATCGGAAATTTTATCCCGGAAAAAGCTCATACCTTTCTGGGGTCTTTGTCCCGACAACTTGAATCTGGAGACGGATTCCTCATCGGGATTGATTTGAAGAAGGACAAAAAGGTCCTTGAAAAAGCATACAACGACAGCCAGGGAACGACCGCACGGTTCAACAAGAATATTCTGCGACATATCAATAAAAAACTATGTGCGAATTTTTCGCTGGCCAATTTTCAACATCGCGCATTCTACAATACATCGGTCGGTCGAATCGAGATGCATTTAGTCTCAACAACTCATCAAGAAGTAACCATCTCCGGTGAACGAATAACGATCCTCAAGGGGGAATCCATCCACACGGAAAACTCCTACAAATACTCCCTGGATGAATTCTACAAGCTGATTCAACCCTATTTTTCAATCAAAAAGAACTGGCTGGATCCGAAGCGCTACTTTGCCGTCCTGCTTCTGGAAAAATAGAGATTCCATCAACCATTTAATGACACCGACCCTTATGCCGACAGCAGATACACTCTCGACCTCAACGCTTCATTCGATGATACATGAACGCGGGATTCGGTTTCTGGATATCCGACCCATCGCCGCATACAACGGATGGGCCCTGCAGGGAGAGCGTAGAGGAGGCCACCTCCCGGGTGCAAAGAGTCTTCCCCTGCAGTGGACCACCTATATGGACTGGACGGAGGTACTCGAAGAGAAACAGATTGACAAGGATCAGATCCTCATCGTCTATGGGTACCATCCGGACGACTCGAAGGCGATGGCGGAAAAGTTGTTTGATTTGGGCTACACGCAGGTGTCCGTCTACAACGAGTTTGTCAACGAATGGTCGAGTAATCCAGAACTGCCACTGGATCAACTTCCGCGATTCAAACACCTGGTCTATCCTGAATGGGTAGAATCGGTACTCAAGGGAGAGGATTCTCCCAATTTCGAAGGGAACGATGTCGTTCTCTGTCATTCCCATTACGACCACATCGAAGATTACCATGCTGGTCACATTCCCAAAGCCATTCCGATAAACACCAACAGTCTGGAATCGACCGAAACCTGGAACCGTCGAACACCCGAGGAGATCAGAGAAACTTTACAGGGATTGGGAATCCGCCATGATACAACAGTCATTATCTACGGCCGATTCTCCTCACCCGTCTACAACAACGACCCCTTTCCCGGAAAAAGTGCCGGGCATCTCGGTGCACTTCGTTGTGCAGCAATCATGCTTTACGCAGGAGTAAAGGACATTCGAATTCTGAATGGCGGCATCACCAGTTGGGAAACAAGTGGATTTCGTTTATCAACGGACCCGATCGAACCGAAACCGGTCGATGATTTTGGAATCGATATTCCTGGTTCACCCTACTATATGATCGACACCCCCGAAGCCAAAAAGCTGATCGCTTCCGACCATGGCGAATTGGTAAGCATTCGGAGCTGGGAAGAGTTTATCGGCAATCGAAGCGGGTACCACTATATCAATCGGGTTGGACGGATTCCAGGTGCCCTCTTTGGCAACTGTGGAAGTGATGCCTATCACATGGAAAACTACCGAAATTTCGACCACACCATGCGCGAATATCACGAGGTCGAAGAGGCCTGGGTTTCTGGTGGTATTACACCGGACAAGCACATCGCATTCTATTGCGGAACCGGCTGGCGGGGAAGTGAAGCGTTCTGGAATGCCTGGCTCATGGGCTGGCCATCCATTTCTGTCTATGATGGTGGGTGGTTTGAATGGTGTAACGACCCGGAGAATCCCATCGAGACCGGCGTACCCCAAAAAACAAGATCGGTCCGTCTGGCTTAAGGGCAAACAGACCAAGCACATGTAACTTATGTAAGATTGTTCCGGCCGCATATAACGATACTGATTAAGGATTTGTTCACCTTTGTTTAGTGAAAGGATCGAAAGATTCTTTATACACACAGAGTAAGAGAGAGAGAGAAGGTGGCAGGCACCCAAAATGCCTGTCACTTTTTCAAATGGAGAGGAGAATTGCTCCCAATGATCTACTCCCAATAACTAATACGGAATAAAAAATGGGCAATCTATTATATATCATTGCTGTAATACTGGTAATACTTTGGCTAATCGGCTTTCTGGGATATAGCTCCGGTGGTATTATCCATATCCTGTTGGTTATTGCCGTTGTTGCAGTCTTGTTACAGGTAATACAGGGCAGAAAAATCATATAACCCTTATCAACTATCTTATGAGAGCACTATACACCATCCTACCTTCTGTTATACTGTTTTTTGCAGTTCATACGGTATCTGTCGCGCAATCCGTCAATATTACAGAGACGTTTAAAGAGAGTTTCAACGAAACGGTCCTGAAAGTACATGACGCCGAAAACGAAATTGAAAAAAGATCCATTTTAAATGACTCTTTTGACAAAATGATCCTGGCGATAGGGCGCATCGAAAGTCTTACCACTCTCGACAAAACTGAGCATTCTCAGTTGATTTCATTTAAAAACGAAATCACGGAAAAACAGAATGAACTGAACGGCTTGAAGGGATTCAGAAGAATTGAGGGTGAAGATCTGGACGACTTCACTGATTACTCTCAGCAGTATTTTGAGCAGGCGGAGCGGACAGTCACCATTGGCCTGACGGCAGCTCTTTTAATCCTTCTCATTTTGATACTTCTCTAGGAAGTACCTATTCTGAAAAAGAACCTGGCACGTACGTATCTATTCCCGCAGGGGAACGGGATACGTACGTACATGTATTATTTTAAGTGATTGTTGTGGGTAGAAATCTGATCTTTTATTCCATTCTTCTGATTGTACTCTTTGCTGGTTGCAGCTCCCACAGTGAATTGATCAACCATGAAGGTACAGATCGACCGTCTGCTGCAGACTATTCGGTAATCTATTACATCCATGCGGATG
Source organism: Balneolaceae bacterium (assembly GCA_040905245.1). Classification (GTDB taxonomy): domain Bacteria; phylum Bacteroidota; class Rhodothermia; order Balneolales; family Balneolaceae; genus JBBDRX01. Next base: position 15,891 of record JBBDRX010000100.1, on the reverse strand, counting down.
CCGGATATCTATATCACGACCCTGATGGACAGCCGGTACGCTCGAATTCCCGGGTGCTGGAGACCGCCCGTACAGTCGCAAAAAAGGCGCACTCAGGAGAGGTTGTAATTATTCACCAACGGCCCGAAAAAAGAATATTGGGGATTTTTCCACAGAGAAACAGCCGCTTCTATCACTACAGAAACGGTCAACTGATTAGCCGGGTCAATTACCGCCATCCAAATAAAGAAGAGACCTTCCTTGCCACAGAAGCACAACTGCTGAATCGGAACCGAATTGAGACACAACAGAATTACTTTTTCTATTACGGCCATGAAATACCAACAGGAAACAACAATGGCTACCATCAAACCCTGCCTGATATAGACGTGAACACGGAAACCGTTGTCAATGGTATGCGACACTTTCTACAATCGGATGAACAACGGTTTGACCTGGTGGTTCTCTCGACATGTAATAACGGAACACCAGTAATGGCAAAATGGCTGATGCCGTTTACCGATGTCCTTCTTGCCTCTCCACAAAACTTGCATCTCTCCCATATTGACTCTGACCATTTGGCCTATCTGGAAAGAGAACCAGAGGCATCGTCTCTTGAGCTGGCTCATGCAATGGCAGAGCAAACGTACCAGCGACTTGTATCGACTATCCAGACCACCATTACACTTGCCGTGTATGATCTTGACGATGTAGAGACATATATTAACGACCTGGTTTCACACATCGAAACAGAGGAACGTTTAAACCCACCGGTACATTTTTCGGATAACATGGATTGTTCACAAATTGCTCCGTTTGAGACTGGAAACTATCAGCAAGGGGTTGCCACATGGTATAAACCGGCACGTTTCGGACGGCAAATTTCCGGAACCAGCCATTCGGGGTGGGGTTGCAAACCGATCGTTTCTCAATGAGGGAGGCAACTCTCGAACTGTCTGGCTCGTCTCCGAAAAGTGGTGATGGAGATTCTCCTGATAGGCCGGTAACTCCCGAAGGCCAACGATGCTCGCAATGATCAAGGCGATCACCCAGATGCTCAGCAGTACCACTGGCGACGGGATGAACCTCTTCGTGTTGAATGCGGAAAGAGTACTCCCGGCCATGACAATCAGAATGGCAGGTATCACCAACAGAAGAAAGACAGACGTTAACAATACATAGTGCATGAACAGCCCGGAAGCCATCTGTGATAGTGAAACATCGAATATGGCCACGGTCGAATCGGTGATTCCGATCAGATATAGAGTCACTACAAGGATCACCAGTACGCCCCCGGCAATCATCAAAAGCCACCCGATCAGAGTCATCAGTATCGGCCCTGATTTTTGAAGAAACGAGACGATCGCCTCTCCTGCATCCCGCAAGACATTGGCGATTCGGTGCAAAAGCCGGCCCAGCGTAGAACTCACTTCGTGTCCCGGGGGCATCGTCTCCTTGATCCGTTGCTCCAGCCGGGCGAGTGTCAACGGTTCTCCCTTCATTTCCAGCTTCTTGGCAGCGGTATCCGCGATCGGCATGATAAGCCAAAGAACGACATAGAGAAGCAGGCTGGCTCCCCAGATCAGGGTAAAGATGACAAACAGAATACGGGCGAGAGTAACATCGACTCCCATATACGCAGCCACACCGGCCGCCACACCACCCAGAACGGAGTTGTCGGGATCCCGGTAGAGACGCTTCGGAACCGTCGGATTCGGCTTTGCTTCCGGAGCAGGATCGTCCTCGAAGTGTTCAAAGTCCTCTATGGTTCCGATCTGTTCGACCACCTCTCTCACGTCTTCTGAGGTTACCGCCCGTTTCCTGTTGTCCGTCCGCTCAGACAGAATTTCCGCGATGCGATTTTCGATATCCTGTAGGATCTCCTCACTATCGTCATACTGCCCGAAATGTCTTCGGACGGACGAGAGCCAGGCCTCCAATTCCTTGAAGGCTCTCTCTTCGACATGTACGATCACTCCCGCGATGGTAATACTGATTGTCTTGTCCATAGTTACCCGGCATTGTCGTTTTTGATTAACAGACGGATGGAGGAAACCATCCCTTCCCACACCCTGGTCATGTGCTCCAGCACCTCTCTCCCCTCAGAGGTCAGAGAGTAGTATTTCCGGGGCGGGCCCGATTCGGACTCTACCCAGGAGTAGTCCAACAGGCCGAACCGGTTCAACCGGGAGAGAATTGGATAAAGCGTTCCCTCCACCACTATCAGGTCATGGGATTTCAGCTGCTTGATGATCTCACTGGCATACACTTCACCCCGGGAGATGATGAGCAGGATCGTAAACTCCAGCGATCCCTTGCGCATCTGCGCTTCCACATTTTCCAGGCTGTATTTGTTTTTCTTGCTCATAGCTCGGTTTCGTTGGAAGAAATATATTACATGATACCTTGTAATGCAAGGTACTATAAAAGTAATTCTACTGATAAGGACAAACATCTACAAAAACAGGCTGTATAGGTCGTGCAATTGCTTCAGAAGTTCGGGCTGAACCGGCCCGTCAGGTAGTGGATCGTCGCTGTCGTCTGGACAATCCCGAAGGAGATCTCCGAAAGCCGGAGACGTGCCTGTTGAAGTGAAAGTTGAGCGCTTCGGAGCTCCACACCGGTCAACAGCCCCCGGGAGAAGGCATCCTGTGCCCGCTCATAGTTTCGTTCATAGACCTGAAGATTCTCTTGTTCAGAGCGATATTGTCTCCTCAAATGCTCGAGCCGGTTCCAGGTATTTTCAAACTGCATTCGAATCTCCTGCCGGGACCCTTCATACCGAATTCGCTCCTGTCGCAGGGTCGCTTTCGCACGCTGCACCTCCGTTCGGTTTCGCCCGCCAGAAAAGAGCGGGATCTGTAGCGAGAGCCCCCCGGTCAGGCCCAGCTGCTCTTGCGACTCGAACAAGCCATCGCTGGCGTACTGGTGCTGATATCCATAGCGAGCTGACGCAGTTACGGTCGGCAGAAAGCCTGACCGGCTCATCTCCCGTCCAATCCGGGCCTGCTCGATCCGCTCCTCCCGCACACTCAGTGTGCTGTTCCCCTCCTCCAGAGAAGCGAGAAGTTCCTCGTACGGCGGCAATACATCCGTCTGGATCGACTCTTCAAGCGGACGAAATTCGCGATCTTCCCACCCAATCTCTGTATGCAACTCTCGGTACGCACTCCTGAACTGAAGTTCCAGCTCGCGATAGTCCGTACTGTCACTTTTCAAATCGGCCAGAGCCTGCAGGTACTGCTGTTCGTTTGTCTGCCCGTAGCTGCGACGCGCTTCCATCACCCGATACCGATCCCGGCTCTGCTCCAATGCGAGCGACTGGATCGAAAGTCTCTTTTGAAGCGAAGCCGCCTGCACGTAGTGACGAACAACCGAGAGAAGTGTTCGCTCCATCTCCATCTGCAGCTGCAGCCCGGCCACCCGGCTTCCACGTTCCAGCGTCTCGTAGCGAAGCCTCCCCTTCCCTGCGTCATAGAGAACCCACTGTGCACCCAGTCCAGCCGAAAGAGTGGTTGCATTCACCCCGTCGAACCGAAACGTTCCGGGAGAAGCCCCCGATCCCGTCATGGAAGAGAAAAGGGTCCCGGGTGTTAACTCCTGATCACTACGCGAACCGGAAAAGTCCCCGTTCAGCGAAACAACCGGGAGTTGGCCCGCCTGTCCACGTGTGACCTGCTTGTCGACGACCTCCTGTTCTATGCGCTGCACACGAACGTTGTGATTGTATTCCAGCGCCGCCTGCAAGGCCTCATTCAAGGATAGAATTACTTGGCCGAAAACTGGATACGTTGTCAGGCATATTACGGTACACACAAGAAGTCGTTTCATGAGAGGCTCCGTTGATGATGTCTTTTCAGGCGCACTGCAGGTTCGATCTCTTCAGCGGTTGTTTCATCGAGGCCAAACCAGCCAGCTAACCGAAGTACTACCGCATTCCAGAGAAGCAGCAGCGCAGGTACAAGTATCAGGGAGATGAGCAGACCAAAAAGAAGCCCGTAGGCGATGGCGATCGCTGGTGGCTGCAGAAACGCCGAGGCGAGCCCGCCCATGAAGATCATTGGCACAAGGCCCGCTATCGTACTCAATGTGGTCAGAAGGATCGGGCGGAACCGGGAGCGCACCGCATCGTCGAGCGCTTCCTCAACTGACATCTCCTCTTTCAAATTGTCGTTGTAGGCGGTTATGAGAACCAGCAGATTGTTGATCAGAATTCCGATCAGCGCAATCATCCCGATCACGGAGAAGATGTTCATTGTCACTCCATGAATCACGTGCCCGATGGCCACTCCCACAAAGGCGAACGGAAGTACCAGGAGAACGATAAATGTTTGCGAAAACGACTGAAAATTGATCACAATGAGCGCCAGCATCAGAACAACGAGAACCGGAGCTACGGCTCGCATCGCCTCGGTCACCTGGCCCGCTTCCCGATTCTGCCCCTCCATGAAAAACCGGACACCAGGAACCTCCGAAGCGATCGCTGGAAGGACCTCGCGCTTGATCTCCCCGAGGATGCCCGGCGCAGAGAGAGATGGGTCGGCCAAATCGGCATCCACGCGAATCGCCCGACGACCATCAATTCGCTGAATCTCCAGACTCTCGCTCGTCGGATGGATCGACGCGATCTCCCGAAGTGGGAGCTCTCCGCGGGGTGTCCGAATCCGAAATCCGGCCAGATCTTCAAAAGCATCCCTTTTGCCCGGGTCGAACCGGATCCAGATGCGAACATCTTCCCGGTTCCGCTGCACAGTCTGCACTTCGAGCCCGAAAAATGCCGCTCGAACCTGTGCCACCACCTCCTGAAGCGTTAATCCCAACTGTTCTCCGACCCGGTTCAACTCCAGATGCAATTCCGGATTTCCCCGCTGATCCGTATCGGCCACATCGACCAGGTCCGTCCGCTTATCAAGTATCGCTTTGAGCCGTGCGGCAGCCTCCTGAATGTTGTCCAACTCCTCTCCGGTTACGGAAATATCGACCGGCAGGCCACCGAACCGCTGCTCGGCTGTCGCCCCCAAAAACCTTACGTAACGCGTGCCGGGAACCTCCCCGACGGTTTCCCGGAATGCCCGGTTCAGCTCAAATGCCGGGATTCCTCGCTGCTCTCCTCCCAACAGAATGACCCGAAGCTGCCCCTGATGTGTGCCGGGCCCGAGTACACGTTCCACATGCTGAATCACCTGGCGATCGTCGGACCGGCGGGAACTCCATTCGTCATTCACTCTCCATACCGCCTCCTCCATGTGGGTCAGTCGGGCCATCGTGGTATCGGCCGGCGTCCCCGGCACCATCTCGATTCGCAAAAGTTGAATATCGTCATCCAGATAGGGGAAAAAGGTGACCGGCAACGTACCGCTTCGAATAAGCCAGACAGAGGCCAAAAGCAACACCAGAAATCCAGCAAGATTGACCCAACGCAGCGGGCCGGTCAAACGCGATACCCATGGCATAAACCATCGGTCCCGGAAGCCAAGCAACGCGCCCGTAAAGAGACGTTCGAGCCGGGTGGGCCGGTTTTGATCGCTCAACACGCGCGAACGGGTCATCTTGGCCGGCAAAAAGAGGAAGGTAACCACCAGGGCTGCAGCCAGCGACCCGATGACCACAAACGACACTTCCGAGAAAAAAGCTCCCGGTTTGCCGGGAAGAAAGAAGAACAGACTGAACGCCGTCGCGGTGGTCAGTAGCGAGATTGTCATCGGCACGGCCACTTCCGAGGCCCCGTCACGCGCTGCAGACATAGGCTTTTTTCCGAACTCAACATAGTGGCGATAGATGTTTTCGGCCACTACCACACCAGTGTCGACCAGCATTCCCAGCACCAGAATGAATCCGAAGATCGACACCACGTTGATGGTCAGGTCGTAGCCGGCCAGTGCCAATACAAACGTTCCCAATAGTGACAGTGGAATGGTAAGAGAGACCCAAAACGCGATTCGCTTGTCCAGAAAGAGGGTAAGAATCAGCAGCACCAGCAGAAGCCCGCCCAGCCCATTGGCCCAGAGTGACGCGGCCCGTTCATTAACAAAGCCGGAGATATCCTCGACCACCGTAAGCTCCATTCCCTCGTGAGCGTTATTGAACGACTGTACATAGTCGCGCACCCATGCAGCCGTTGCGACCAGATCCTCATCCTGAGTCGTGAGCACCTGCAGGTTGATCGACGATTTGCCATTGAGTGTACGCTCGTAGGGCCGATCTTCCAGTGCCTCCCGCACCTCGGCAATCTCGCCCAGGAGAAGCCGCTGTCCATCGGGGCCGGTACGGACCGGAATCCTGTCGATCTGCATCGCGGTTGTCGCCCGATTCCGCGCACGGATCTGCCAGTGGGCGTGATCTACCTGGACCTCCCCCGCACTCTGATCAATATTGGCCTTTCGAACCGCTTCAGCTATTTCTGCCATCGTCAGACCGTAGGCGCTCAACCGCGCATCGTTCAGCTCGATGACAATCTCTTCATCGGCGACGCCAAGCAGCTTCACATTGGAAAGCCCTCCTTCGATCATCCACTCGTCGCGTATCTGCCGCGCGAAATCCCTCTTCTGAGAGAACGGGCCCTCGCCCGTAAGAGCAATCGTAATGGTCGGGTTCAACATCTCCTGTTTGTAGACCACCGGCCGCTCCATCTGTTCGGGCAGATCCGCAATCCGGTTCACAGCATTCTCCACTTCCACCAGCAGTTCGTCGATGTCTGCCCACTCATAGAGATCGACAGTAATTCTTCCACGATTCTCTCGTGCCCAGGAGGTGAACCGTTGCATGCCGTGAATTCCGCGCAGATTCTCTTCGATTCGGGAGATGGCCCACTCTTCAATCTCCAGCGGCGAAGCACCGCGGTAGGTCAGATCCACGTAAATTTCGTGCGGATCTTCCGAGGGGTCCAGCGTATATCGAACCTGGGTGAAACTGAGTAAACCCACCAGCACAGTGATGCCCAGCCCGAGGTTCACCATGACAGGATAGCGGATAAAAAAGCGAATCAGGGATTTCATGGGGTGGCCTCCATAATTTGACGGCCATCCAGGACGGTTTGAGCCGAACGAAGAATGCGATCTCCGTCTGACAGACCGCGTACCTGAACACTCTCTCGCTGCAAATGCACGACCTCAACCGGGTGTCGTTCAATCTCTCCGTCTTTCACACGATACACAGACCCGTCACGCCGAAGGGCACTCAGTGGAATTTCCGCCAACTCCTCGCTCTGTCCGGTTTCAATGCTCCCCTGAAGAAAAGCTCCTTCACGTAGTCCGTCTCCACTCACGTGAAGCTGAATCTCCACGCTCTGTGTACGTGGATCCACGACCGGGTGGATCCGGGTGATCGTTCCGGACCAGCTTCCCCGCCCGGATTCATCATTGAGATCGACCGTCTGGCCCTTTTCCACCAACCCGACTACTTCGGGCCGAACCGAGGCCGTCAGTCGATAGCTCGTCGGATCGATGAAACTCCCCACGAGCGTCTGCGGCCCCACACTCTGGCCCGGTTCAACCCGGGCGGAAGCAATTTCGCCGGTAAAGGGAGCACGGATGGTAAATTTCTCCAAACGCGTCTCTGCACTGCGAATTTGGTAGTACCGATCGTACACACCGCGCGCGGTGAGAAACCGACGGAGTTGGCCAGAATCAAATCCGGGAATATTCGGTAACCGCTGTTCCGGATCCATGGCATCGAGCCACGATTCGACAACCGGAAGCTCGTCCGGATGGTCTAGTTTTACGTCTGGAAAAAGCGAAGCGACATGCGATTGATAGGCGCTCCGGAGGGCATAGAGTTCCAAACGTGCCTCCCGGTCGTCCAGTTGAAGAATGGGCTCGTCCTTGCGAATCCGGACGCCTTCACGAAATGGCGTTTCCGAGGCAATCACTCGTCCTTGTACTTCGGGGAAAAGCTCCAACCGCTGCTCGGCGCGAAGACGTCCCTGAATGTCGACGACGCGCGGGTGTGCAGTAGTTTGAATCTCTACCCACCTCCCTTCGTCCAGAGACAATGGCTCGACAAGTGCGGGTTCTTGCATGTCATCTTTTCCCGACGGCTGCAGAACCCAGAAAGCCAACAAGGCGAAAAATAGGAATATTACCCCGAGAGCAATGGGCCTGGTTCTTGACGATGAAGATCCCGTGTTCATTTGAGTGGTGTTGGTTGGTGTTCTCTATCAATATAGAAATTCAACTTTTTGTTTCAACCATTTGGTTAAAACAAAAAATAAATGTCTAAACAACCACATAAAAAACGTGTAATATATTGATATATAGCTTTTTATAAATTTATATAAAACCCAAAAACAGACAAAATTACTGAGTGTAATCCAAAAAATTTAACCATATGGTCAATTTTTGAGTATGAAAATCGTTATGTTCAGACGAAAGCAAACATACCCCGACCTTATACGATCAACATGGAACATGAACAGGACACCTCTCCCACCGAACTGAAAATCTTTGAAGCGGCTCGAGACGTTTTTCAGAGCAAGGGATTGGAGGGAGCTCGAATGCAGGAGATTGCCGACAAAGCGGAGATCAATAAATCGATGCTCCACTACTACTACCGAACTAAGGAGAAGCTCTTCGAGAAGGTCTATCAACTCTCCATCATCAAGGTGATCCCGCAGATTGTGAGCCTGCTCAACGAAGAACTACCGCTCGAACAGAAGTTGCGCCATTTCTCCGAAAAGTATCTCGAGATTATCCGGGCCAATCCGGACATTCCGCTCTTTGTACTACACGAAATGAACAAGAATCCGAATCGGATCAAAACATTCATGCTCAACGAAATCGGCAAAAAAATACAACCGTTTCTGAATCAGATCCGGGAAGAGAGGTCAAAAGGGAACACCGTGGATCTTCCGGCTGAGCAGATTTTGGTGAACATGATGTCACTGATGGTTTTCCCATTTATTGGCCGGCCCATACTGCAAGTGATTCTGAATCAGGATGAGGAGACGTACAACCGCTTCCTGGACGAGCGCGTCCGCTTCCTTCCGGACTATGTAGTCGGGATGGTGATGAAGCCGAAAGGCAGTGATGGCAACTTGTAATTGAAATTCATTCGACTCAAACTTCGATCTGAAAAACAAGAGTAGCAATCCGTGGAGGCGTTCAATGACTGTCGGTTTTTATGAAATTTCCCACGTATTGCCAGTACGGAATAATTCTTCAACACTCCGTATATCACTATTTTTCTTTGCGGCATAAATTGCCATATGTGCACTCGATTCGAAACTGTCTGCTTCCACCTCTCGGATAACTCCTACTGCCACCGGATTCTCTGGAAGCTGTAACCTTGAAAGTGCGATATGCATCTGCGGCTCCCGTTCCGAGGGGTCATGAGTCAACAAGCCAGACATATCGTCCCCCGCTCCCTCAAGGGGGACTTTTTCCAGCTTCATTCCGTTAATCTTGAAACCGAATTTCTTCTCCTTGCCGAAAACAAGTGCTTTCCCCGATTCCAGAACCAGTTGATTATCATCTTTGGTGTCCTTTCCGGTTATCTGCTCATGTATTCCATCTGTAAAAATCACACAATTCTGAAGCACCTCTATCACCGAAGTACCCTTGTGGTAGTATGCCCTCATCATAACCTCTTCCAGCAGGGATGGATCTTTATCCGGTACCCGTGCAAAAAAAGTTGCACCAGCTCCAATTGCGACCTCCCCAATCGTAAACGGATTCTCGTACGTACCATCAGGAGCTGTTTTGGTACGCTTGCCCACCGGAGTCGTAGGTGATGACTGCCCTTTGGTCATTCCGTAGATCTTGTTGTTAAATATGATAATGTTCAGATCGATATTTCTCCGGCATGCATGGATAAAATGATTGCCGCCAATCGCCATGCAATCGCCATCCCCGGTCATCATCCATACACTCAGTTCGGGATTAGCCAATTTGATACCGGTCGAAACAGCTGCAGCCCTGCCATGAATGGAGTGCACACCGTAGGTCGCCATGTAGTAAGGAAGCCTGGACGAGCAACCAATCCCTGATACACAAACGAGGTTCTCCTTGGGATGATCCAGTCTTGCAAATGCTTTTTGCAACGTAGCAAGAATCATATAATCACCACATCCCGGACACCAGCGTACGGTCTGGTCGCTGGCAAAATCCTTTCGGGTCATACCGTTCGATGCTGCTTCTTTCAGGTTCATTCTCATGATTACGCCTCTAACTCTTTTAGAATTCGTGATTTTATCTCAGAGATAAAAAATGGCTGACCCTGAATTTTATTGAACTGATCGTACGTATGTTGAGGCAGTTTTGATCTCAGATACGTTACCAGCTGGCCGTTATTTAATTCACAAACCAGAATCTTGTCGAACTTTCCAAAGATCTCGTTTGTATTCTTCGGCAGTGGTTTTATATAATTGAAATGGGTAAACCCGAAACCTTCGTATCCCTCTTCGATCATTTCGATAACGGCAGAATTAATCGCTCCAAATGTGCTGCCCCATCCTACTACCAGTAATTCCCCCTGCTCTGCACCTCTAACGTTCTGACTTGGTAGTTTTTTTGAAATTCGCTCAATTTTCTCCTCTCTGATTTTCACCATTTTTTCGTGATTCAGAGGTTCATATGTCAGATTCCCGGTAATATCTTTCTTCTCCAGACCACCTATTCGATGCTCAAAACCTTTTTCCCCCGGAACCATCCAATAGCGATTCAAACACTCGGGTTCCCGCATATA
>JBBDRX010000100.1:0-5222 GCA_040905245.1 Balneolaceae bacterium | reverse complement strand
ATACGGTTGCCACTCTTCCGCCTTCCCATCGAATTTGGGTGTTCGAATAGTATCCAGTTTGTCCATATCCGGAATCCTGCAGGGGCTTGTACCACTTGCCAGATAGGTATCCGAAAGTAGAACCACCGGAGTCATATGCTCGATTGCAATTTTACTTGCCTGATAACTGTAGTCGAAGCAATCATCCGGTGAACTTGCGGCGATCACTACCAGTGGCGCCTCCCCATGACGCCCGTACAACGCCTGGAGAAGGTCGCTCTGCTCTGTTTTTGTCGGCAACCCGGTTGATGGGCCTGCACGTTGCACATTGACGATTACCAGTGGAAGTTCTGCAATCACGGCCAGGCCCATGGCTTCCGTCTTGAGAGAAACTCCCGGTCCGGAAGTCGTTGTGACCGATAAATTCCCGCTATAAGCAGCACCAATTGCAGCGGCGACAGCGGCAATCTCATCCTCTGCCTGAAAGACGATCGCTCCCAGATCCTTTCTGGCCGCTAACTCATGCATGATTTCAGAGGCCGGAGTAATTGGGTACGAACTGAGAGATAATTTGTGTTCACTGCGTTCTGCTGCCGCAAGAAAGCCCCACGCAATGGCTGTGTTCCCATCAATGTTTCGATAGGTCCCTTTGGGAAGATTTGCTGGCGGGATCATAATCGATGAGCCGATGATCTCCACACTCTCGGCAAAATTATATCCTGCCTGTAATGCCCGTATGTTCGCTTCTACTAACTGTGGTTTTTTACTGAACTTCCTCTCCAGAAATTCAATCGTATTCTTCAGTGACCGGGTGAACATGTTGTAAATTACCCCCAGAGCAAACATGTTTTTGCTACGCAACATGGTTTGCATATCTAATCCCAAATCCTTCAAAGCTTCACGAGTGAAGGATGTTGCGGGAGCCGGAATCACTAGAAAGTTGTCTAGTGATTCATCTTCCAGAGGATTTATCTCAAAACCAGCTTTTTTCAGATTTTTGGTTGAGAAATTATCTTTGTCCGCAATAATGGTCCCGCCAGGCTTTAAAAACCCCACATTTGCAGCAAGTGCAGCCGGGTTCATCACGACGAGAACATCGACCTGATCCCCCGGAGTAAATATTTCTGTACCACCAATTTGAACCTGAAAGCTGGAAACACCTCCAACACTTCCCTGAGGAGCACGTATTTCTGCTGGAAAGTCCGGAATCGTAGTCAAATCATTTCCAGCCGCCCCGGAAGATTGCGAAAACATATCACCGATCAACTGGATACCGTCACCAGAGTCACCGGAGAACCTGACAACCACTTTTTGCATGTTTGGTGTCAACGTGGGATTATCCATTATTATGGGAGATTTATATTATTAGATCATTATTCCGACAATCTCATCCATGAAGTAAAGACTGCCGTTCAAGGAGTTCTTCCTCAGACTCCTCGTGCTCTGGATTCACAATGATACAATCCGGAACGGGACAGAATGACACACACTGTTCTTCGTCGTGAAATCCTTTGCACTCGGTACATTTATCAGTCACGATAAAGTAGAACTCGTCCGATAGTGGCGCCTGCATCTCGCCGGCATCCACTTCGTTACCATTTAACAAGGTTAAAGGTCCGCTGAGATTTGTGCCTTCTGCCATTGACCATTCCGCTCCTGGCTCATAGATGGCCTGATTGGGGCATTCAGGCTCACAAGCTGCACAATTGATACAAGTATCAGTGATTAGAAGTGCCATAATAGTTCTCCTTTTTCATGTTTCATTGGCTGTTATACCTGCTCCATCCTGCCGCACAGAACAAGATAGGTCTCTTTCTTCCTTATTTTAGATATTTGGACACTAAACTCTATTTTAATGTACAACTATGAATTACAGAATCCAATGGCACTTATAGTTTAGACTTGGTTTAAGTAAACAACTATGCTCGCCTGAATTCATTCAACCAACCTAACTGCTACAGATTGTCCATCTTGAACCCCTGTAGAATTTTAATATAATTGGCTCTCTCAAATGCACTGGGATCCGAAACAGAAGCTGAACTCATTGCGCCTCTCATCTCGGTAACAGATTCATACTCCTTCTCCTCCATCCACCGGTCCATCGCTTCGAGTATTACTTTGAGAACTTCAGGGCCTTTATGCAGCAGGATAGATGCCATCATGGCCACATCTGCACCTGCAAGGATCATCTTTATCACATCCTCTGCGTTGTGAATCCCCGTAGTCGCAGCCAAACTGCATGTCAGATGCGGACGAAGCAGAGCGAGCCATCTCAATGGCAATCTTTTCTCGAATGAACTGCTCAATTCCAAGCTGGGATTCACTTCCAAAAGATCCAGATCAAAATCCGGTTGATAAAACCGATTGAACAGAACAAGTCCCTCGGCCCCTTCTTTTTCCAAACGAACGGCCATATTCCCGAACGAGCTAAAGTAAGGGCCAAGCTTCACAGATACTGGTATCTTTACGGAATCCTTTACAGCTTTGAGATCATCCAGGTACATCTGCTCTACAGTTTCAGATGTCATGGATGGCTCTCCGGCTATGTAATAGATATTGAGCTCGATTGCATCGGCGCCGGCCGATTCCATCTCTTTCGCATAGGACATCCACCCACCCTTTGAAACCCCGTTGAGACTGGCAATAACGGGTATTTCGACCGTATTTTTCAGCTTCTGAATATGCTCCAGATAATCCTCTGCGTATAGATTGTGATACGCCCGGGGTTCCGGAAAATAGCTGAGTGCTTCTGCAAAACTGTCACTAGATGTGCTCAGAAAGTGATCCAACGCCAAATTTTCCCTGGTAATCTGCTCCTCAAACAATGAATACATCACCACAGCCGCAGCTCCGGCATCTTCCAGCCGTTTCACGATGTCTGCGTCATTTGAGAGTGGTGAAGCAGATGGTACCAGCGGATTTTTCAGAGTCATTCCCAGATACTTGGTTTCCAAATTCATGAGTCACTCCTCTTAGGATTATCTTTAATATCTACACAAACGTTACTCCTCTTTACCGGTATCCGGCTCATACACAGACTCCATCTGCTCGTACACATGCCACTGTGCATTCACCTCTTTCTGTGCCTGTTTCATGAGTTCTTTGGCTACTTTCGGTTGTGATTTTGCCAACATCAGATACCTCATTTCGTTATAGGCATACTCCTCAAGTGGGATCTTCGGGGGCTTCGAATCGAGTTGAAACGGATTTTTCCCCTCCTCGACTTTTCGCGGGTTAAATCGAAACAGTGGCCAATAACCTGAATCGACCGCAAGCTTCTGCTGGTTCAGCCCGTATTTCATATTATATCCATGTGCAATACAGTGGCTGTATGCGATGATAATGGATGGACCGGGGTATCGTTCGGCTTCAATAATGGCCCTCATCGTCTGGGCATCATTGGACCCCATTGCAACCCTTGCTACATACGCATCGCCTCCGGATACAGACATCAACCCCAGGTCTTTCTTTCTCACTCGCTTGCCGGATGCAGCGAACTTAGCCACTGCACCGAGTGGCGTCGCTTTTGAACACTGTCCACCCGTGTTTGAATAGACTTCCGTATCCATGACCAGTATATTGACATCACGCCCGCTTGCAAGCACGTGATCCAGACCTCCATAGCCGATGTCGTATGCCCATCCATCACCTCCGAAGATCCAGACACTTTTCCGGACCAGATAATCTGCAATACTGTGAAGCATTCTGGACTCATTTGTATCCAGTGCCAGAAGGATCTCTTTCAGTTTGGATACACGCTCTCGCTGTTCAAATATCCCTGGTTCGGTGGTTTGATCCGCATTCAGAATTTCCTGAACCAGATCGTTGTCCACACTTCCATTCAATGCGTTTAGAAGTTTACGGGCTTGTTTAAATTGCTTGTCGATTGTCAGCCTGAAACCCAGACCGAATTCTGCATTATCTTCAAATAGTGAGTTGGACCATGCCGGTCCCAATCCCTGATTATTTGTGGTGTATGGAGTAGACGGCAGGTTGCCCCCATAGATGGATGAACAACCCGTCGCATTTGCAATTACCATTCTGTCACCGTAGAGCTGTGTAATCAGTTTGATGTATGGCGTCTCACCACAACCTGCACAAGCGCCGGAAAATTCAAACAGAGGCTGCAAAAACTGTGCTCCCTTCACCGTTTCGGTTTTTATTTCGGACCGATCATACTCCGGCAACGTCAAAAAGAAGTCCCAGTTTTCCTTCTCCTGGTCCAGAAGCGGATCGATACTCGCCATGTTCAACGCCTTCCGACCCACCTCTTTTCGATCTTTCGCCGGACATACTTCAACGCAAAGTTCACACCCGGTACAATCTTCCGGAGAAACCTGAATACTGACCTTCGTATTCTCCGGCCACTCACGGCCCCGGGCATCCATGTACTTGAATGTTTCCGGGGACGCTTCCAGAAGAGTCCCGTCGTATGCTTTCATTCGAATAACAGCATGTGGACATACAAGCGAACATTTTCCACACTGGATACAGATATCCGGCTCGAGAACCGGAATGCTCTGTGCAATATTTCTCTTCTCCCATTTTGTCGTACCTGTCGGGAATGTCCCGTCTGCCTCAAATGCACTGACCGGAAGGTTGTCTCCATTTCCGGCGATAATTTCGGCAATGACATTCTGAACAAATTCCGGAGCTTCCGAAGGAACGGCTGGCCGCATTTCGAGACCGGATGATACCATCTCAGGAACGTCTACTTCGAACAGGTTTTCGATCGAGTTGTCAACAGCCGCGTAGTTGCTCTCCAGAATTTTCGCACCTTTGTTGCCATAGGCTTTTTTAATGGCTCCTTTAATCAACAGGATAGCCTTCTCTTTTGGCAAAATATCCGAAATGGCAAAGAAACAGGTCTGCATGACCGTATTGATGCGAGTCCCCATTCCATTATCACGGGCCACTTTGTACGCATCAATGGCATACAGTTTGATCCGTTTGTCTATGATCTGCTGCTGGACACTCTCCGGGAGGTGATCCCATACCTCGTCCGGAGGGTACGGCGCATTCAAAAGAAAGGTGGCTCCCTCCCGTGCATGTTTGAGCATGTCGAACCGGTTCAGGAACTGGGACTGATGACAGGCGATGAAGTTGGCCTTGTTGATCAGATATGCCGATCGGATTGGTTTCGGGCCGAACCGAAGGTGAGAAACGGTCGTGGCCCCCGATTTTTTCGAATCATACACAAAGTAGCCCTGTGCATGATTGTCGGTGTGATCACCAATGATTTT
>JBBDRX010000099.1:0-19894 GCA_040905245.1 Balneolaceae bacterium | reverse complement strand
CACAATTTGCCTTAGCCAATATCGTTATGCGGTATTGGCTATTGGCGTCTTATCTTGCAGTTATTTTACAAGTTGAGGTCTGCTTGGAATCAGTAGTCGTTTATTCGACTGAATGTACACATCCTTATTTTTAACCAAGGGAGAAGATCCTTTTGAGTAATATTATGGAGAAAATTCCGTTCACCGACCGTTTGACATTTGGCCGCACCAAACAGATTATCGATTATCCTGATTTTCTGGATATTCAGCTCGCATCATTTGAGCATTTCACGCAGCTGGACGTGGCCCCAAAAGACAGGTTAAATCAAGGCCTGCAACGTATTTTTAACGAAAACTTCCCAATTGTTGATTCCAGAGAGACCCATATACTGGAGTTTATCTACTATAGTGTAGATACACCAAAGTACAATATTGAGGAGTGTCAGGAGAGAGGTCTTACCTACGCTATTCCGTTGAAAGCCAAGTTGAGACTCTCTTCCATGGACGATTCGGACGAAGCATCTGAAACGATTGAGCAGGAGGTATTCCTGGGAGACCTGCCCTGGATGACAAATCGGGGAACCTTCGTGATTAATGGAGCCGAGAGGGTGATTGTAAGCCAGCTTCACCGTTCACCCGGTGTTTTCTTTGGACAGTCTGTGCATCCGAACGGAACTCAGTTGTACTCTGCGCGGGTCATTCCGTTTAAAGGGTCCTGGATTGAGTTTACTACAGATATTCGTGATGTGCTTTGGGCATATATCGACCGGAAAAAGAAAGTTCCGGCGTCTACTCTGCTTCGGGGATTGGGCTATGGCTCCGACCTGGATATTTTGAACCTGTTCGATCTGTCTGAGGAGATCAAGTTTAGTACC
The DNA here is from genome assembly GCA_040905245.1 of Balneolaceae bacterium. Classification (GTDB taxonomy): domain Bacteria; phylum Bacteroidota; class Rhodothermia; order Balneolales; family Balneolaceae; genus JBBDRX01. The sequence goes on along the minus strand of JBBDRX010000099.1, from coordinate 19,040 downwards.
AAGAAGAGTTACAAGGAGAAGTTGGTTGGCCGGCGCCTGGCTACTGATATTATTCAGGAGGCGATGGAAGAAGTCGTTGATGATGAGACGGGCGAAGTTACGGAAGCACTCAACAGAACGACTGTTCTGGAGCGAGATCATGAACTGACGGAAGATGATTATGGCCTGTTAAAAGAGGCGGATGTAAAGAACGTGCTCGTTCAGAAAATCACTATGGAGGAGTCCGAGCGGTCTGTGATGATGAATACGCTCCGAAAAGACTCCTCACACAACGAAGAGACAGCCCTGGGCGAGATCTATCAGCAGATTCGAACGGGAGAAATGCCGGATCCGGAAACAGCACGCTCGGTGTTGGAAAGGCTGTTCTTCAGTGACAAGAAGTACGACCTTGGTGAGGTTGGCCGATACCGTTTGAACAAGCGGCTCAAGCTGGACGTAGATCTCGACATCCGTTATTTGACAAATGAAGATATCGTTTCGATTGTCAAGGAGGTGGTCCGCCTGAAGGAGATGAAGTCCCAGGTGGACGATATCGACCATCTTAGCAATCGTCGGGTACGAACCGTTGGCGAACAGCTTGGACAGCAGTTTGCGATTGGTCTGGCACGTATGAGTCGTACGATTCGTGAACGTATGAATTCAAGGGATGCCGAGCAGTTGACTCCCCAGGATCTGGTTAACGCACGTACTATTTCGAGTGTGATTAATACCTTCTTCGGGACCAATCAGCTGTCGCAGTTTATGGATCAGACCAATCCGATTGCCGAGTTGACCCACAAAAGACGAATGTCTGCACTGGGACCTGGTGGTCTGACACGAGAGCGCGCCGGATTCGAGGTGCGTGACGTTCACTACACACACTATGGCCGCCTCTGTCCTATCGAGACTCCCGAAGGCCCGAACATTGGGTTGATCTCTTCCCTTTGTGTTCATGCAAAAGTGAATGACTTTGGGTTTATTGAAACCCCTTACCGAAAAGTGAAAGACGGTACAGTCACTGAGGATATTGACTATCTTGCTGCAGAACAGGAAGACGAAACGGTCATTGCTCAGGCAAATGCGCCGTTGACTGACAAGTCCACGTTTGCCAACGATGCCATTTTCTCTCGTTTTCGGGAAAGTAATGTTGGTCTGGCGAAACCCGAAGAAGTGGAGTATATGGATGTCTCCACCAACCAGATTACATCTCTTGCAGCTGCTCTTATTCCATTTATTGAGCATGACGATGCCAACCGTGCGTTGATGGGATCAAACATGCAGCGTCAGGCCGTTCCACTGTTGCGTCCGGAGTCTCCGGTTGTGGGTACAGGTCTGGAACACCGTGCGGCGAAGGACTCCAGAGCAATCATTACAGCTGATGGAGATGGAGAAGTAGTTTATGTAAGTGGAACGGAAATCCGGGTCAAATATGACCGAGACGAAGTTGCGCAAAACTGCTTCTTCGATGAAGGTGTCAAGTCATATGCCCTGCAGAAGTTTGAACGGAGTAACCAGGATACGACAGTAAACCAACGCCCGGTTGTAACTGTCGGGGACAAGGTGAAGGCTGGAGATACTCTGGCCGATGGCTGTTCTACAGACCGGGGGGAATTGGCTCTTGGCCGGAATCTTCTGGTAGCTTTTATGCCGTGGCGCGGTTACAACTTTGAGGATGCAATTGTTGTAAGTGAACGAATAGTCCAGGACGACATTTATACCTCGATTCATATCCAGGAGTTTGAACAGCAAGTTCGTGATACGAAACGTGGTGAAGAAGAACTGACAAGAGAGATTCCGAATGTCAGTGAAGAAGCGACGCGAAATCTGGATGAGCAGGGAATTATTCGTATGGGTGCTAAAGTAAATCCGGGCGATATTCTGGTTGGAAAGATTACTCCGAAAGGGGAAACGGATCCGACTCCTGAGGAGAAGCTTCTCAGGGCGATTTTCGGTGACAAAGCGGGGGATGTGAAGGATGCATCCATGAAAACACCACCCGGCGTTTCCGGAACAGTGATTAAGACCAAGCTGTTCAGCAGAAAACGTGACGAGCAGATCTCCAGAAAAGAGGAGAAACGACTTGTTGAAGAGGAGAATGAGCGTCATTCATCGTTGCTTGCTGATCTGAATGGAAAGTGGGCAGACAAGATGTACTCTCTGCTTCGTGACAAGACCTCTCCCGGTGTTGAAGATTTCGGTGGGAATATCTTGATCCCGAAAGGAGAGAAGTATAAAAAGTCTGTTTTTGAGCAGTTGGATCCCATCGGTATTAATGAAAACATTGATTGGGCTACAGATGAGAACCTCGTAGAGCATGTGAAGCTTCTCTTCAAAAACTATCGACAGGAAAGGCGGCGGATCGATTCAGAAGCCAAACGGCGGAAGTATCAGATCCAGGTCGGGGACGAACTGCCACCAGGAATTATCCAGAAAGCCAAAGTCTATGTTGCCAAGAAGCGGAAGCTTCAGGTTGGTGACAAGATGGCTGGCCGTCACGGAAACAAAGGTGTGATTGCGAAAGTGGTTCCCACTGAAGATATGCCGTACATGGAGGACGGAACTCCTGTAGATATTCTTCTCAATCCACTTGGCGTCCCCTCCCGAATGAACCTCGGACAGATCTATGAGACTATTCTGGGTTGGGCCGCGAAAAAACTTGGTGTGAAGTTTGCTTCCCCGATTTTTGATGGTGCAAGCTATGACCAGGTTCAGGAACAGCTGGAGAAAGCAGGCCTGCCGAAAGATGGCCGGGTAGAGCTGTATGATGGGAAAACAGGTGAAAAGCTGGACCAGAAAACAACGGTCGGCTACATCTATATGTTGAAATTGAACCACTTGATCGAAGACAAGATGCATGCCCGGTCTATAGGCCCATACTCGCTGATTACTCAGCAACCACTCGGAGGTAAGGCGCAGTTTGGCGGCCAGCGACTGGGAGAGATGGAAGTCTGGGCACTCTATGCGTACGGAGCATCCAATATTTTGAAAGAGATGCTAACCGTGAAGAGTGATGATGTTAAAGGCCGCTCCAAAGTGTACGAGGCGATCGTGAAGGGAGAAAATCTTCCGGAAGGAGATGTGCCGGAGTCCTTCAAAGTACTGCTTCGTGAATTGATGGGGCTCGGCCTCGAAGTTCATATCAACTGATCATGAGCAAGTGCATCAACTATTTCGTTAAATCCAAGATGAATCGGAGGTAAACCCTTGCCGACTACAAAAACACTGACTGTCACCAAGGATTTTAACAATATCGGGGTCTCACTGGCTTCAGCCGAGACCATCCTTTCCCGTTCTCACGGAGAGGTGTTAACACCGGAAACCATAAACTACCGTACGTTTAAACCTGAGATGGACGGGCTGTTCTGTGAAAAAATCTTCGGCCCGGTGAAAGACTACGAGTGTCACTGTGGAAAATACAAGCGGATTCGTTACAAAGGAATCATCTGTGACCGCTGTGGAGTGGAAGTGACCCGAAAAGCTGTTCGAAGAGAGCGGATGGGTCACCTGACATTGACTGTTCCGGTTGTTCATATCTGGTACTTCAAGTCTCTGCCGAACAAGATTGCCTATCTGCTGGGGCTGTCGTCCAAGAATCTGGAGCGAATAGTCTACTACGAAACATTTGTTGTGGTCAATCCAGGCTTGGCGCGTGATCTCGGATACAAGCGTGGGGATCTGATTAGTGAGGAGGAGAAATTTGATATCATTGATCAGCTTCCGGAAGACAACTTTATTCTGGATGATGAAGATGAGGATAAATTTATCGTCAAGGAGGGTGCAGAAGCAATTGAAGCTCTTTTGACGAATATGGATATGGATGAGATTGCATTTCGGCTCCGTGAGGAGGTTCGTAATGAGACATCTCAAATGCGGAAAAAGAAGAAGTTGAAGCGTCTGCAGGTAATCGAATCTTTCCGTGCTGCCAACAAGCATACGGAGAACCGTCCGGAGTGGATGATTCAGCGGGTCATCCCCGTAATTCCTCCGGAATTGCGACCCCTGGTACCACTGGAGGGCGGACGGTTTGCAACATCTGATCTGAACGACTTGTATCGCCGTGTGATTATCCGGAACAATCGTCTGAAGCGTCTGATTGATATTAAGGCACCGGATGTTATTCTGCGAAATGAGAAGCGAATGCTGCAAGAAGCAGTTGATTCGCTGTATGACAATTCCAGAAAATCCAATGCAGTCCGAAACAACAATCGACCTCTCAAGTCTCTGAGTGATATGCTCAAGGGAAAGAGTGGCCGCTTCCGTCAGAACCTGCTTGGAAAACGTGTAGACTACTCAGGCCGATCCGTCATTGTCGTTGGCCCTGAGCAGAAAATGCATGAGTGTGGTCTTCCGAAAGAGATGGCCATTGAACTCTACAAGCCATTTGTCATCCGACGGTTGATAGAGCGTGGCTATGTCAAAACGGTCAAAAGTGCCAAAAAGGTCGTAGATCGACGGGATGCAGTTGTTTGGGAGGTACTTGAGAATGTGATTGATGGCCATCCGGTTCTTCTGAATCGTGCGCCAACGCTTCACAGGCTCGGAATACAGGCCTATCAACCGGTACTGATCGAAGACAAGGCTATTCGACTGCACCCGCTCTCCTGTACTGCATTTAATGCAGATTTCGATGGTGATCAGATGGCTGTTCACCTGCCGCTGAGCCATGATGCAGTTCTGGAAGCTTCTGTGTTGATGTTGGGGTCGCACAATATTCTGAGTCCGGCAAATGGCGGCCCGATTGCAGTGCCTTCACAGGACATGGTTCTCGGGATTTATTATCTGACAAAAATGGGAAGCGGCAAACGTGGTGAAGGGAAAACCTTCAGCAGTACAGATGAAGTACTTGTCGCCTACGACCAGGGCAAACTGGAGACCCATGCAAAAATCAATGTTCGGATTCCGGTAACTGATGAAGAGGGCGAGACCGGTTACGAGATTGTAAAGAGTACAACAGGAAGAGTACTCTTTAATGAGATCTTGCCTAAAGGCCTGCCGTTCACAAATAAGACGTTGGGTAAGAAAGAACTACGTGTTCTGATTGGCCAGATTCATGCAACCGTGGGAACTGCCGAGACGGCCCGATTTTTGGACGATATGAAAACGGTCGGATTTGAACGGGCTACTACAGGTGGGTTGTCGTTCAGCCTGGAGGATATCATTATTCCTGAAGCAAAACAGGAGCTGATTGACAAGGCCGACAATGAAGTCCAGGATATTCAGGAGCGGTACGAGATGGGCTTTATAACGGATAATGAGCGTTACAACCAGGTGATTGATAAGTGGACGAGCACGACAAACCGTGTATCGGAAACACTCTTCCAGAGTCTTGCTGATGATCGTGACGGGTTCAACCCGGTATTCATGATGGCAGACTCCGGAGCCCGTGGTTCAAAAGAGCAGATTCGACAGCTGGGAGGCATGCGTGGTCTGATGGCCAAGCCTCAGAAAAGTTCCCTCCAGCAGGGAAATGAAGTGATTGAGAATCCTATTCTGTCCAGTTTCCGAGAAGGATTGACGGTTCTGGAGTACTTTATTTCGACTCACGGTGCACGGAAAGGTCTTGCAGATACGGCTCTGAAAACAGCCGATGCTGGATACCTGACCCGACGACTGGTGGATGTCTCACAGGATATCATCATTAATGAAGACGACTGTGGTACCCTTCGGGGAATTAAGATGCAGGCCCTCAAGGATAATGAAGACATTATCGAGGGACTCGAAGATCGAATTCTTGGCAGGGTATCTATGCACGAGATTCGCGATCCGATTACCGATGATCTGATTTGCGAGTCGAATCAACTGATTGACGAAGTGGTTGCGCAAAAAATTGCCGAAACTTCAATTGAAGAGGTAGAAATCCGATCCGTACTTACATGTGAGACGGAGCGGGGAGTCTGTGCAAAGTGTTATGGACGTGACCTTGCCCGAAATACCATGGTTCAGGTGGGCGAAGCTGTAGGTGTTATTGCTGCACAGTCCATTGGTGAACCGGGGACACAGCTTACGTTGAGAACGTTCCACGTTGGGGGGACCGCTTCCCGTTTGGAGGCAGATTCTCAACACAAGGCGAAATTCGACGGTAAGGTGGAGATGGATAATGTCCGGATCGTTGAGTACGACGACGGAGAAGAGATTCACAGTGTGGTACTGAGCCGGGCCGGAGAGCTCCAACTTGTGGACCACGACGGCAAGACTCTTGCTACCTATAATGTGCCTTATGGTTCGGAAATCCTGGTCGAAGAAGGTGAAAAGGTGCCAAAAGGCGTGCCTCTCTGTAAGTGGGATCCATATAACGCTTTGATTTTCAGTGAAATTGACGGGGTTATCGAGTACAAGGATGTCCTTGAAGAGATCACCTACACGGAAGATACTGACTCTCAGACTGGTCACAGAGAGAAGGTAATTATCGATTCCAAGGATCGATCACTGATTCCGACTCTTGTAGTGAAAGGGGATGACGACCGGATTCGTGAAAGCACACTTCCTGTAGAGACCCATATCGTGGTTGATGACAAGGCGAAGGTTCAGGCCGGACAGGTTCTGGCCAAGATTCCGAGAGCGGCTTCCAAATCGAAGGATATCACGGCCGGTCTTCCGAGAATTACCGAGCTGTTCGAAGCACGGTCTCCAAATGACCCTGCCGCTGTGACGGAGATTGACGGGGTTGTCCGTATGGGAGGAAGAAAACGTGGGTCTCAGGAGGTGATTGTCGAGAGCAAGGATGGTACGGATGAGAAGAAGTATCTGATTCCGCTCTCCAAGCATATCCTGGTTCAGGAGAATGACTTCGTAAGAGCAGGACAGTCTCTCTCCGACGGAACGATTCCGGCTCAGGATATTTTGAATATTCTTGGCCCCTATGCGGTTCAATCCTACCTGGTGAATGAGATTCAGGAAGTTTATCGTCTGCAGGGTGTGAAGATCAATGACAAGCATATCGAGGTCATTGTTCGAACCATGATGCAGAAGGTGGAAGTCACGGATCCCGGAGATACTATGTATCTTGAAGGGGATAAAGTGGATCGCTTTGAACTGAATAATCGAAATGACGAGTTGATCGGTAAATTTGTTGTGACTGATCCCGGTGGAAGTGAGCTGAAGCCAGGGACAATTCTGGACCGACGACAGGTGCGGGAGCAGAACAATGAGCTGATCAAGGATGGAAAAGACGAGTTACAGACGAGAGAAGCAGAGCCTGCGATTTCCAAACCAATCCTGCTTGGAATTACACGAGCTGCTCTGAGTACAGAGAGCTGGCTTTCTGCCGCTTCATTCCAGGAGACAACCAAGGTGTTGACTCAGGCATCTATCGAGGCGAAGAAAGATTTCCTCCGTGGGTTGAAGGAGAATGTCGTAGTTGGCCACAAAGTACCGGCCGGTACGGGACTCCGCAGATACGACGATATCATTGTCGGATCCAAAACTGAAATGGAGGAGAGTGACGTTGAGGTACAGAAAGTGTTTGAAGCACTGGGTGCCGACGAATCCGGTGAGGAGGAATCCTGAGCCGGCAACATCATCAGCAGTAGAAGGTATATAAAAAAGCCCCGGTCAATTTGATGATCGGGGCTTTTTTATTGGGAAATGTTGATCGGAAGAAGCTACCTGTTTGTCCGAAAGACCAAAGTACATTAACTGTAAAGTTGGTTCAGGCCTTCTATCCTATTTGGTCTTTTCGATGTTATCCAACAGGTCTTCTGCTTCTCTGATCAGGTCGTCAGCGCGCTGTTTAGCATCGAGTACGACTTCGTCTCCTTTCTTCTTTTCTTCGGAGATAAGGCTGGCTTTCTCTTTCTTTAATTCGTTGACCAGTTTTTTTAGGTCATCTTTATACTTGCTTAAACGGAAGGAGAGCATACCTCGTGTGTTGCTTCCTTTATCCGGAGCGAACAGGACTGCAAGTCCTGCTCCAATCACAACACCGCTGACAACTCCCAATAGGTATCGACTTGATGATTTACTCATGGTTGGTCACCTGTTCTCTAACAATTGCTTTGGTTTATACTATGTATAACATGAATTCACCGGATAAGATTCGTCCGGGAACCAATAAAAAAATCTTGTTATTGTTCATTGAACTGGCCGGGCTGGTCGGAATCGAATTCATGAAGAGAGAAACGAAAATAATTTCAGTTTCATGTATCAAGATAATATCTTTTTTGAAAGATGTGATGTCAATTTTGAAATTGCATACCCGCGAACAGGTAGGGACTGTGTCCCATTTTTCGTATTATTTAACAGCAATTCAATCCAATTATCGGGGTTTTATATATGAAATTTTTTATCGATACAGCAGATCTTGAAGAGATTAAGGAAGCCAATGATCTGGGAGTTCTGGATGGTGTAACAACAAATCCGAGTCTGTGTGCCAAAATCGGTGTTAGTGACTTTGAAGGTCACATTAAGAAGATTTGTAATCTGGTCGATGGAGATGTCTCTGCCGAGGTTGTTTCTACAGAGTATAATGAGATGGTGGAAGAGAGCCGGAGACTCGCAAAAATTGCAGATAACGTAGTCGTAAAAATTCCGCTGATTCGTGATGGAATCAAAGCGATTCGGACGATGAGTGACGAAGGGATCCGAACCAATTGTACTCTCTGTTTTTCGGCTTCACAAGCCCTGATTGCTGCAAAGGCAGGAGCTGCCTATATTTCTCCCTTTATTGGGCGTCTTGACGATATCTCAAGTGAGGGAATGGGCCTGATCGCTGATATCGTAACCATTTATGATAACTATGGGTATGAGACGGAAGTGTTGGCGGCAAGTATTCGTCATCCGATGCATCTGCTGGATGCTGCCCGACTGGGAGCAGATGTTGCCACCATGCCACTGGGTGTAATCGAATCTCTTCTGAAGCACCCATTGACGGATATCGGTCTGGAGCGCTTCATGAATGACTGGGAAGAGCTGCAAAAGAAGCTTGGAAAATAGTTTCCGTATCGGGAGGCTTAACAGCTATTTTCCATCAATCAGTGATTCGGCAATTTTGGCTGAGGAGAGTACACCTGGCAGTCCGGCGCCTGGATGTGTTCCAGCTCCGACAAAGTAGAGGTTCCGGATATCCTCACTTCGGTTGTGTGGCCGGAACCATGCAGACTGTGTCAATAGTGGCTCCACGGAGAATGCAGATCCCTTGTAGCTGTTCAGTGTGTCGCGAAAGTGAGTCGGGTCTATATAGTGTTCTGTGACGATGTGTTTTTGGAGGTCAGGAAGATAGTTCTCTTCAAGAAATGACAGGATCAGATTTCGATATCTCTTCGCTTCAACTGACCAGTCTGTACCACTGTCGAGGTGTGGAACCGGAGAGAGGACATAGAAGGATTCGCAACCCTCCGGAGCCATGGAAGGGTCCGTTTTTGTAGGCATGTGAAGGTAGAGAGAGAAATCGTCGGTAAGTTTCTTGTGGTGGAAGATGTCTTCCAGCAGTTTACGATAGCGCTGTCCCAAAATGATATTGTGATGGGCGAGTCCTGAGTCGTTATATCGTCTGTCAGTTCCGAAATAGATCACAAAGAGAGACATGCTATAATTCAGCTTCTCCAGTTTTTTGTCTGTATAGGTAGGGCGGGAGTGCTCCGGCAGAAGATTTTTATATGTGAAGGCTACATCTGCATTGGAAACAACGACATCGGCCGTGTGAACGCTGCCATCCTTTAGCCGAACTCCACTGGCAACTCCGTTGTCCGCTACAATTTCCTGAACCTCTTCATTCAGGTGAATTTCTCCTCTCTGTTCTCTGATCAGACGCACCATAGCTTCGACAAGTGCAGTTGTTCCCCCCATGGCGTAGTGAACTCCCCACTCCCGCTCGAGGTAATGGATCATGCTGTAGATGGATGTAGTGTCGAACGGATTTCCACCAACAAGCAGGGGGTGAAAGGAGAAGCAACGACGGAGGAATTCATTTTGAATATACCCGGAAACATAACGATATACTGACTGATGCGAACGGAGTCGAAGAAGGTCAGGGACGATCCGAACCATATCAGTGATTCTCAGAAAGGGCTTGTCTGCCAGTTCGGTAAATCCTTTGTCGAAAATGGGTTTGGTAGAGGTGAGAAAATCGATATAGCCCTCCCGATCCCCGGGACTGATCTTCTCGATTTCATTCAATGTAAACTCCAGATTATCACTATAGTTGAACGTTTCTCCATTAGGTCCAAAAATTCGATAGAATGGGTCGCAACCGACAAACTCTACGTAATCCGCTCGTTTTTTCCCGGCGGCGTCGAACAGCTCATCGAAAAGAAAAGGAGCAGTAATAACGGTTGGTCCACCGTCGAAGGTGAAGCCGTCCATCTCATAGGTGTACGCGCGTCCACCCGGTTTATCGCGCTTTTCGAACATGGTAACGCGATGTCCTCTGGAAAGCAGTCTTGATGCAGTAGCCAGGCCGCCAAACCCGGTGCCGATGACGATAATCTCTTTTTTCATTTGGTTTATAAAACAGTTCGGAGTTGGGGGCTATAACTCTTTTCCTGCTAAAAAAGATCCCGTTAGTTCTCTCTTTGTTTTACAAAGCCGTTGTATCCTTGTTTTCGCAGCTGTCGAAGCTGTTGTTCAGCTTCATCCGGATGTGGATAGCTTCCATAATAAACCCGGTAAATGGTCTCTCGTGCAATCCGGACGGGGACCACTTCTGCACCTGCAATCTGTTCTGCCTCCAGAAGTGCCTGGTTGTGTGAGTCAAACGACGCAAGCTGTACGGTGAAGTTCTCCTGGCTACTCGCATTGGCACTATTCACCTGTCGGTCGCCGGTCTGCAACAGTTGAAGCTTCACATGCCCGACTCCGTCATCAATCATGTCTATGGCTCGTGCAGCTCCCCTGGAGAGATCGATGATCCGGTCACCCACGTATGGCCCCCGGTCGTTGACTCGAACATCGACACTTTTGCCGTTGGACTGATTTGTTACACGAATACGTGTGTTAAAAGGAAGTGTTCTGTGTGCGGCTGTCAGGTCGTCCATTTCATAGATTTCTCCGTTGGCTGTCAATTTTCTCTGGAATTTGGGTCCATACCAGCTTGCCAGTCCCTCCTGAATAATATCCCCGACCTCAAAGTATGTCACATCCTCTTCAGACAGGATAGGGGCCGGTATTCGGTCCGATGACCCGGTTGTCTGTTGTACGACACCACAGGAGGCCAGAAGGAGCAAAGCCGGGATCAACAGCAGCAGAGGCCGAAAAGAGTAAACGTCTGTTCTCATGGTTGGGTCAGGTGGTAAAAGCATCAGATAGTCGTAGCAGTAGGAAATTTTATCAAAATAAAAATACAAAATATGGGATAAAAAGGTCTATTTGAGTTGAATGAACAACCCTTTGATATGAAACGAAGGCCACTTTGACTTTGACAGAGTGCTACCGATATCTTTGGTCGCATTGATAATCTTACATAAACAGTATTTGGCAGAATCATATGAGCGAAGAGATCAAGACGCATAGGGTCGGTATTATCATGAATGGAGTGACCGGCCGTATAGGCAGCAACCAACATTTGAACCACTCCATTTTACCCATTATTCAGGACGGTGGCATTAAATTGAGTCGGAATGAGGTGATTCTTCCCGACCCGATCCTGGTTGGGCGTAATGAAACAAAACTAAAAAAACTATCTGAAGAGTCGGGGATCAGCAAATGGACAACCGATCTGGATTCGGTTATGAATGACGAGGACTATCCGGTTTACTTTGATGCACTCAGATCTGACCTTCGGGTACCCGGCCTGAAGAAGGCTATTACCGCCGGCAAGCATATCTACTCTGAAAAGCCGATATCGGAACGGGCGGGTGAGGCTCTTGAGCTTTATCATATGGCAGAAGAAGCAGGTATCAAACATGGAGTTGTTCAGGACAAAATCTGGCTACCAGGCCTGATGAAATTGAAGAAGCTGATCGATCAGGGTTTTTTTGGCCGAATCCTGTCAGTGAAGGGTGAGTTTGGATACTGGGTCTTTGAAGGGGATTTTATCCCTGGACAACGTCCATCCTGGAACTACCGAAAGGAAGATGGAGGAGGCATTACGCTCGATATGTTCTGCCACTGGAGATATATTCTTGATCATCTGTTCGGTAACGTCAAGGGGTTGTTCTCCATTTGTGAAACACAGATTGACGAACGGATTGATGAAGAGGGAAATCGCTACAAGGCAACAGCAGATGACGCCGTCTATACTACGTTTGAGCTGGAGAACGGAGCGCTTGCTCACTTTAACACGTCCTGGACAACTCGTGTGCGGAGGGATGACCTTTTAACGATACAAATTGACGGCAAGAAGGGGTCTGCAGTAGCAGGGCTGAGAGATGTCTGGATTCAGCCATATGAAGCCACTCCCAAGCCAGTCTGGAATCCGGATGTTGAAAATTCTCACAACTATCTTGATGACTGGATGAAAGTACCGAACCAACAGGATTTTGAAAACGCATTCCGAATCCAGTGGGAGCTGTTTCTTAAGTATGTTGTAGCAGACACTCCGTACAAGTGGAATTTCCTTGAAGCTGCCAAAGGAACACAACTGGCAGATCTCGGTTACAAATCTTCGGAACAGCGGACATGGGTAGAGGTACCAGAACTGAAGTAACGCGGCAAGAAGGGTATAAAAAAACAGTCCTGGTTATGGGGACTGTTTTTACGTTGAGCCGGTGATCGGAGTTGAACCGACGACCTACGCTTTACGAGAGCGTTGCTCTACCACTGAGCTACACCGGCAAAGACCTGGAATATAGTAATTCCCATGCACGCGAGGCAACAGTTGTGAGTAGAATTTATCCGGCTTTATGAGAGGGGGTGGTTCACAGCTGGATTCGCATTGGCTCCTTGATGGGTAACATTAATCTGTCCTGGACTATTGTAATGGCCACATTGAGTCTCGTTCTTGTCACCACGCTGGTTTCTGTGATTGCACTTCAGGTCCGACCCTCTGTACTTGAAAAGGGGATGCTTCGGCCTTACAGGGTGCGTCGTAAAGGTACCTGGTATGAGCTTGTCACATCCGGGTTTCTTCACGCCAGTTTTGGACATCTGTTTTTAAACATGTTCGTCCTCTTTTTTTTCGGAATGGAGCTGGAGCATGCAGTTGGTTCCGTCCATCTGTTTCTTCTCTATGTGACAGGGCTTTTGGCATCATCCATACCATCTATTCTTAAATTTTCAAATGATCCTGGTTATGCAACGCTGGGAGCTTCGGGAGCTGTAGGCAGCGTACTGTTTGGCTTTATTTTTCTGTTTCCGACCGAGAATCTCTATCTGATGCTACTTCCCATTCCAATACCGGCCTGGCTTTTCGCTATTCTCTATCTGCTGTACAGTATGTATGAAAGCCGGAGCCGGAGAGGAAAGGTCAATCACGAGGCTCATATTGCCGGTGCTGTATGGGGGCTGTTTTATATGATACTGTTTGTACCCGGAAGTCTGACGTTGATTCGCTCACTCCTGGAGTAGTGATAAATAAAAGGCTTCTTTCTGTCCGTGATCGAACAGAAAGAAGCCTGCGTGATGACTTTTGTCAATATAAAGTCAGCTGTTGGCGTTCCGGAAGTCGGTCATGAATCGAACCAGTACTTCAACACTTTCCAGTTTACAGGCGTTGTAAATACTGGCTCGAATACCACCGACACTTCTATGCCCCTTCAGTGCAACCAGGTTTTTTTCGGCAGCCTGCTTGAGAAATGCTGCCTCCAGATCCCGATTTTTGATGCGGTACGTTACATTCATGTACGATCTTGAGGACTCTTCTGCTGTACCTTCGTAGAAGTCGTCTCGGTCAATCTCCTGATAAAGCAGAGTTGCTTTTTTCCGGTTGAGTTCTTCGAACCAGGCCACTCCACCCTTGTTCTCAATCCACTCCAGCACATAATTTACCATGTACACAGCAAATACGGGAGGTGTGTTAAAAAGCTTTTCAAGGTGTGTGCGATATTTGAGTATGGTCGGTGTGGGTCGGTCCAGAACCTGCTCCAGAAAACCGTCCTTGATCATCACAATGGTGACGCCGGCCGGGCCCAGGTTTTTCTGCGCTCCGGCGTAGATAATTCCGTAGCGATCCAGATCGATGGATCGTGAGAGAAAATCGGAAGAAGCGTCGCAGACCAGTGGAACTCCGTTGGTTTCGGGCTCCTGTCGAAACTGTGTTCCAAAAATGGTGTTGTTAGATGTGAAATGGACATATGTCGGATCATCAGAGAAGCTCAGGTCCTGTTTTTTCGGAATCCGGGTGAAGTCAATATCCTCACCGCTGAATGGTACGTGGACATTTCCGAAGTGTCTGGCTTCCTTGATCGCTTTGGTCGACCAGGAACCTGTATTGATATAATCGGCTGTCCGCTCCTGGTTCAGAAAGTTTTGCGGAACCATCAGAAACTGGGTACTGGCACCCCCAGTAAGAAAGAGTACATTCCACTCGTCCCCTGCATTGAGTAGTCGTTTTAAGCGCTGAGTAGCCTGTTCGTTGATCTCGGTATATTCAGGGCTTCGGTGACTCGCTTCAATGATCGAGTATCCCTTGTCGCGATAGTTAGTAATTTCAGACTCTACCTTCTGCAGGACTTCCAGTGGGAGTGCTGCCGGGCCGGCGCTAAAATTGTGAACTCGTTTTGTCATGGGTTATAGAAATTGTCAAAATGTATGAATAATTAATCCTGATCTGATCTTTGGTTCAAACCAGGTCGATTTTGGCGGCATCAGATCTCCTTCGTCCGATACGTCAACCAGTTCTTCGATCGCCGTTGGAAACATACTGATGGCGAGATCGGCTCTACTGTTGTTAACAAGTAGCTCCAGCTCTGATGTTCCCCTGATGCCACCGACAAAGTCGATGTTGGCATCAGTTCGCGGGTTTTCAATTCCGAAGATCGGCGAAAGAATTTGCTCCTGGAGTCGTGCTACATCCAACTGTGAAACGGCATCCTCCCGGTCGGGAGTGGGAAGTGTAGCCTGATACCAGTCTCCTTGATAATAGATAGAGACATCACCCTTTTTTTGAGGAGCAGCATCTCCACCTTTTGACAGATCGAGTACCTCTGAAAGAGATTCGAACTGATCTGCAGTAACCTTTTTGATCACACGGTTGTATGGCAATATCTGCATCTGGTCGATTGGGAAAAGCACAGCAGGGAAGTAATCGTATTCCGCTTCGCCAGGGTGGGAGCCATCCTGTTTTCGTAACTCTTCGGAAGCTCTGGAAGCACTCTTGCACCGATGGTGTCCGTCTGCGACATAGAGTTTCGGGATGGAAGCGAAAGCTTCAACAAGCCCGGCAGTTGCAGTCACTTTCCAAATTCGATGCCATACACCATCGGCTGCCTGGAATTCAATTTCAGGCGGAGTCGTGACTATCGTTTTTTCCATCAGAAAGGTGACATCTTCCGTATCCTTGAACGTAAGCATAACCGGTTCTGCATGTGCAGACTGGGTCAGGATATGCCGTGTTCGGTCATCCTCTTTATCGGGCCTCGTCAGTTCATGTTTCAGGATCATATCCTGGTCATAATCCTGGACGGATACGCATGCAAATACACCGGTTTGCTTGCGTTCATCCGTTTCGAGTTGGTAAATATACAAGGACGGCTTCTTCTCTTGACTCATTTCGGGGCTGTTCAGAAGATCCCGAAGATTCTCTGCACCCTTTTCGTATACTGCATCCGCATGGAATGGTGTGCCTTCCGGCAGGTCAATTTCAGGGCGGATTACATGGAGATAACTCTGAGGCTTACCTTCTGCAAGCTGCGCAGCCTCTTCTGTATTGATAACATCATAGGGAACCGAGGAGATGTCCGACGCATTTTCCGGTTTTGGAAGCCATCCTTTGAATGGGTGAACAATAGCCATGAATATCAGTTTTTTGTTATGTTACAGACTCTCAAAATACACATTCTTTCACTCTAACTCAGCATAAATTCCTGAATATTCACACCAGACAGAACGGATATGGATAAAACAGATCAAAATGGTGACAAGTTAAATTCCGAGCAGCAGGATCAACTCTTGATGATGATGTTGATTCAACAGTATCAACAAATTGCCATGATGGGGCTGGGCAAAGTGAAAAACCCAGGGACCGACAAGGTAGAAAGAGATCTCAAATCTGCCAGATTTGCGATAGATACGTTGAATGCGATTCAGAAATTTACAGAAGGGAATTTCTCCAGCGAGCTAAAAGATTATCTCAGCCAGACGCTTACCAACCTGCGACTGAACTATGCTGACGAGAAAAAACGCGGGGACGAGACCGGTTCCAGCGAGGGAGACAGTGAAGAGAGTTGAAGCAGCCGGCGGGGTTCTTCACCGAAAGGGCACATCGACAAGCGAAAAAGAGGTGCTTCTGATCTACAGACGAGGAGTCTGGGATTTACCCAAAGGCAAGGTGGAGGAGGGAGAAACTGTAGAGGAGTGTGCGGTACGGGAAGTTTCCGAAGAGATTGGCTCATCTCCGCCGTTGTTGGAGTTTTTCCTGACGAAGACTCAACACAGTTATTCGGAGCAAGGCGAGATAGTGAATAAAATAACCCACTGGTACTCCATGCAACTTTCTAATGAAACGGACTCACTCACCCCTCAAAAAGAGGAGAGGATTGAAGAAATACGCTGGTTGCCGCTCAGTGAGGCAAAAGAGATCGTGGGATACCGGAACCTGGTCAAGGTTCTTCAAGCTTTTGAACAGGTCGTTGAGCTGTAACCCATAAAAAAAGGTGTGACACTACAAGTATCACACCTTTTTAGCTGTTATACGACATTTTTGTGAGCGTTAGCTCTGGAGACGGAATACAATAGGAAGGCTGTACTGAACTCGTACAGGACGTCCACGTTGCATACCCGGCCGGAATTGTGCTTGACTTACCGCACGGATGGCTTCCTCGTCACAACCGCCACCGATTCCCCGGATAACTCGTGGGTTCTCCACTTCACCTTGTTCATTTACAATGAACTGAACGTAGACGCGCCCTTCAATGCCAGCACGTCGTGCCATTTCAGGATACTGAATACTCTGCTGAAGATCTGACAGCCCACCGATCAGTTCCGGCATCTGTTCCACAACAACGAAGAAGTCCTCTTCCGGCTCTTCTTCAACCTGTTCCTGTGGTGGTGGTGGGAGATCAAGAGGCCCGTCGAGCGTCATTTCGGCGTCAATCTGGAAATCAACATCTTCAATAATCTCGTCGTTAGGTACAGCTACCGGTACGGGTGGCCGTGGTGGCGGAGGAGGTGTCTCAATATGCTGAGTCTGGATAATTTCCTCCATCTCAATGACCTCTTGTTCGTCCAGCACATACTCTTCGGTAGGTTCCGAAGTAATCTCCACTTTTACAGCTACGATGAAAATGAGTAATGCCAGAACCATTCCAACCTGAGTAAATACAGGATAATAGGTCCGTAAATCTGCTTCCGGATTCTTTCTTTTTTTCATAATCCTACCCCTTTATACCAAATTCAAATCGTGGGTTCTGTTTAGAGATAAACGTCTTTCCTGAACAAAGATTATAGAAAGAAAAAATCTTTTTATGAAGGGAATTTTTAAAAAGGCAGGAAGTACCCCTCACTTGCTGGTATATGTACCAGACACGTGGAATATCGGTTCGATTTTTCATATCCGGATGCTTCCGATGGGTGGGATCGCTCCGGGTCCTCCGGTCGGTGATGGCCGGAAATGTGCCAGAAAGGACCGGCACATCCGTGTCTCTAGGAGTATAGACTCAGTTACTCAGACGGAATACAATGGGAAGACTGTACTGAACCCGTACAGGGCGTCCACGTTGCATGCCTGGCCGGAACTCTGCTTCGCGAACAGCACGAAGGGCTTCTTCATCTGCTCCGCCGCCGATACCTCGTACAACTTGTGGGTTCTCGACCTGTCCCTGCTCATTAACAATGAACTGGACATAGACTCGTCCGTCAATACCGGCACGCCGAGCTGCCTCGGGATACTCGATTTTGAATTGAAGCTCCTGAAGCCCGCCGATCAGTTCCGGCATCTGCTCTACAACCGTGAAGAAATCCTCTTCAGGTTCCTCTTCTTCCTCTTCTGCAGGTGGTGGGGGAAGGTCCATCGGACCGTCCATGGACATTTCCGCATCAATGTCGAAGTCAGAGTCTTCGATGATTTCGTCATTGGGAACTTCCTGCGGAACGGGCGGTCTTGGTGGAGGCGGAGGGGTTTCCTGATGCTCCGTCTGGATAATTTCCTCCATCTCGATCAGCTCCTGTTCTTCAACTTCATACGCCTCATCTTCACCGGTTCGCAACTCCATATTGGTAGCTGCAATAAAAAGTACAAGTGTGGCGAGCATGCCGATCTGAAGAAAAACCGTGTAATATTTACGGAGATTCGCTTGGTTTTTTCCGCTGAATCATAATCTGGTTGACTTGATTTGGTCTCTTGCGAAATACAGTTATTGAATCGGTAAAATTTCAAGTTGGAAGTAACTAAAAAGATTTATTGAAATACCAATTTAGATATATACTTGAAAGTATAACGTAATAACCTTTTACATATTGTGAGCAGTATCCTGAACAGAATTGAGGCGTTGCAGCAGGATCTTCAGGAGAAGGATCGCCAGAAGACATCCAGCCAGATCTGCAAACACGTCATAGAGATCCATGTTACGGTCCGACGGGAGCACTCCCTGCAGAACTTCAACACTGATCCCGAAAAACGAGCCAGCCAGAAATATGGAAAAGAGTGGTAGTGGCCGCTGGCCGGAGACCAGCAAAAGCAGCCCCAGAAAAAATGTCCAGGAGCCGAACATGAGAGCATGTCCGATTTTGTCGTAGTGTAACAGAGAATGATTGGTTATCTGATCAGATGGCAACAAAGTCAGGCTTATTGTAATAATGGTTAGAGTGGCCAGGGTCAGATAGAGCAGGTACGTGTGCTCCTCAAAAAACTGAATGAGTCGGTTTGTCATAGGAGTTCGGCCGGTTCCGGTTGTCGTCCCTTCTCGTCTGCGAACCGGTCGGCTTTATGTTTACCGTCAACCAGTGCCCGAACAATACTCAAATCCGCCCGACCGGATACAGCCAGGTTTCCGGCGATAGTTCCGGATAAAAGGTCACCAAATCCCGCCCGC
>JBBDRX010000098.1:3837-20003 GCA_040905245.1 Balneolaceae bacterium | reverse complement strand
CTTCCAACATAAAACAGAGGATCAACATGATTAAAGCAAAAAAAACAAATCAGGTTCCTTTTAAAGCAAGTATTAATATTTTTTTTGGTGTGATGAGCATCATAATACTGATGATGTCCTGTACAGATCTGCAATCTGAAAAAGAACCCACCATTCATCATTCAGAAATAGATATGAAGGAAGCCTACAATGAGATGGGAGATTATTTTGTAGTTACTGAACAAATGCCCGAATTGATAGGTGGTCTATCCGGTGTACAGGAAAACCTGAAATATCCGGGTGAGGCAAAAAAAGCAGGACTGGAAGGCCGGGTATATATTCAGTTTATCGTAAATAGCACTGGAGAAGTAGAAGATCCAAAGGTAATACGAGGCATTGATGAAAGTTTGGATGAAGCAGCTCTTGAAGCTGTCAAGCAAGCCAGATTCCATCCGGGATTAATCAGAGGCAATCCGGTTCGTGTTCAGTATTCTCTTCCAATAGTATTTCAACTGGAATCCTCTTCAGGTTCTAATGGAGTGTAATTCATCCGAAAGAAGACAATGATCAATTTCACACTCTGTTTTCAGCTGAGCCATAGCTGACCCAAAAAGGGCGGGCCATATATTTGGGTTCGTCCTTTTTTGCCATTTATATCTCAATTAAGCGAGACATGCTCGCGCGGTATTCACTTCTCACCGTATTAACAGCATTTTCCCACTCTCCGACTCCTCTCCGGCCCGGATCCGATAGAGATAGAGCCCGCTCGAGAGCCCATTTGCATCAAACGGAATTCGATGAATCCCGGCGGGCATTGATTCCTGCAACAACAGCTGTATCCGCCTGCCCGTCAAATCATAGATCTCCAGAATCACCTCTCTTTCTGCCGGCAGGTTAAACTGTATGGTTGTCTCTCCCCGAAACGGGTTGGGAAAATTGGGTTCCAGTTCAAACTCCCCCGGGCGGTGCCGAGCCAACCCTCCGCCGGATGGCATCGAGCCACTCACAAGAATCCCTTCCCCAACACCCCGACTATACAAAAGCCGTTGCTCCACTCCATCAATCAGTACCATCAATCCGAATGCGCCGGCATCCTCTTCCAGTGACAATTCGAAGGTGTTCAGGCGGTCATCTCCACGTGTAAGATCCATTTCCAGTTGGGTAGAAGGAAGCTCGCGATTCTCCAAAAACTCCCCAAAAGACAAGCCGGAGGCAAGCGGAAGTGGTGGGCGGTTATCCGGATAGAAGAGATAAAGGTCGACGGGCGGCTCCTCTTCCAGGGCATTCAGAACCGTCACAACCGTTCTACCGTCACCTGCTTCATAATCGCCCTGTTCGATTCGATGAGACTCAATTCCACTCCCGTCAATACCCAACCCCTCCCGGCGTCCTGTCAACACCATTCGAAAAAGCCGGTCTCGCGGCAGCAGTACCTCCTCTTCATAAAGAATCTGTCCGGAATACTGTGGGTTCTCAGACACCACCGAGAGCCGGACGTCTGCCCCTGCCGGGACCTTGAACGGGTCAGTCGTCTCCGTAAATGAGATCCCGAAAACGACTTCCCGGCCATTCACCCGTATCTCTACCGGATCCGCAGCAGGATCGTCCGAGGCAAGTGTAAACTGAATGTCAGAAGCCGGCAGAGACCGGTAGGCGTTGAGTCTCCGGCTCTCATTCACCCGGCCGTTCAGCGAACTGAGTTGGTCCGCCTGGTTCAACAGCAGCCCTCTTACCTCCTGATAGGTATGCTCAGGAAAAATAGAACGGATCAATGCCGCGACCCCCGAAACAAAAGGAGCGGCCATAGACGACCCCGAAAGATACCGATACGACGGAGACAAAACATGTGTGCTGTAGATGTCCTCACCGGGGGCTGCGATGTCCACGTGAGGCCCGTAGCGGGAAAACGACGCCAGCCGGTCCACTGAGTTGGTCGCGGCAACCGCGATCACATTCTCCAGGTCATAGGCCGCGGGATAGAGCGGATCCTCCGGACTGCTGCCACTACTCACATTTCCGGCAGCCGCGACCACCAGGTGATCCTGCTCCTGCGCAAGACGAATTCTGGCCTCTTGGCCTGGTTCCTCGCCCGGGCCACCATAGCTGTGATTGGAGATCCGGGCTCCCCGGGAAATCGCATAATCATAACCGGCCAAAATGGAAGAGCTGGTTGTGATCTGTTCGTCCGGGTTATTCGGATCCTGGCTAAATACCTTCACCGCCATTAACTCTACCTGCCAGTTGACTCCGGCAATCCCTGTAGCGTTATCCCCGACCGCCCCGATAATTCCCGCCACATGAGTTCCGTGGCCGTGAACATCCATCGGGTCGTCCCCACACACACCATCATTCGAAATCATCGTCCCGGGACTGCAGTCCACTCCATACCGCCCTTGTGTATCCTGAAACATATTCTCTTCCAGATCCGGATGTGTGTAGTCGATTCCGGTATCAAACACCGCGACAATTACGTCGCGCGATCCCCTTGTCACCCCCCAGGCCCACGATGCCGAAATATCCGCACCAGGAGTTCCACTTAATGAGCCCCGATAAATTTGCCCTTCATTTCGCAGCCCCCACTGTCGGGGAAAGTCCAGGTCGTCTGGCAACACCTCTTCCTCTTCCGGGGAGTCCTGCATCAGCTCGGTTTTCGAATCAACAGGCTTCTCCAGGCGATAGACATAGTTAGGCTGAACATACGACAGGTTTGGATGGAGATTCTTCTGCAGAAGTAGCTGTTCTGCCTGTTCCGGATTGAGGCGCAGGTGATAGAGGCTGTCCGGTGTTGCCATTCGACTCTCTTCGATCCCGAAGCGAAGATGAAATGCCCGCCTCTCTTCACTGGTTAGATTCCGGCGAAACCGAACGAGTATTTCCCCCTCCAGATATTCAACCGACTGACTACTTCCGGGAGCCTGTTGCAGGGTTCGTATCGGTGGAATTTTCTGCGCACTGGAATTCTCCGGAACCACGACCCATACCAAAAGAAACACAACCAGCCACCTTCCACAGAAGGCCAGAAACCGACTCCGGCCGGGGGCGGTTTCATAAATCTGCATGAGTCTCCTCCTCTTCTTCCGCATCTACATCTTCAGGAAGGGAAAAATGAAACGTCGTACCCACACCCGGTTCACTATCAAACCAGATAGCGCCCCCATGCTTGTTCAGAAACTCCCGACATAAATGAAGTCCCAGGCCGCTGCCCTTCTCGCTTCCAGTTCCTTTTCGGGTATAGTGATCCTCTCCAAACATTTTTTCTGCTACACCCGGTTCAATGCCGATCCCTTCATCCTGCACTTGAACGGCCAGTACGCCATCTCCCAGTGAGAGGACCACACGTACCTCATCTCCCTCCCGGCTGAACTTGACCGCATTCGACACCAGATTCCGAAGAACCAGTCGGAATACATTCGGATCCCCAAAAAAGGCCCCTTTCACCTCCTTCGAATGTAATTGAATGGTCACTCCTTTCTCTTCTCCCCGAAGTCGAAACGTTGCAAGAACCTCGTCTGCCACATCAGCGGGATCGAACTCCTCACGCTCCAGTTCGATTCCGGACATCTGGGAACGGGCCCAAACCAACAAATTTTCCATCGTTGCAGTATTATTCTGAAGACTTTGTTCGACTCGCCGAACCATCTCCGCAAGCTTCTCGCCTGATAATTTCCCCTGTTGAAGCAGAGTCAGAAGCCCCTGAAGAGAGTGAAGAGGGCCCCGGAGATCGTGCGCAATTACTGCAAACAACCGGTCTTTGACTCCATTCAGATGATCCAGCTGGTCATTCTTTTCGCTGATATCCCGATTTTTACCCCTCAACTGTTCATTCAGCTGCTTCCGAACCCGAAGATTATTGTAGAGAATTACACTCACCCCTCCCAAAACAATCAGAAGAACCACCCCCACAATACCAATTCCACGCTGCAACTGAATCCGAGCCTCTTGCTCTGCCTGTCTCAGCTTCAACAGACGGTTTTCCTGTTCCCGGCGACGCGATTCGAATTGCGCTTCATATTCTGCACGGGCACGTTCATACTCCAGCGTCTGGACCTCATCCGTATGGGTTCTCAATGCTTCCAGAAAATGGAGCGCCCGATCCGAATCTCCCTGCTCACGCCAGATAAGGTAACTCCTCTCCAGTGCCTGTTCGACCATCGACGCCTCGTGCATCTGTCTCGCAGCTTCAAGGGCCATTCCAAACCACTCGGACGCCTCCGAAAAATGTTCCTCACGCCGCTCCAGATCCCCAATACCCATTGCACCGTAAAACCGGCCTTCTGTAAAATCCAGTCGATCACTATGCTCCAGGGCCTCGGAGAAATAACGACGGGCCTGGACCGGTTGTCCCTGTTCCAGACGAAGCCTGCCCAGATAGTAATCGGCATAAACCAGCTCTTCTGACTGTTCTGAAGCCAGCCCATGTACCTCCTGTAAATAGGTGTCGGACTGATCCAGATCCCCAACCGACAGATAGGTAATTCCATAACTCAACAGTGTCTCAATTCTGAGCTGTCTGTCTTCGGTTTCCTCAGCAATCTGTAGTGCCTGATCCAGGTACCAGAAACTTTCGGACGGATTCTCCAGCTCCCGAAACAGTTCTGCAGTATCCAGCAGGATAGCAGCCCGCAGAGACAGATCTTCTACCTGATCGGTTCGCTGTAATGCCTGATACAAAAACTCGAATGTGGATGAGCGGTTCCCAAGCTGTCGATGAGTTATGGAGAGATCGTACAGAAGCCGGGCTTCTATCCTGTCCGGTCGACCCTCCTGGGCCAGAGATAACGACTCCTGAAAGTAGTTAATAGCGGCAAGCAGATTCCCTTTCATCCGATTGGCAAGTCCGGCCTGACGTAAAAAGGCCACTCGATAGTGGATCTCTTCGGCCTCATTCAGGCCTTCCCGGACCGGCACCAGTGCAGAGTCCGGCAACTCTCTTGTCAGATAGTGATCCCCGAACAGTAACAGCCCTTCCAGATAACCGGGCCGATACTGTTCCGATGTAGAACGCTGCAGAATTTCCCGGACCATGGACCCAATATCCCGGCCAGGACTCTCTTGTTGTATCCGATCGACCTCCCGAATCATTTCATCGATCTTCTCCCGTTCAGAAACTGTCTGTTCCTGTGCCAGCGACTCTTCAATACTCTGAGCAGCAACCTCCACCGAGAGCCCCAATATCGGCAACAGAAGAAGAATCGTTGTTAATGCGAGGCCAATAGATCTCCAGATCATGGCAAATGATCCTCGATTCAGTCATAGTTCAAAATGGGGCTTAACCAGCGCTCCATCTTTTCCACGGAAAAACCCTTCCGCCCGGCATACTCTTCCACCTGGTCCCGGGCAATTTTGCCGGTACTGAAATACTTTGATTCCGGATGGGCAAAATAGAGACCGCTGACCGATGAAGCCGGATACATGGCCATCTGGTCCGTCAGGGTAATTCCGGTCTTCTCTTCGACCTCCATCAGGTCGAAGAGCGTCCGTTTCTCCGTATGGTCCGGCTGAGCAGGATACCCTGGTGCCGGCCGAATTCCAAGATACTTCTCCCGAATGATGTCATCATTGTCGAGTGACTCCTCCGGTGCATATCCCCAAAACTCTTTACGAACCCGTTCATGGAGGTATTCGGCAAAGGCTTCAGCCAAACGATCGGCAAGAGCCTTCACCAGAATAGCGTTATAGTCGTCATGATCAGCTTCAAACTTCTGAACGAGTTGATCCACACCAATTCCAGCTGTAACGGCAAACCCACCCAGATAATCGGGAACTCCACTCTCCCTGGGCGCTATATAGTCCGACAGGGCCCGGTTGGGCTCACCCCTTCGTTTTTTGGTCTGCTGACGTATCGTATGGAACCGCGCGACCACCTGATCCCGATCCTCATCTGCATAGACCTCGATATCGTCACCAACACTGTTCGCCGGATAGAGGCCAACAATACCGTTCGCTTTCAACAGCTTCCCGTCAATAATCTTGTCGAGCAGTTGATTTGCATCATCAAAAAGCTTTTTCGCCTCGACACCAGACTCCGGATCGTCAAAAATTGCCGGATACTTCCCCTTCATCTCCCATGCGATAAAGAACGGCGACCAGTCAATATAGTCCCGGAGAGTCTCCAGAGAGAAATCTTCGAACAGGTGAACACCGGGTTGAACCGGTAGTTTCGGCTCCTGACTCCAGTCGATCTGCAGTTTGTTCTCTCTCGCCTGCTCCAGTGACAGAGTCTTTTTTCGGCTACGTCTGCTGGCGTGCTGAGTCCTCACTTTCTCGTACTCTTCCGCCAGGTCACTTAAAAACGTCTCTCTGCGACTGTCTGCCAGTAGATTGCTGACTACCGTCACACTTCTGGACGCATCCAGCACGTGAATGACCGGTTGTTGATAAGTAGGCGCAATCTTCACGGCTGTATGTACGCGGGACGTGGTCGCTCCACCGATCAGCAGCGGCAGATGAAACGCCTGGCGGTCCATTTCGGAGGCTACATGAACCATCTCGTCCAGAGACGGTGTAATCAAGCCACTCAAACCAATCACATCCACGTTCTCCTTCTTTGCTTCGGCCAGGATTTTTTCGGCCGGAACCATCACGCCCAGGTCGATCACATCGTAGTTGTTACACCGCAGCACAACCGCTACGATATTCTTCCCGATATCATGAACATCCCCCTTGACCGTAGCAAGCAAGACCTTCGCTTTTGGTTTATCCGAGCCGCTGCGTCGTTTGGACTCCTCTATATAGGGAATCAGATGTGCCACCCCCTTCTTCATCACACGGGCACTCTTGACCACCTGCGGGAGAAACATTTTCCCGGATCCAAAGAGATCTCCAACCACATCCATTCCATCCATCATCGGCCCCTCGATCACTTCGATCGGCTCTTCAAACTGTTGCCTGGCCTCCTCCACATCATCCACGATATGATCCACAATCCCCTTGATCAGGGCGTGCTTGATCCGTTCGGCTACCGGTTTCTCCCGCCACTCCGCCTGTTTTTTCTCCTCGGCCTCACCCTGATCTGCCCGGATCGATTCGGCAAATTCAAGCAGCCGCTCTGTCGCATCGTCCCGGCGATTTAACAGAACATCCTCGATCCGCTCCAGAAGCTCCGGATCAATCTCTTCATACACCTCCAACTGGCCGGCATTGACAATCGCCATATCCAGTCCGGCCCGGATGGCATGGTACAGAAAGGCCGAGTGCATCGCCTCCCGCACTCGATTATTCCCGCGAAACGAGAAAGAGATATTGCTCAGCCCACCGCTTACGCTGGTGTGTGGAAGGTTCTCCTTGATCCAGCGAGTCGCATTGATAAAGTCGACTGCATAGTTGTTGTGTTCGTCCATGCCGGTCGCAACCGTCAGGATATTGGGATCAAAAATCACATCCTGAGGCGTAAAACCCACCTCATCGACCAGAATCCGGTACGCCCGCTCACAAATCTCGATTCGGCGCTCGTAGGTATCGGCCTGGCCTTCCTCGTCAAACGCCATAACAATAACAGCCGCCCCGAAATCAAGAATCGTACGTGCCTGTTCCCGAAAGACCTCTTCCCCCTCCTTGAGACTAATCGAGTTAACGACACCTTTTCCCTGCAGGCTTTTGAGTCCGGCTTTGAGAACGGACCAACGAGAAGAGTCCAGCATGACCGGAACCCTGGAAATGTCCGGTTCGGATGCCATCAACCGCAGAAAAGTAACCATCACCTCCTCCGATTCCAGCATACCCTCATCCATATTCACATCCACCATCTGCGCACCATTTTCCACCTGCTGGCGAGCTACAGACAATCCCTCCTCATACTTCTCCTCCTTGATCAGGTCACGGAACACCGATGAACCTGTCACATTGGTTCGTTCACCAATGTTCACAAAATTGGTCTCCGGCCGGATGACCAGCGGCTCCAGGCCACTGAGGCGCAACCACGGCTTTACGATGGAAATGGCCCTGGGCGGATGCTGAAGTGCCTCTGCAGCCATCGCTTCTATATGCTCGGGTGTCGTGCCGCAACACCCGCCGACAATATTCACAAATCCCTCTCGCGCGTAATCAGAGAGCTGTGAAGCCATGAACTCCGGCGTCTCATTGTATTCGCCCAGTTCGTCCGGTAGCCCGGCATTGGGATAGAGACTCGTATAGCAGGTCGCGTGTTGTGAAAGCTCACTGATATACGGCCTCATCTGATCGGACCCCAGAGAGCAGTTCAATCCGATACTGAGCAGCGGACGCGCATGACTGACCGAGACCCAGAAAGCTTCTGTAGTCTGGCCGGAAAGAGTCCGTCCGCTCTGATCCACAATGGTTCCGGACAGCATAATCGGACGAGCCACCCCGGTTTGCCGGGCATGCTGATGGATCGCATAGATGGCGGCTTTGGCGTTGAGTGTATCAAAAATGGTCTCAATCAGAAAAAGATCGACTCCTCCATCTGCAAGACCCCGTATCTGAACGGTGTACGCCTCCACCAGTTCATCAAACGTCACAGCGCGATAACCGGGATCTTCCACATCCGGAGAGAGAGACAACGTCTTGTTGGTGGGGCCGATTGCACCGGCCACAAACCTCGGCTTCGATTCATCCCCGGCCGTAAATTTGTCTGCCGCCTCCCGGGCCACTTCTGCTGCCGCAAGGTTGATCTCATAGGAGAACTCGCCCAAATGGTAGTCCTGCTGAGAAATCGGATTGGCATTGAACGTATTGGTTTCAATGATATCCGAACCGGCTTTCAGAAACTCCTCATGAATGGAACATATCGATTCCGGTTGCGTGAGGCAGAGCAAATCGTTGTTCCCTTTCAGCTCATGATCAAAATCCCGGAATTGCTCTCCGCGGTAGTCCTCTTCCTGCATGCGATACGCCTGGATCATGGTTCCCATGGCTCCATCCAGGAGCAGAATTCGACGTTTCAGCTGCGTATTAACAGGGTGGTTCAGTTTCATCTTTTAATTTCTGGCGATTGGCCTTACTTTATTATGTTCTACACTCAGACAGAGTTGCAAGTTACGAGATAAGAGTCAGAAAATGCAGTATGAAAGTAATCGATCACTACAACAAAGCATCAGGCCCATTAATCTCCTTTGAAATTATTCCTCCCAAACGGGGGGGATCTGTCAAACAGGTTTTCGATGCCATTGAAAAACTGATAGTTGCCAACCCGCCATTCATTGATGTCACGTATCATGCTGCAGAATCCTACGTAGAGGAGCTGCCAGATGGTACTCTCAAGCGACATATTCGCAGAAAGCGGCCCGGCACCATCGGACTCTGTGCAGCCATCCTGCACCGATTCGGTGTCGACCCCGTCCCCCATCTGATCTGTGAAGGATTCAGCAAGGAGGAGAGTGAGGACGCATTAATTGAGCTTAACTATCTGGGCATTGACAATGTCTTTGCCATACGCGGAGACGCTACCGGCCCGTCCGCCAACCAGCGAGCCAATGGAACTGTTAATAAATTCGCTATCGATCTGGTCAACCAGATTCAGGGGATGAACAAAGGACAGTACCTGGAGCAGATTGCCAATGCCGACCCCACTGACTTCTGTGTCGGAGTTGCCGGATATCCGGAAAAACATTTTGAAGCACCTAATCTGGACCGGGATATACAGCGCCTGAAAGAGAAGGTTGAGGCAGGCGGAGACTACATTGTTTCCCAGATGTTCTTCGACAACCCGGCCTACTTCGAATTTGTCGAAAAATGCCGGGCAGCAGACATTACCGTGCCCATTATTCCCGGGATCAAAGTACTGGCAAGTGAACGACACCTGACAACCCTGCCGAAGTACTTTCATCTGAACCTGCCCGATGAGCTGGTCAGCCAGGTAGCAGAGGATCCGAAACATGTCAAAGAGATCGGTATTCAGTGGGCGGCCAGGCAGTGCGAAGAATTACTCGAACAGGGAGCTCCCGGTATCCACTTCTATGTCATGGGAGACCCCACACCAGCTCTTGAAGCCATCAGCAACCTTCCTGCCGGGACAAATGCGACCTGATCACGGATGATAAGAAAAAACGGGTTGAACCGGTCTGTGCCTATTGGACAGCAGGTATCTGGCCTCTAATTTCACCACGCTGATGCCGGTTCGAAGCAACCGATATGTAGAGGTTTCCAGCTTTCAGCGCCTCTCGAAGCGACGGCCTGAGCCCAAACCGGTTCTTCTCTGCAGAAAACATCCCTCCCTTCCGATCCTCATCCAGATCGACGTTGAGGCCAAACAGGCGATTGCCCGACTCGTCCGGCGGCCCGTAATGGATCGAGGCTGAACGATACACCCCCCGCAAGTCCCGAAACTGCCCCTCAACAATGAGTGTATCGGCTTCAACGGTTACAGTCACAACACCGGTTGCAGATGTACGAACCGTAGGTACATGGTTGTATCCGGCCAGAATAATTTCAGCTGATTGTGCCTGGACAATTCCGGGCAGTATTATTAGTGAAATTAATGCCAAAATAGCCACCAATAAATGGATGGATTCTGCCCACACGCTGTCTCCTCTCATCCGTCTGCTATATTCGGGTCGTCTGTTGACCATTTTGCACCTTTCCGTTCGTTGATTGCACATTGGTACTTGCTACGTTGTTCTCTGTTGCTACTCCGGGCCCTTCACCCATCATTTAATGATCGGTCCTCTACTACAACCTTCGTTACAGAGCCTGTCATTCCAACTCTCCACTGCTGCCTTATCCCATATCTGTAACGAAAGACACGCAATCTATTGTACGTCCAATTCAGTTGGTCGTTCCCGAAATCCACGAGGCAAACTCTTCGGCTGATCGTGTATTCACCACCCGTTTCGTTTCGAACCGGCCCTTTCTTGCAATAGCGACTCCAAACCGAATATCATCAATTCCATCGATTGTATGTGCATCGGGATTGATACTGGTCAGAAGGCCGGCTTCCCGGGCCTTGACTCCATGCCGCCAGTCCAGATCCAGTCGCCACGGATTTGCGTTGATTTCGATTGCGGTATTGTGCTCGGCTGCCAGTTCAATCAATTCGTCCATCTCCAGATCACT
The DNA here is from genome assembly GCA_040905245.1 of Balneolaceae bacterium. Classification (GTDB taxonomy): domain Bacteria; phylum Bacteroidota; class Rhodothermia; order Balneolales; family Balneolaceae; genus JBBDRX01. Next base: position 9,014 of record JBBDRX010000098.1, on the reverse strand, counting down.
CTCCTCGCGCCTCAACAACAGCCGCCCGGTCGGGTGGCCAACAATACGAACGGCTGGATGTTCAATTGCATTACGAAACCGGCGTGTCATTCGGTCCCGGGACATATCCAGCGCCGAATGAACACTGGCGATGACAAAATCGAACCCTTCCAGAAGAGCCTCCGGATAATCCAGCGATCCGTCAGAGAGAATATCCGATTCCATTCCCTTGAAGATGGTAAACTCCGTACCCTCGTCCCGAAATTTTTCATTCAATGTGTCGACCTCGTCCCACTGTTTTTTCACCTCATCTTCCGAAAGCCCACCGGCATATGCGGCAGATTTGGAGTGGTCGCTGATGCCGAGATAGTGATACCCACGCTCCATACATGCTCTGGCCATCTCCTCGATCGTCTGCTTGCCATCACTCCAGACCGAATGGGCATGAATGACCCCGCGGATCTGATCGACCGTAACCAGTGCCGGCCCCGGACCCTCTTCAAACTCTTCCACCTCTCCATAGCCCTCGCGTAGTTCGGGTGGAACCGGATTCATCCCGAGCTTCTGATAGATCTCCTCCTCTCCTTTCACCGCAAGCGGCCGGGTACGGTCCGGCTCTCCGTCGTCTTTCACCGGGAAAAGGCCATACTCATTCAGTGTGAGGCTTCTGGATCGGGCGCGCTGACGAAGCGCTACATTGTGCTCTTTGCTTCCTGTAAAGTAGAGCAGAGCAGCCGGATACTCTTCCGGAGAGACAATACGCAGATCGACCTGACGGCCTCCCCCGGTCCGAACGGAGCTTTTGGTCTCTCCCCTCCCGAGCACTTCCGTTACCTGCTCCTGACCTGTAAAATGGTCAAAGATTTCTTCCGCGAACTCTTTTTCGGCGGCCACCAACAGGTCAATATCCCCGATCGTCTCCCGCTTTCTTCGCAGCGACCCTGCCACATCGACTCGCTGGACACCATTTAGTTTCGAAAGCACAGCCCGAAATGGTGCGGAAATCCACATCGCTTCACTCAACAGGATCCGCTGGCCGAACTGCTCCAGCCAGGAGATCGACCGCAGAATTTTCTCTGCTGATTTCTCTCCCAACCCTTGCAGAGAAGCAACACGGCCGTCCTCACACGCTTCTTTCAGTTCGGCCATCGTTTCGATTCCAAGCTCTTTATGGATCTTGACAATATTCTTTGGCCCCAGGCCGGAAATATCCAGCCATTCGATGAGGCCGTCCGGCACCGTCTCACGAAGTTCGTCCAACACTGGAATATGCCCGTTCTCCGCATAGTGATAGATGTCTTCGGCAATCGACTTGCCAATTCCTTTCAGATCGGTCAGGCTCCGCTCTTCTATATAGTCAGAGACCGGTTCAGGTAGTGCCTCAATGGTTCGGGCCGCCCGGTCAAACGCAATAGCCCGAAACCGGTTCATGCCGGCAAGTTGCATAAGTTTGTAAATTTCCCGCAGTCTCACTGCAACGTCCTGATTGGTCACCATGACACTCTATTCGGTTTCTGGAATCTTCAGAAACAGCTCTGAATTAAAAATTATACGATTTTTACAGCCCGATTTCATTGCGAAGCGATAGAACCTGCCTTATCTTACCATCATCACAACCGAAGGTTGGGGGTGCTTGCAAAAGCGGGCTGAGATCATACCCTGATACCTGATCCGGATAATACCGGCGAAGGGAAACCTGAAATGCCACTCTGTTTGCACTTTCAGTATCGCAAGTTTACCTCCTCCTCTTCTTATCAGGAGTTCGGTACATCCCGGATTCCATAATCAGTTGACGAGAGCCCGAAGCGGCTTTCGCATAAGAAAGGAGGCTACAACATGTCCATACGAAAACTACTACTTACAGTCCTTGTACTGTTAGTCGCAACCGATGCCTGGTCACAAAGCGTGACCGGTGTCATTTTTGACGACCAGACACTCGACCCCCTTGCGGGAGCCGCCGTGCTTGAGGCCGATAGCAACCGCGGGACGGCGACCGATGAGGATGGAACGTTCGAACTGCAACTCTCCGGAGACGGGCTCACCGAAATTTCGGTCCGTTATCTGGGATACGCCACCCGAACCGTAACAGTTCAACCTGGAGATGAACTCCGGATCGGACTCGAACGGCGGGCGCTTCAGACCGGTGAAGTGTTTGTTCAGGCACTCCGGGCGGACGAATCCTCACCCATCGCATACACAAACATCAACCGGGAGGAGATTGATCAGCAGAATTTTGGCCGGGATCTTCCATTTCTGGTCAACTCAACACCATCCGTTGTCTCCACATCGGATGCCGGAGCGGGAGTCGGCTATACCGGTTTGCGAATCCGCGGGGTAGACCAGACCCGGATCAACGTAACCATGAACGGAATTCCCGTAAATGACGGGGAGTCTCAGAATGTCTTCTGGGTCAACATGCCGGATCTGGCCTCTTCTGTAGAGAATATCCAGATCCAGCGTGGTGTTGGTTCCTCAACGCACGGAGCCGGTGCGTTCGGAGCCACTATGAACATCCAGACCGGCCGGATGGAGGCCGAGCCGTTCGGAGAAGTGAGTTCGACGATTGGGTCCTACAACACCCGGATGTTCAATGTTCAGATCGGGTCCGGCGAAATCGGAGATGGGTGGAACCTGGAGGGCCGTCTCTCAAAAATGGATTCAGACGGCTACATCGACCGGGCCGCGTCCGACCTCCGCTCACTGAACCTCTCTGCTTCTCGTCAGGGAGAACAATCTCTTCTGAAAATGGATCTGATCACAGGCCAGGAAAAGACATATCAGGCCTGGAACGGGGTGCCGGAACCGATCCTGGAGAACGATTCGGGCGAGTTGGAGCGATACATCGCCAATCTGGGTGGAGATGCCAATCGCCTGCGGGAGAATCTCGGAAATCGACGATTTAACGAGTTTACCTATCAAAACCAGACAGACAACTATCAACAGGATCACTACCATCTGCACTATTCCTGGCGAGCCTCGGACACCTGGAGGCTCAACAGCTCTCTTCACTACACCTACGGCCGGGGCTACTTTGAAGAGTTCCGTGCAGAGGATGACCTGTCCACCTATCAGATCGACCCTGTCGAAATCGGCGGAAAAACTATCGAACAGAGCGACCTGGTCCGGCGCCGCTGGCTGGACAACCACTTCTACGGAGCCATTTTCTCCAGCGAGTGGACACAGGACCAGTGGGATCTCACAGTTGGCGGAGCCTATAATGAGTACGACGGGGATCACTTCGGGGAGGTGATCTGGGCCCGGTATGCGGGCGAGAGCATGCCTGAAGATCGATACTACAACAACAACGGGTTCAAGACGGATGGCAACGTCTACGGGAAGTTCAACTACTATCTCCGGGACGGACTCAATACCTATGTTGATCTCCAGCTCCGGCGTGTCACATATCAGTTTCTGGGACTTCGGGTAGAGGAGACCCAGGGAGGCCAGGAGATTCGCGATCTGGAGCAGCAAGTCACGCTGGATTTCTTTAATCCGAAAGTGGGGCTCGTCTGGCAGGTGAACAACCAGCACAGGCTCTTCGCTTCGCTGAGTGTGGGAAGCCGGGAGCCCGGACGGAGAGACTATGTGGAATCCACGCCCGAAAGCCGGCCTTCCCCGGAACGTCTTTATGACTACGAGGTAGGGTATGAGGGAGAGTTCGAACGGTTCCGGGCCGGACTGAATCTCTACTACATGGACTATCGGGACCAGCTGATTCTGACCGGTGCCGTCAACGATGTGGGAGCCTATGTCCGCGAGAATGTGGATCGAAGTTATCGCGCCGGCATTGAACTGCATGGGGGTGTTCAGCTGACCCGCGCGTTTTCCTGGAGCGGAAATCTGACACTGAGCCGGAACCGAATTCCAGAGTATGTCCACTATCTGGATAACTTCGATGAAGGGGGGCAAACGGCCCGGGTCTACGACCAGAGCCGTATCGCGTTCTCTCCCGACCTGATCAGCTCCTCCTCATTGCAGTTCAATCGCGGGAGCTGGAGGGCCGCATGGAATGCAAAATACGTCTCCCGGCAGTATCTGGATAACACCTCTACTACATCCAGATCCATTGATCCCTACCTGGTCAACGACTTCCGTGCGGGCTATCGGATCGACAATACCCTTTGGGCTTCTTCCATCGATCTGCAGTTTCAGGTCAACAACCTGCTGGATACACGCTATGTAAGCAACGGATATACATTCGGCTGGATTGCGGGAGGCGATGAGCAGCACTTCAATTACTTCTATCCGCAGGCCGGGCGAAATATACTGTTCAAATTGACAATAGGCCTGTAACTGGAAAACCCCACTACACGGGTCCGATGATTCGAAACCCTCGCTGTTTTTCGGGCAGTGAGGGTTTTTTCTGTCATACTCAGGAGGTCAGTTTGTATCAACAACGATCTGTACAGGAACCTTCGTACGAGCCCAGTGGATCAAAAGTGTTCCGGATGTTTCGTCCACCTCGTCAAAATAGATCAGAAATTGCTCCTGGTGAGGTGCCTGCCCGGGTTGAACCCGAACGCGTAATAGATCTTCCGACTCATCGTACTGCGTTCCCCAGGAGAGCTTCTCATTGAGAATAATGACCCACTCGTCCTCTCCCGGAATGGTATAGAGGGAATAGGTTCCCGCTTCGACTCGTTCACCTTCGATGGTTACAGGATCAGAGAACGTAATTACGGTGGATTCGTTGGCACCGGTTCTCCAGACCTGACGGTACGGTACCAAGTCTCCAAAGATCGTCCGGCCGCGATCAGAAGGCCGTCCATAGGTAACCTGAAGGATCGTAGTCCCAATGGTCTGACTCACAGATGCATTCGGGCTCACCCGTGGGCTGTCGTTCCCGCGCTGCTGAGCGTCGACCCGATCCAGGCCAAATACAAGAAAAAGTGCGGCAACAAGAAATGGCAGAATAGATCGAATCCCTGGTTTCATAAGAGGTCTCCCTGTATGATTATGTTTAATTGATTAAAAGAAAGGAATTGCACCTGTCATCTACAAACTTTCCCGCCACAGATCCGGGAAGTCCCGTTTAAACTTCTGTACTTTCGGGGCAATCACGACCGAGCAATATCCGGCGTTTGAATTATTGTTAAAGTAATTTTGATGATAATCTTCCGCCTTGAAGTAGTAGATCAGAGGCGATATTTCGGTCACAATCGGATCTTCCCACAGACCGGAGTGGTCGGTCTTCTCCA
>JBBDRX010000098.1:0-3737 GCA_040905245.1 Balneolaceae bacterium | reverse complement strand
GATATTTCGGTCACAATCGGATCTTCCCACAGACCGGAGTGGTCGGTCTTCTCCATCGACTCTTCGGCGATTCTCTTCTGTTCTTCGTCGTGATAAAAGATTACGGAACGATACTGAGGCCCGATGTCCGCCCCCTGTCGATTCAGTGTAGTCGGATCGTGTGTATGCCAGAACACCTCCAGCATCTCTTCAAAAGAGATCACCTCCGGATCAAATGTCACCCGTATCACCTCTGCGTGGCCGGTGCGTCCGCTGGTCACCTGGCTATAGGTCGGGTTTTTCACGTCCCCTCCAGAATAACCGGCCTCCACTGCCACGACCCCGTTGACACGCTGATAGATCGCCTCCACACACCAGAAACAGCCGGCGCCGAAGGTGGCTTGTTCCAGGGATTCGTCGTTTCCATGTTCTGTCTGTGTAACCATCGCTATCATAGAAAGCCCCGCAAGGATCAAATAATTCATGGTTATTGCCTCTTTTCGTTATCTGTCTTACCAACCCAACCGAATTCAGGGTTATTTCGTGCCCGTCATATGACCCTCACTCTTCACCTGCTTTTTGAATTTCACCCTCCAAAATGGTAATGTGCGCAAAACCTGTCCAAAACGCACTCTGCCATGACTCTGATAATCTCACTACTCCTCCTATTCACAAGCACTGCACCCGAACGGCCGGCCATTACCGACAATCCCGTGTGGCACAAATCGGTTCAACCCGTTACTGCCGACACGGTGGACGACCCGCCTCACACAACAGAGGTACGGGTGCTCCGTCATCAACCTGTTCCGATGCGAGACGGAACCATCCTCTATGCGGATGTCTATCTGCCGGCGGAACCGGGAGAGTATCCCACAATCGTCACCCGGACTCCCTATGGGGTACAACGGCCCGGTCGGCACGAGCGATATATCAAATTTGCCCAGCAGGGGTACGCCAAGGTTGCCCAGGACACGCGGGGCGCTTTTGAAAGCGAAGGAGAGTGGGAGCCGTTCCGAACGGAAGCCGAAGACGGCCACGACACCATTGAGTGGGCCGCTTCCCAGCCGTGGTCCAATGGAAAAGTGGTCAGCTCCGGCGGCAGCTATCTCGGCCACAATCAGTGGGCGGCCGCCAGCCAGAAACCTCCCTCCCTGGTTGCCGCATTTCCGGCTGTTGCTTCCACAAATATCTATTCCAACTGGATTACCATGGGGGGTGCGTTTCGACTCGCGTTCAACTATGGTTGGGGGGTGGTACGCATGCCGTCCGGCATCATGCTTCCCCAGACGCTTCACACAGCCGACTATATTCCGGAACTGAACCGTTATGAAAATATTCTACGCACGCTTCCACTTCGGGAGATGGATCTGTTGAGCGGGGAGCAACCGGTGCAACACTGGCGCGACTGGATCGACAATGAGAGTTACAACGACTACTGGCAGGAATTCAGTGATGAGGAGCGGTTCGGCCAGGTAACCGTCCCGACCTACAGCCACGGCGGCTGGTTCGACGTCTTTATTCAGGGTACCATCAACGGCTACATCGGAATGCGTAATCACGGCGGCAGCCGGAAGGCGCGGGAAGGCGCACGGCTGCGAATAGGTCCCTGGGAGCATGGCCAGTCACGTACAGCCGGTGAATTTGATTTTGGTGAAGAGGCGTATATCAACAAGATTGAAGACGAGATCCGCTTTTTCGACTACCATCTGAAAGGAATCGACAACGGTTTCAGTGAGGAAAAACCGGTACAGCTCTTCTACATGGGCATCAACAAGTGGAGAGGGGAGGACGATTTTCCCGTACCGGGAACCGAGTATCGAAATGTGTATTTGGAGAGCAACGGAAACGCCAACTCCCTTCGCGGGGATGGCCTGCTCACGTTTTCACAGCCCGGCGAACAGGGAATTGACAGCTATCGATACGACCCGGCCAATCCGGTCCCCACACTCGGCGGGAACAACTGCTGCGGGGCTCCGACTATCTCCGGGCCCAGAGATCAACGGCCTCTCGAGAGACGAGACGACGTATTGGTTTACACCAGTGATTATCTGGAGGAGGAACTGACTATTGCCGGACCGGTACGTATGGTTCTTCATGCAGCAACCGACGGCCCGGACACCGACTGGATGATTAAATTGAGTGATGTTCACCCGGACGGCACATCATTCCCGATCGCAGAGGGAATCCTGCGTGCACGGTTTCATGAGGGCCTGGACGAAGTGAATCTGCTGACGCCGGGTGAAGCCTATGAATTTGAGATCGACATGACCGGAACGGCCAACGTATTCCAGCCCGGCCACCGGATACGTGTCTCCATCACTTCGAGCAATTTTCCCCAGTTCAACCGGAACCTGAATACCGGCGCGCCACTGGGAACCGGTGACGAAATCCGGGTTGCGAACCAGACGATCTATCACGGCGGGCCATCCCCCAGCCATATTGTTCTTCCGGTGGTACGGGACTTCGACATGGAGGAGTAGTTATTTTCTGCCATTAACTCCTTCTCTGTCCGTTTCATAATGGCCTGATCGTGCTTCGCAGCAGATACCCCTGGCATGAATACGTAAGAAATCCCCCCCTCGATTCGTCAAATGGATAGAAAATTATCCGATTGACTATGACATATCTCAATACAATTTATACACGACTCATTGCCACTTGTATCGTCCTATTCCTCCTGGTGGCTTCCTGTGATAACACAACTCCGCTTTCAAATACAGACGTAGATGGTGAATGGTTACTCATTAAACACGAAATCTTCGATGGAGGGCCAGGAAAAGATGGAATTCCCTCTATAGACCAACCAAATTTTTTACCGGCAAATGAAATCGATTTCATACCGAACAACAGACTGGTAATCGGTGTAAATATTAATGGAGAGATAAAAGTCTACCCACATCAGGTTTTGGATTGGCATGAGATTGTTAATGACCGGACTGGTGATATCTCCTTTTCACTACTCTACTGTCCATTAACCGGAACTGGAATGGCCTGGAATCGTAAGATTGATGGTAATGTGACAGAGTTCGGTGTTTCCGGACTTCTGTATCGTAACAACCTTATACCTTATGACCGTAATACAGACAGTCATTGGTCTCAAATGCAGCTCCGTGCTGTTAATGGCCCACTCAGTAGCCGAAATATCGAAACATTTCAAATTATCGAGACAAACTGGGGGATCTGGAAACAGCTCTATCCGGACTCAAAGGTATTGACAACGAATACCGGCCATGATCGGGATTATCCTGGATATGTGTATACACCTGGCTACTTAACCAATCACAATGCTCTCCTATTCCCTCTTTCGAATGTGGATGACAGGCTGGAAAACAAAACCAGGGTTCACGGTGTGATTGGTGGTGGTGAAGCCATAAATGAAATGAAAGTAACAGCATATGTAATCGATGAATTTGGAGAAGGAGTACGATTAATCGAAGATAGTATTGCTAGTGACCAATACCTTGTTGTGGGGAGTACCGATCACAATTTTGCCACGGCATTCTATCGACCTGAAGACGAAGATTTGGAATTTGAAGCGGTCCAGGACCAGCTTCCTGTTATCATGAAAGATAGCGAAGGAAATCGGTGGGATCTTTTCGGCTTTGCCGTTGAGGGGCCAAAAAAGGGACAGCGGTTGTCAGCTGCCAGGTCCTATACTGGTTATTGGTTCGCCTGGGTCGATTTTTTCTTTTTAAACATTGACATTTATCAGGATGAATAGATTGGTGTAATTCCCGACTCTGTTTCACCATAGTTTA
>JBBDRX010000097.1:0-20519 GCA_040905245.1 Balneolaceae bacterium | reverse complement strand
TAAAGGTGAGACTGCCCGGATCGGCCTTCGATTTCAGGCGAAAGGTGACCTCCATAAAGTCCCCGGATTCAAAGATCGGGGTGGAGTCGGTTCGAGAAACGGCAACAGCAAGATGGCGCTCTCCAAACATGCCTCCAATTTCAGCCCCACCCCCAGTAATTCCAACTGCATTCAATTCCAAATATTCAGCAGATTCAGGATCAAACTCTATCATTAACCCAAAATAATGCAAGTCCGCCTTCTCCACCAGCGACAGCGTCAGCGTTACCTCCTCGTTCGGCCGGGCCCCTTCGGTGGAATAACTGGAATTCACTTCCACCTGCCCGTTCACTTCGGTTGCCACACCCATTCCAACCAGCAGGCATACCAGCCCCGCCAGAACACGTCCGATTCCTCTCCCTCTCACTACCCCGGACGCAAGGCAGATTCGCCTCTCTGCATTCATGCGTTCTCTTACCCGGTTTTGATTCCGGCACAATACTCCCCTGCCCAATGAACTCCTTGTGCCATTTACAGTTACGATCATTATAACACACAATCCTTACAAAATAATTTGAGAAGCACCCGATACACCATCCGAAATCACCGCCTCCTGGCACTGGAAAATTCGCTACTCATTTTTTCCGGGCAAATTCGTACACTTACAGAAATGGGCAGGACATCCCCTGCCTTGACAATCTCTTTCGGCCGGTGACGAATCCCCCGGCGCAACCAGTAGAAGAGAATTCCGACAGACCGCCGGGTAAACCGTATGTGAGCAACCCGGTCCGGGCCTGCGAACATCCCGAAACGTTGTACCGATCACTCGCGAACCGGTTCAACCCGAACAGATCAACCCGAACGCCCCATGCCCCTCAGACAGATTGATGTGGTGATCCCAAAAGAGGCGCAGCACGAAATTGACGAACTGCTGCAGGACGAAACGATCATCCACTACTGGCGTGACAGCGGCGGCGAGGAGTCCGACAGCTGTCTGATGAAGGTGGTGCTGGATGTCTCGAAGACCGAACCCTTTCTGGACCGGGCCGAACAGCTGATGGGGCGCTATCCGGATTTCCGCATGGTGATTATGTCGGTGGATGCCACGATTCCCCGTATTGAGGAGCCGAAAAAAGATGAGGAAGAGGAACCGGCAGACAAGGAGTCGCCCGAGCCCTGGGAACGCCCCCTCGAGGGCCTTCGGGTAAGCCGGGAAGAGCTCTATACGCAGATTTCCGACGGGATCAAACTGAACCGGATCTATCTGGCGATGGTGGTCTTCTCGACCATTGTAGCCGCTCTCGGTATTCTTCGGGACAATACCGCGGTTGTAATCGGGGCCATGGTGATCGCTCCGCTGCTCGCTCCCAACATCGGGCTGGCCCTCTCCACCACCCTGGGCGATCTGGAGCTGGGACGCAAGTCGCTCAAGTCCAATGTTGCCGGGCTGGCAGTGGCACTGGCTATCTCGATTCTGCTGGGTATGTTCATGACCGTGGACGAGAGCGTCTATCAGATCGCCAGCCGGACCGAAGTGCACCTCTCGGACATCAGCCTGGCCCTCGCCTCCGGAGCCGCCGGGGTCCTGGCCTATACAGTAGGAATGTCCGCCGCCGTCATCGGGGTGATGGTGGCCGTCGCGCTGCTCCCGCCCCTGGTCACCGCCGGCCTGCTCTTCGGAAGCATGCAGTGGGATCTTGCGGTACTCTCTTTTCTTCTCTTGATCACCAACGTAATCTGTGTGAACCTGGCTGCCGTAGCCACCTTTATTCTTCAGGGGATCCGCCCGCGCACCTGGTACGAAACCCGACGGGCCGATCAGGCCAACCGAATCGCTCTCGCGCTCTGGATTACTCTGTTGATCGCTCTGGCCGTCATCATCTACGTCACCGGATCCGGCACACCCTGATCTTTCGGGCTGAACCGGCACGTGTCTCCCCTTCTTTCGATCGTCTTCTCTCCATCCGAATGGCCCTGATGGGCTGAACCGGCCTGCTTCAGGCCCTACTGCAGCTGATCGTACGTGCTGGAGTGTCCCGGATCGACCGAGGTGAGCAGGTCGTAGGCCTCTCCGCGGATCACCGGCGGGGCTTCCCGGAAGATGGAGACCAGCTCGGTGTACTTGGTATCGAAAAAGATGTCGAACAGATAGTTGTTGGTCGCGCGACGGCGGTTCTCCCGGATCCATTCCAGCGCCTCCACCACCGCCCGGCGTGCTTCCGTCGGATTATCCACAAAAACGTCCAGCCCGTGCCGGTGGTACTGATAATAGCCCCGGCGCAGCCCCTCATAGACCGGGCTCTGAAGATCACTGATGAGCCCGTACCGGTTTCGGGAAGAGCCGAATCCACGATCCCAGCCAACCCCGCCCGAGGCCAGCGCAAGCTCGCGAACATCCATCGCCCGCTCGAAAAACCGTGTCCCGCCCAGCTCCGAAAAGCTGTCGTAGTCGTACCCCAGCAGGATGTACATGTAAAAGTCCACAAAACTGGTCAGGTCGTCGAACTGGATGTAGTCCCGGATCAGGCTTCGGCTCCGCGGGTAGTGAAAACTCCACTGGGTATCACTCAGCACGACCGAAACCGTCTCCTGCATGGAGTTGTACACCGGGCGGCGGAGCTGAAAGATCACTTCGGCCGTGTAGTTGTACTGACTGTCTACATCGGTAAGTACGATCTGCATCCGGCACCGGATCCGTTCGTGCCGGTCAAACCGGTCTTCGGTCCAGCTGTTCTCGTTAATGTAGCGTTCCAGGTCCGGGCCCAGTTCCTGCACATAGTCGTAGGCGCTGTCACTGATCTGCCGGTCGTTGACCGATACCTCACAGTCAAACTCATTGGCGTGCAAACTGTAAGGAGTAGCCACGAGCAGGATCATACCCAGTAGTATGAGGCTCCGTACCGTCGATCGGCGGGTTGTCCGGACACGGGTTGAACCGACAGGTGACAGGCTGTTTAACACGCCGATTGCCGCTGAACAGGGTTCAGTCCAGAGTCGATTACGGAGTACAATCATCAAACGGTTCATAGGCCCGGTTCAAACGGAGAAAACGTCTCACAATGAAAGTTCAGTGCCATGTTCGCAATTTTTTCATGAGAATCAAAAGGCGGGGTGCGGGTTTCTTGCTGGCGAGTTGCCGTCATTACACACTGTACGAACTCCTGTCCGTGGTCGTATTTCCAGCTTTCGTTGTAGCGGCAGCCGAACCTGCAGGCACTGGTTCGGCTTCATTATACGGCGCGACCCTTCCGACCGTAGCCGATACTGCCGAAACAACCCTGCCGGACCGGCATTCCATTGAGCAGGACCTGGAGGAGATTCTGGAGAAAGAGGCCGGAGACGAGGGCGACCGGGAGGCAGTGATGCTGTGGCTGGAAGAGCTGCTGGCCAACCCGCTGAATATCAACCGGGCCCGCCTGGAGGAACTGATGGAGGTTCCCGGCCTTACCGGTGCACTGGCCGAAGGCATTGTCGCCTGGCGGGAAGAGAACCGTCCCTTCGGGTCGGTGGAAGAGGTAACAGAAGTCCGGGGCATCGGGCCGGCTACACTCGAGAAGATTCGGCCGTATCTGACCGTTGGCACACCGTCCGAGTTGCGGCGGGACTACTATCTGAACCCCGCCGCCTGGGTACACAACCCGCGGACCGAAATGATCAGCCGGTTCCGGCAGTCGCTCGACCTGGCAGACGGCTACCGGATGCCGGACTCGCTCGGAGGGTATGTAGGCGGACCGGAGAGGCTCTACCAGCGAATCCATTTTCGAAGTGACCACCTCTCGGCCGCGCTGATCCGAAACAAACGCCCCGGAGAACCCCACGGCGGGTTTGCGGGGCCGGACGACGGGCCCGTCCATATTTCTCTGGAAGAACTGGGACGCCTGCAAATGCTGGTTGTTGGCGACTATCGGGTTCAGTTCGGCCAGGGATTGATTCTGGGAGGCGGCTCCACATTTGGCAAGGGCCAGAATGTGATCCGGTCGGTAAACCGGGGTGGGGCCGGCATTCGCGGACACACCTCCACGATGACCACCCACTCCTTTCGCGGGCTGGCTGCCACCTGGGGAGAGGAGCTGCAGGCCACCGCTTTCTGGTCTGCCCGGCCACGGACGGCATCGGAGGCCTCGCCGGATACAATCCGCTTTCCCGCCCGGACACCCTACTACCGAACCCGGTCGGAACGGGAACGTCGCTACAATACCCGTCAGCGAACCCTGGGCACCCGCGTGACGCAGCACTTCTCCATCGACGAAGAGCCCCGAACCAGCGGCCGGATCGGCTTTGGCGGGTGGCACAACCGTTTTGACCGGCCGGTTCAACCCGGAAGCGAAGCCTGGGAAGCCGACCGGCCCGGCGGCAGAGACAGCTGGGCCATTTCCGGCGACTGGCGCATCAGCCGGGGTGCCGGACAGCTCTTCGGGGAGGCGGGCAGAAGCGGCAACGGCGGCTGGGGGGCCGTCACCGGGGTGGAACTGGCGGCCGGGCGAGGCACCCGGATGACGCTCGCCTGGCGTCGCTACGGAGAACGGTTTCAGGCGATCTTCGGAGACAGCTTCAGTGAACAGTCGGGCACACCCCACAACGAAGAGGGCTGGTATCTGGGGATTCAACATCGGTTGTCCCGGCAACTCCGGGTTCGGGGATACGCCGATCTGTTCCAGTTTCCGGGCCCCCGCTTTCTGACCCGCCGCCCATCTCACGGATTTGACTGGCTCATCTCAACCGACTGGCAACCGGCAAAGGGAACAGAAATAATGGTTCACGTCCGCGGAAAGGTCCGGGGCGAAGAGTTCACCACGGCCGACCGCTACGGCATGGAGACACGCCGGCTTGCACCGGAAAGCCGGTTTACCACCCGGTTCCAGGTCTCGCGACAACTCGAACCCGACCTGAGGGCCCGCTTTCGGTTCGAACGCGTCGAGGCAAAACCCGCCGGGGAAGAGAGTTCCTACGGATGGATGGCCTGGGGAGACCTTCGGGTGGAACCGGCAGACGCCCTTCGGCTGGATCTGCGGTTGGCTCACTTTCGGACACAGTCGTTTCATTCCAGAGTCTATATGTACGAAAACGATCTGCTCTACGCGTTCGCCTCCACCATGCTCTACAGCCGGGGCCACCGCGCCTATCTGCTGGCCAACTACCGGCCCGCACGACGCCTCCAAATCTGGCTGAAGGCAGGAGTGACACTCTTTCGGGACCGCGATGGCAGTGGCACCGGGCCCACTTTTATCCCCGGAAACCGGCGAAGCGACATCGGGCTGCAGGCAAGATGGGTATTTTAATTGACTAATTATGTCATATTTGACATATTAAAAGCTGACTGCAATGGATAAACCATTAGTCTGGATTCAGGGAGAAATCAAAACACCGCCGTTCTCTTCAACGGCACGATTAAAAGCCGGTTTTCATCTTAGAAGGCTCCAGAGAGGCGACTCGCTGGAAATGCCAGACTCCCGGCCAATGCCGTCAATCGGGAATCATTGTCATGAGCTTCGAATCAATGACAAGAACAAAACCTGGCGGATTATCTATTTCATTGATTCGGACGCCGTTGTCATTTTGGAAGTATTTGCAAAGAAGAGTCGTACAACACCACTTCATATCATTGAAATATGTAAAAAACGACTGATGCAGTACCATGGATAAGAAAAAAATGAAAAAGAAGGGATTCCGGACAGGATCTACATCCGATTTTTTGAACCTCTCACCGGAAGAGGAAGCCTATATAGAAATCCGTCTGGCTATCTATGACATGGTGAAATCAAGACGAACAAAGAAAGGATGGACACAGAGTCAGCTTGCCCGTGCTATCGGATCCAGCCAGTCACGTATCGCTAAACTGGAGACCGGTGACCCGGGAGTTTCTCTGGACCTGATGATCAGAGTACTGCTTCAACTCGGTGTCTCCAGGGTAGAGATTGGAAAACTTCTTGAAGGGCGTCTGGAGGTAGCTTAAATCCTTCGCCTCCACCATGCTCTACAGCCGGGGCCACCGCGCCTATCTGCTGGCCAACTACCGGCCCGCACGACGCCTCCAAATCTGGCTGAAGGCAGGAGTGACACTCTTTCGGGACCGCGATGGCAGTGGCACCGGGCCCGCATTTATCCCCGGAAACCGGCGAAGCGACATCGGGCTGCAGGCAAGATGGGTGTTTTAATTTTTACGCGTCGGTCAGGGCAGCCACTCCGGGCAGCTCCTTTCCTTCCAGGTACTCCAGACTGGCTCCGCCACCGGTCGAAACATGAGATACACTCGTCTCCAGGCCTGCCTTCTTGATAGCGGCGGCGGAGTCTCCCCCTCCAATGATGGTTGTAGCCCCTTTTCGGGTAGCTTCGGCCAGTGCTTCGGCAACCTTGAATGTTCCTTTCGCGAAGTTCTCCATCTCGAATACACCCATCGGGCCATTCCAGAGAACCGTCTTGGACTCCCGAATCCGGGTAGCGTACAGTTTCATACTCTCCGGGCCGATGTCCAGTGCCATCCATCCGTCTTCAATACCGTCAACTCCGACAACCTTCTGTTCCGCGTCATTGGCAAACTCCCGCGCCACCCGTGAATCGAGCGGAAGCAGCAACTCGGTTCCCGACTCTTCGGCCTCGCGAATCAACTCTTTGGCCAGCTCCACCTTATCCTCTTCAATGAGCGAGTTGCCGATCGGAAGGCCTTTGGCTCTGTAGAAGATGTAGGTCATTCCACCTCCGATCAAAATGGTATCCACCTTCGGCAGCAGGTTGCGAATCACTCCAATTTTGTCGGAAACCTTGGCGCCGCCCAGAATGGCGACAAACGGCCGGTCGGGGTTGTTTACACTCTGCTCGAGATAGCGAATCTCTTTTTCGAGCAGAAAACCCGAGACAGCCGGTTGCAGATAGCGGGCGACCCCGGCTACCGACGCGTGCGCCCGGTGGCTGGATCCAAAAGCGTCATTGACAAAAAGGTCCCCATGGGCGGCGAGCTCTTTGCTGAACGTTTCGTCATTGGCCTTCTCCTCTTTGTGAAACCGCACGTTCTCCAGCAGGACAATCTCTCCCGCACCGGCTTTGTCGATGGCCGAACGGGCCTCCTCTCCAATGCAGTCCGAAGCAAAGTGAACGGGCGTTTTCACCAATGTAGCCAGATGATCCGCGACCGGACGCAGGCTGTAGGCCGGGTCCGGCTGCCCGCCGGGACGGCCCAAGTGGCTGGTCAGTACCACTTTTGCCTGCCGTTCTGTCAAATAGTTGATCGACTCCAGCGCCTGCCGGATCCGGTTGTCGTCTCCGATCTTCCCATCCTTGATCGGAATATTAAAGTCCACTCGCATCAAAACGGTTTTTCCGGTTGGGTCAATCTCTTTGAGGGTCATCTTGACCATTCAATACTCCTTTCTTGCTTTGTTTTATACTTTTGATTTATGTCGAGTAACGCTTGTTATATCCACAGTCTCATTTTCGAGATGTCCAATAGCCAGGTTTACGTCTTAAATCCATAACTGCAAAAATGAATATCTGGTTGGGTATGGCAGTATAAATTACTCCATACGGAAAGCGGGATACCAAAAACCTTCTCTCAGAATTGGTAATCTTTGTACCTGAATTGGGATTGGCCTCAATGACTTCCAGCACTTTCTCTACCTCATCGATAAACTCATATCCAAGCCCAACAACCTGTTCTTCGTAGAATTCAACCGCCCTGAAAAATTCCTTTCTTGCTTCAGAATGAAATCTAATGATCACTTTTGAAGAAGTTTTCTTGCTTCCCTTATTACCTCCTCTGAAGAATGCAGGGATGCCTTGCCGGACTTTAGCGACTCTTTTCTCTTGTTTACTTCTTTAATCCAGGATTGTTCAATTTCTGGATCAATTTGGGCCCGCATACTTTCCAATAGCTTCTCTACTAAACGAACCTTATTCTTTTGATCCAGGTTTAAAGCAGACTTTTCAATTTTTTTAAAATCAGTAGCCATAAGAAACGTGTTAGATTTACTCCAATGTAATTATTAGCAATGAAACCTGATAGAAATCAGATTCGTGATTGTGGGTATAACGCCCTGAATAACGGCTTCGCTGAATACGTACCCAAAATAAGAATTTATTCAGACTTTCTATCCTGGCTGCGCTGCAATCCAATCCACCCTGTCCCGAAATTCAGTTGTTATTAATCGGTCTTTTTTAGTTTTTAACTGCATAAACGGATGAATTTCGTCCATCAATGCAGTTTCGAACTAATATGAGCCCTGGTAATACTTACGAGTACCTCAACCGCTACTTGGATCATCTTCGCAGCAGGGGCCGATATACGTTTACCGGTGATGAAGTCATTTCCGAGTTTAATTTATCTGATGAGGCTTACCATAAAGTAATTCAGCGGTTATCCGACAAAGTGCAAATCTCAAGGCTTCGACAGAATTTCTATTTAATCATACCTGCTGAGTATGCGTCCCATCAAACCCTTCCATTGAATTATTTCGTGAATGAACTGATGAACTTCCTGGAACGGAAGTACTATGTTGGCCTTTTGACAGCAGCTATGTATCACGGAGCAGCACATCAGCAACCACAAACACATTTTGTTGTCTCTGAACCTCCTTATTTAAGGCCTATCAAAAACAGGCAACAATCAATTATCTTTTGTCTAAAAAAAAGCTGGAACACAGAATTGGTAACTCATCAGAAAACGGATGCTGGATATATCAATATTTCGGGTCCGGCATTAACGGCCTTTGATTTGGTCTTTTACTCAGACCGCATTGGAGGTATCAACCGAGCAGCAACCGTATTGGCTGAACTAGCCTCAGAACTAAAACCAGATCTACTTGCTAAAACGGCTGATAATTTCCCTCAAACAACGACTCTTCAACGGTTGGGATACCTGTTTGAAATAGTGCTTCAGAAAACCACATTGGCAAATACCTTATATAACTCGTTAAGCGACCGAAAATACTACCCGACACAACTAAACCCCAAAACAGGCAGTGAAAATCAAAAAGCACCAAACCGTTGGAAAATAATCCCAAATATGAATGTAGCAGTTGACGATCTATGATTCCCAAGGCTTATATAGATGCATGGAGATCTATGGCTCCCTGGAGCGAATCTTCTCAAGTTGAACAAGATTTAATTATTTCAAGAGCCGTTGTAGAGATATTTTCCAATGACTTTTTGAAAGAACACCTCGCATTCAGAGGCGGTACAGCACTACATAAATTATACCTGCATCCTCCAGCGAGATATTCAGAGGATATTGATCTCGTTCAGTTAAGACCGGCTTCTGCCAAACCTATGCTGGAAGCCATTAGAGATCAACTACTATTCCTGGGAGGGAAAAATGACCGACAAGTTAAACTGAACGAACATAACTGCACGGTTTATTATTCATTTGAACCGGAAATATCTCCACCGCCCAGAATGCGGTTAAAAATTGAAATCAATACAAGAGAGCACTTTAGTGTGTTGGGTTTACAAAAAGAAACCTATTTGATAGATAACCCTTGGTATCGAGGATGCACAGAAGTAACAACCTATCAACTTGAAGAACTCCTGGGAACTAAACTCAGGGCATTATACCAGCGAAAAAAAGGACGTGATTTATTTGATCTCCATCATGCTATTGAAACCTTTGATGTAGATATAGACAAAATCATCGAGAGTTTTTACGCATATTTGGAAGAGGAAAATAATAAAGCACCCACCGCCCGCGAATTTGAGCTAAATCTGATTGAAAAGATGCAAGACAATGAGTTTACAGGAGATATTATAGCTCTTCTTAGACCTGAAATCGAGTATGACCAAGATGAAGCATATGAAAGAATCATGAACGAAGTTATTAGTAGATTATAAGGCAAAGCTGCACTTCCATTGGAGTCTGATTGCCCAAACCAAATGACTATGAGACTGTTATTCCATACCTTTCCCTGTTACGATTCTGACTAAAAACAAATCCGCAACCGCCATGCAGAACCCGATCTACTTTGATCACGCTGCCACCACCCCACTGGACCGGCGTGTTCTGGAAGAGATGATGCCCTGGCTTACCGATCATTTCGGAAATGCCAGTTCGGTTCATCAGGCCGGCCAGACAGCAAAAGTAGCGCTGGAAGAGTCGCGGGAATCGGTGGCCGATATTCTGAATGTAAAGCCGTCAGAGGTGATCTTTACCAGCGGCGGAACCGAGAGCAACAACGCGGCGATCAAGGGGCTCTTTTTTGCCGCAAAGAACCAGGAGACAACCAACCGGACGGAAATTATTACCTCCGAAGCCGAACACAACGCGGTCCGGCAGACGGCGGAGGCGCTGAAGGCCCACGGGGCGACGGTGATCTTCCTGCAGCCCGACAGCTTCGGCAGGATTAGCCCGAAGCAGGTGTCAGACGCCATTGGAGAGCATACGGCACTGGTGTCGATCATGCACGTAAACAACGAGCTGGGCTCAGTGAACCCGATCGAAGAGATTGCCGGGGTCTGCCATGAGAAGGGCGTTCCGTTTCATTCGGACTGCGTGCAGAGTGCGGGAAAGATTCCGCTGGACCTGGGACGCGCGGGGCCGGATCTGGCCAGCCTGAGCGGCCACAAGTTCTACGGGCCCAAGGGCACGGGCGTGTTGGTGGTGCGCGAGGGGGTGGACTGGGCTTCATGGATGCATGGTGGGTCGCAGGAGAGGGGGCGGCGTGGCGGTACGTCCAATGTTCTCGGCATCGTAGGCCTGCGAAAAGCACTGGAAATTGCGCAGGAGCAGATGGACGCGGACCATGCGCACTGCCAGGCCTTGCGGACACGTGTTCTGGAGAAACTGGATCAGAAACTTCCGGGCCAGTATCAACTCAATACACCGCCTGAGAGAGTCATTCCGCACATTCTCAACCTCCGGTTCAACCCGTCCCCCGGCCAGACGTTTGATGGTGAAATGTTGCTCCTGAATCTCGATATTGAAGGAGTATGCGTTTCGAACGGATCGGCCTGTACGTCCGGGGCCGTTGAACCTTCACACGTTCTCACGGCGATCGGCCTGGAGAGTACACTTGCCAATGCGAGTGTGCGAATCAGTTTCGGGCGGGGCAACCGCCCCGAAGAGGCCGACTTGTTTGTCGAAAAACTTGAACGTGTACTGAAACGGATGTCAACCCTGAATCAACCCATCACCTGAACTGTCATGCCTACTGTCAGCAAAGCCATCGGCCTCGTCCTTTTTCTACTCGGAATCATCTCCTACATTGCAACCGGTGGAGTCAGCTACACCGCACTGATTCCGTCCGCCTTCGGAGTGGTGTTTGTCGGACTGGGTTATCTCGGGGCACGCAACGAATCGATGCGAAAACACGCCATGCATGCCGCTCTTCTACTGGCCATTTTCGGAATTATCGGAACGTTCGGGGGGTTGACGAGTGTTTTGAATGTATTGAGCGGAACACCGCTTGAAAGACCGGCTGCCGCCTATTCTCAGGCTCTGATGGCGATTCTCTGCATCTATTTTGTGGTGTTGGGGATCCGCTCCTTTATCAATGCGCGAAAAGCGCCGGTAGCCACCGCCTCGTCCGAAGAAGGCGGGGAGAGTCCGCAAAACTGAGCGGAATCTGCCGGGACGGACCGCGACCACCTGCCCGGAACCCCACCGGGGCAGCTTGTCCGAACCGCTCCGGAATCGACGTACCAATACTGATCCATTGATTTTAATACTATGGCACATCCGGCCCAAGAAGAGACCATCACCCTGGTGAAGGAGATTTTTCGCACCTATCTGAAGGAACACAATCAGCGTCAGACACCGGAACGGTTCATGGTTCTGGAAGAGATCTATCAGGCAGACGGGCACTTCGATGCCGATGATATCTTTTTCAATATGAAGAGTGCCGGTACCCGTGTTTCACGGGCGACCGTCTATAACACCCTGGACCTGCTCGTAGAGTGTGGGCTTGTGCTCCGCCAGCAGTTTGGCAAAAACCAGTACTACTACGAACGGGCATACGCCTACCAGCAGCACGATCACATGATCTGCAAAGAGTGCGGGCTGGTTATCGAGTTTTGTGACCCGCGTATTCTGGAAATACAGCGAATGATGGAAGAGATTCACGATTTCAAAATCAGCGGTCACTCCCTCCATCTGCTTGGCACCTGCAAGGATACCGAAACGTGCAAAAAACGGCAGGGGCGCGGCGACAAGATCAAATCGACCTGATCAGTGATAGACCTGGGTGTCCTTGATAAACTTCCGGGACGCCCAGAGGCTTCCCCACCAGCCCATCAGCAGCGACAAAAAGAACATGAAGCCGATTAGATAGTACCAGCGCCCTCCGGGCCACTCCAGAATGCCCAACTGCGGCACCCAGCCCGGAATGATCCAGGTAAAGATCCCATAGAGAATCAGGCAGGCAAATATGCCGGCAAACAGGCCCTGCAGAATCCCTTCCACCAGAAATGGCCGTCGGATAAATCCGTTGGTGGCCCCGACCAGTTTCATGGCGCGAATCAGATCCCGTTTTGCATAAATGGTGAGCCGAATCGTGTTAAAGACAAGCGCGATGGAGGCAATCACCACCAGAAAAACGAGTCCGGCTCCGGCCATGGCCGTCAGCTCAATCCGGGAGTGAAGCCGCTGCAACAGAGCCAGGTTGAACTGCACTTCATCGACCCCTCCCCATTCGGCAATCTCTTCCACGGTTTCGTCGATCTGTTCAATATCCGCATCCGCGTCAATAGTGAGCCGAAAAGAGGCGGGCAGAAAGTTGAGGCTGGCCATCGACTCGCTCCCGTAGCCAAACTCCTCCTTGAATATGGCTGCGGCACTGTCCTTGGAGATGTAGTGAAGCTCTTCGACAAACTCAATTCCCTCCAGCCGGGATTCGATATCCCTGGTACTCCGATCGTCCAGATCCTGCAGAAAAACCTCCACCTCGACCTGCTGGCGAAGCGACTGGGCCACATCATAGGCGTTGAACCCCACACGAATAAGCATGCCGATCAGAAAGACCGCAATAAAGAGGGCAAACATGGAGGTGAAAGCGGCCAATCGGGTTCTCTGAATCCCGGCAAACCCCTCTTTTACAACATAACGTACACTCATGGATCCAACCGTCTGAACTTGTTAAAGACTTCTGTTTGAGCGATTCCAAACCGGCCGCTTCCAGCCGACAAACCGTTGGGCGCCCATATCACAGCCATTTCGAATCCGCCACGAAATCAATTGGTAAACACCACGCGGATTCCCACCAGCAGACGCCGTCCCGGCATGGGGTATCGCTCGGCTTCAAAGTACCCCGGCTGCCCCACTCCATCAAGCAGATTTTCGTACCGGACCAACAGCATAAACCAGCGGATCCGGGCACTCATGTCTAGGTCCAGCCGGTGAAAATCCGGGATAAGGCCCCCGGGGGTTCCGTGCTGCCATCGATTGAGCGGCACCTGGTAAGACGATGGGCGGTAACGTGTCGGACTCACCATTCCGGAGAGGCCCGCCTTTACAAAGGCTGCCCGATTGAACAGGTAGTTTTTCCAGTATAACGAGCCTTTGAGCCAGACCGGCTGGCCGGATTCGTCCAGCAGACGATTGACCGGATGGGCTGAACCGCTCTGGAACTGACGCGCTGTCGCAGAGAGTGCCCCCTCAAACATGCGGCTGTCGAGCCGGATCCAGGCTGTCCCGTAGAGGGTTTCATAGGGATCGATGTTTGTGAACTGCCCGTTCGGGTCGGTAAAAATGGCGCGCCGGTTCTCCCGAATTCCCGCCCGGCCGCCGGCCTGAAGCGTAGAAGAGAGTTGAATGCGAGCCTCCATCGACAACTCCTGCCCCGTTTCGTTGGAGAGTGCCTCCTGCCCCTGATACTCCACAGACTGCCAGTAGAGCGCCTGCAGCGTCGGAATAGTGGACCCGGCCGACGTGGTAATGTCCAGTTCCAGGCGATGGATGGGTTGAACCGTCAGTGTCGCTGCCGATTCGTAGCCACTCTGCCCGTCGCTGCGTCCCGTCAGACCTCCCTCGCCCCGGAGGCGAAGCCACTGCGTAAACGGGATATCTCCCCGGACAGAACCCCTCCAGCGGAACCAGCGGTCGGCCGGTATCGAGCCGCCCCCGGCTTCATTCATCAGATTCAGGTCCCCGCGTGCCCGAAACGTTGCCGGGCCCGCCTGCAGCTCCTGCCATGCAAACAGGCCGAGATCCCGCATCGAATAGGCCGTCGTATCCTGGCTGTATTCCAACGCACGGTGGTCGGTCTGATAGTTGATGCCGGCAGCCCGGTGCGGATCCTCTTCACTGTTTCTGCGCTGAAAAACCTGCAAATAGAGATCATTGGTGGTCTGGTTGGACGAAGCATTTGGTTCAACAGCTGCCGTTGTAAACGGATTAAAGTCGTAGAAAAAGGGATCGGTGATCTGATAACCGAAGGACTGGTCCAGGTTCAGCCCATTGTTCAGATATCCTATTTTCAAGAGCGTCCGATCGTTCAGATGGTGTCTTCCGCGTACAACGAGCTGCCGTCCTTCCAGCCCGGTTTGCCGAAACCCGCTTCCGTCCCGCCGGTCCCAGAACGCCAGCTCCACGTTGGTCTTCTCCTGAAAATTGTGCGTAAACGTAAACTCCAGGTTTCGATAGTCCCCGCTCCCTTCGTCAAAGTTGAGATACGTTTTGGGCTGAACCATGTAGTGCTCGCGAAGAGTGACCCGGGACTGATAGTTCCAGCCCTGATCGTCCTCCAGAATGGTCCGGATACGGTGCAGCGGCAAGCGGCTCCAGTTGACCTGGCCGGTGACCGGGTCGGTAACATCCAGTTCGTTGACCATCAGCCGGTGGTGCCGGTTTTCGAAACCGTAGAGATCCAGGCCGGTCGGATGGCCCAGCTGTCCGGGCCGGTACGTGATAGTACCGGGCTGGCGGTAGAGCCGTTCATTCCAGTCCAGTGCCATAAACCAGCGGAGTGTGCTGTCCGTCTCCGCCACATCAAATCCGGGGCTGCTGTCGTCCGGCCAGATGGCAATCTCCAGATAACTCTCCTCTTCGGGCGGCGCCAGGGCGTCCATTCCTGCCGTATCCAGCGCGGCGGGGGTGCCATCGGCGGGAACCAGCGGTTCGTTTTCCGTAGTGTCCTGTTCGGCTTCGACAGGAGCTTCGCTCCCCGAATCAAGTTGTTCTGTACGGACCGGTTCAACCCCTGTCGTGTCACTCGTATCGCTCTGTGCAGCTGTCGTATCAACGATCATCCGGGCAACCGGCCAGACATCAGAAAACTGTTCGGAGTGATACTCGTTCACCGGCTGTGCCAGCTCCAGACCCGTCGTTTGCGCGTCAATCAGGCTCCTCTCGGGCCCTCCGAACGAAGCGAAAAGAACCAGGGATATAAGCAGCGGAAGCATCACGGGCGAAACGGGGTCAATTCATAGGGAATCGGGTCAATACCAAGCAGTTTCCGGCGAACTGTCTCCAATAACAACGTGGTGGTCCGGAGTTTGTTGAGCCGGCGATCGTCTCCGAAGACGGAATGGAGGGCAAAGTGGTCTCCCCGGATCCAGTAGCCGGTCCAGACGGTTCCCACCGGCTTCTCATCGGTTCCTCCTGACGGCCCGGCAATCCCGGTGGTGGAAATTCCGATATCGGTGCCCAACCGCTCTGCCACTCCCCGGGCCATCTCCAGAGCGGCCTCTTTACTGACAGCACCATATTTATCCAATGTTCTGCCTCGCACCCCCAGCTCCGACATCTTCACGGCGTTGTCGTAGGCAACCACTCCACCCCGAAAGTAGTCGCTGCTTCCGGGCACATCGGTCAGAGCATCACTCACCAGGCCGCCCGTACAGCTCTCCGCAACCGCCAGTGACAACTCTTTTTTTCGCAACAGGCTCCCCAACACCTCTTCGAGAGTGGCATCCCGGCCCTCTCCGTAGATGAACCGGGAAGCCTTTGTCCGAATGTGCTGCAGCAGAGGTTCCAGCTGCTCTTCCGCCTCGGCTGCCGACCGGCCGCTCCGGCTGATCCGGATGGTCACTCCGGCCGGGGATGGCAGGTATGCAACCCCGTTACCGGATCCCAGCCAGGGTTTCAAATCACCAATCACCTCGTCACTGAGTGTACTTTCGGCCACGCCCGCCGTCTTCAGATAGCGGGTGGCATACACCTCCCTGTCGGGATACCGGTAAGAGAGTCTCGGCTTAACACCGTGCTCCATCAGGTAACGCATTTCGTACGGCACGCCCGGAAGCAGTACCAGAACCGACTCTCCGCGGTCGAACCAGAGGCCGGGGGCTGTGCCGCGGGCATTGGGCATCGCCTCACAGCTGTCCGGTACCATCGCCTGCTCTCTTCGGGCCGGTGTCATGACAATCCCTCTCCGCTCGGCACGCTCCCGGATGGATTGAAGGATATCGCCGTCCTCCACCAGTTCGGAATCGAACAGATCCGCAACCACTTTTTTGGTAATGTCGTCGTGGGTGGGGCCCAGGCCTCCGGTGGAAATCACCAGCTTTGCGGCCGACAAGCTCTGCCGGATGGCATTTCGAATCGCATCCTCCTCGTCGGAAAGGATGGTCACCTGCTCCACATAGAACCCCTGCTCTGTCAGAAACCGCCCGAGCCAGGCAGCGTTTGTATTGACGGTGTCTCCGATCAACAGTTCATTGCCGATTGAGAGAATATGGGCGTTCATCATAGGCGGATGTATACTGATAGCCCCGGAGCGACTGGCCGGGGTGTATTTTTTTACGGGTTGAACCGGTCTGCTGACTCCCGGTAACAGAAGAGGAGTCGATCGTCTGAACCAGGTTGTCGTATCAGATTGTCCTACCGGTTACCGGCCACAAAATAGGAAGTTGATAACTGGTTTCATAAGCCCATGCACCCCGATAAATGTTTCCCAATACCCGCCGGTGTGCTTGATGTACCTGTAAACACCAAAATCTTGAAAACTTTCCCGCTCACGATAGTGAGTATCACTGGCTTCCATTATTTGGAGATTATCGGCAGCAGTAGAGTTTACCCTGCTTCTCCCGGCCGGAATTTGTATCTTGCCCGGGTGCACAATGTACCCAACATACTATCGGTTATTCGGATCATTCTGGCTCCGATTTTTCTCTATATGTACCTCCAGGATGCCCTTGTCTGGCGCTCTCTGAGCATCGCCGTATTTGCGGCCGCCGCGGTTACCGATTTCTTTGACGGCTACATTGCCCGCACCTACAATGTCGAGTCCAAATCGGGGGTTTTCCTGGATCCGCTGGCCGACAAGTTTCTCACTTTCGCCGGATTTTTCTGTCTCCCGTTTCTGGATCCGGTTCAGTTCCCCTGGTGGGCTGTCGGAATCATCGTGATCCGTGATGTTGGTATTACTCTGCTTCGCATACTTGCCGACTACAAGGATATTGACGTAGAGACTCGCTTTTCGGCAAAATTGAAGACAATGTTGCAGATGATTTTCCTCTATATTTCGCTGCTGATCGGCGTCTTTCTCCAGGCAGATATCCTCTTTTCTGAACAAGTACACCGGTTGATGGAGACTTCGATCATGGGCTGGGCAATGCTGGCCGTCGTCGCCGTTACGGTCTATACGGGAGTGGAGTACCTGATTGTTAACCGCCACCTCCTTCTCCGAACCGAACGCAACTGACTTGCCATGAAAAGAGCGACTGACAGGCTGAAATTGGAGATCGCTACACTCGGAGGAGCCGGTACACTTCCCGGAGCCCCCGGCACATGGGGCAGCCTGGCCAGTGTTCTGCTGCTCTGGCCGGTCGCCTTGTCGGCAGGAATTTTGGGACTGCTCGCGGCTGTTCTTGCAGGTTCTCTGCTTTGCCTCTGGGTAGCCGATGACGCAGAGCAAGCCTGGGGTGTGGATCCTCCGAAGATGGTCATCGATGAGTTTGCCGGACAGGCTCTCGTCCTGTTCTGGCTGCCCCTGCGGGGAGATCTGCCGGCCGACCTTCTCTGGCTTTTAGCGGCATTTCTTCTGTTTCGCCTCTTCGATATTATGAAACCGTTGGGAATTGCACGTCTACAGCATTTTCCTTCCGGATTTGGTATATTACTCGATGATCTGTTGGCGGGGTTTTATGCTCTCGCCTGTCTGCAGTCCGGAATCTGGTTGATGGCCATGCTGTCGTGATTCCTGAGCATTTGCTGTACGCCTGCTACAGACGAACAGGTTCAGCCCGAAACAATGTGTACCCGACCGGATATACGAAATGGGTGATGAACAACGTGATAGTGATAAACAAAACGATTTTTGGTAGTCATTGACGATGATACGTGATAAGAAATTTGCAAAAGAGCTGGCCGAAGAGCTGCTGAAGATCAATGCGGTTATTCTGCGGCCGAACAAACCATTTACCTGGGCCTCCGGATGGAATTCTCCGATCTACTGCGACAACCGACTGACATTGCGCTTCCCCGCTGTCCGAAAGAAAATCTCCAAGGCGTTTGTCGAGATCATTGAGGCGGAGTTTCCCGATGTGGAGGTGATTACCGGAACAGCAACGGCTGGCATTCCGCATGCAGCCTGGATTGCGGAGAACATGGACAAACCGCTGGCTTATGTCCGCTCCAAAGCGAAAGCCTACGGATTGGGCAACCAGATTGAGGGGGGTGTCGACAAGGGACAGACAACCGTTGTTATTGAGGATCTGATTTCAACAGGCGGCTCTGCCATGGCTGTTGTGGACGCGATTCAATTTATCGGCGGCGACATCAAGGGTGTGCTTACCCTTTTCACCTACGGGTTCGATAAGGCGCGAAAGCAGTTTGAGGACGCTGGAATCCCTGTCTATGCACTTACCGACTATGCGACGCTGATCGAGGTGGCCGTGGAGAAAAACTATATCGAATCCGAAAGCCTTAAAACACTGAATAGCTGGAGAGCCAATCCCTCTACGTGGCCGGGCAAGCGGGCCTGACCGTTTCTGGCAGGCTCCATTCTCTGATACAGAACGGGAGTGAGATGCGTTGCAGGTGACGGCGGCGGGGAAGTGCCTCTGCCGGAGCCCATAAAGAGAACTGGATCAGACGCTACTATGAATAATACAACGATGATCGTAACGATGAAGACAGGATACAGAACCGGAATGATCACCTCCCTGCTGCTGGCCATTTTGATGGTGGTTGGCTGCTCGGATGGCCCAAACACCCCGGATATCAGCCCGGAAGAGGATCAGCAGTATCTGGAAGAGAATGAGCAGCGGCCTAATGTGATCGTAACCGACAGCGGGTTGCAGTACGAGGTTATTGAGGAGGGAGATGGTGAACAGCCGAATGAGACATCTCTGATCCGGTTCCGGGGACAGGGATGGCTGGCGGACTTTACCATTTTTGATTCAACTCTTCAGAGTGGAAAGGAGGCACGTGTCCAGGACTTTATTCCGGGCCTTCGCGAAGGGCTACTGCTGATGCGAGAGGGAGCGAACTATGAATTTGCCGTACCTGGAGACCTCGGTTTTGGAGATGAAGGGCCGTTTCCAGACGGCGTTCACCCCGGAGCGACTCTCGGCTATCGGCTTGAACTGATCGAAATCGTGGACGAGTCCGCACCCGAGGAGTAGTCCGAAGAACCGGCATTATTCATGGATTCAAACCAGAAGGGCTTTATGAAGAAACAGTTCTACATCGAAACCTACGGCTGCCAGATGAATGTGGCCGACTCGGAGATCGTCAACTCGATCCTCCTCGACCGTGGCATGCAACCGGTTCAGCAAGCCGAAGAGGCCGACATCATCTTCGTCAATACCTGTGCGATTCGGGACAACGCCGAAGAGCGGGTCTGGAACCGGCTCAAGGAGTTCCGACAGCTCAAACGAGGCAACAAACACCTCACCGTCGGTGTCCTGGGCTGCATGGCCGAGCGAATCCGTGAGCAGATCATGGAGCAAGAAAAACTGGTCGACCTGGTCGTGGGTCCGGACGCCTATCGAGACATTCCGAAACTTCTCGACGACGTGGACGACGGACGCAAAGCCGTCAACGTTCTGCTCTCGCTCGAAGAGACCTACGCCGATATTCAACCGGTTCGAACCTCCGGCAACGGGATCACTGCTTTTGTCTCCATCATGCGCGGATGCGACAACATGTGCTCTTTCTGTGTCGTCCCCTTTACCCGGGGACGCGAGCGGAGCCGCCCGGTAGACTCGATCCTGCGCGAGCTTCGGGAACTGGCCGATCAAGGCTACAAAGAGGTCACCCTTCTGGGTCAGAACGTCAACTCCTACAAAACCGAGGAGGCCGACTTTACCCGCCTCATGGATCTAGCCAGTGGACGCTTTCCCGAAATCCGGTTCCGTTTCTCCTCGCCCCACCCGAAAGATTTTCCGGTTCCGCTGCTCCACATGATTGCCGAGCGGCCGAACCTCTGCAACTACATTCACATTCCGGCTCAATCGGGCAACAGCGACGTGCTCGAGCGGATGCGCCGTCCCTACACGCGGGAAGCCTATCTCGAGCTGATCGACACGATGCGCGAGATCATCCCCGGTCTGGCCCTCTCCACCGACATCATCAGCGGCTTCTGCGGAGAGACCGAAGAGGAGCACCGGGACACCCTGAGCCTGATGGCCCGGGTCAAATACGACCTGGCCTACATGTTCGCCTATTCCGAGCGGGA
>JBBDRX010000096.1:0-21059 GCA_040905245.1 Balneolaceae bacterium | reverse complement strand
CATTGTCTCCGGCCTGACCCTCATCCAGCAACCGGCGAAACATCTCAATCCCCGTAACCACACTCTTCATCGCATCATCAACAATCCCGACAATCTCCACCTCATCGTTAATCTTGATCACTCCACGCTCAATCCGGCCCGTAGCCACCGTGCCCCGGCCGGTAATCGAAAACACATCCTCCACCGGCATCAAAAACGGCTTGTCCACATCCCGGTCCGGCGTCGGAATCGTGTCGTCTACCGCATCCATCAACTCCACAATCTTCTGCTCCCACTTCTCCTCTCCATTCAACGCGCCCAGCGCACTGCCCTGGATCACAGGGATGTTATCTCCATCAAACTCATAGCTCGACAACAACTCCCGAACTTCCAGCTCTACCAGCTCCAAAAGCTCCTCATCATCCACCAGATCCACCTTGTTCATAAACACCACAATCTGGGGTACACCAACCTGACGAGCCAACAAAATGTGCTCCCGCGTCTGGGGCATCGGACCATCGGTCGCCGCAACCACCAATATCGCTCCGTCCATCTGAGCCGCGCCCGTTACCATGTTCTTCACATAGTCGGCATGACCCGGACAGTCCACATGAGCATAGTGACGATCGTCCGTCTCGTACTCCACATGAGAGGTCGCAATCGTAATCCCACGCTCCCGCTCCTCAGGTGCATTGTCAATGTCAGCAAACTGACGCGCTACTCCACCGTACGTCTTGGCCATCACAGTCGTGATCGCCGCCGTCAACGTCGTCTTGCCGTGATCCACGTGACCAATCGTGCCCACGTTTACGTGGGGCTTGCTTCGCTGAAACTGTTCTTTTGCCATGTGTCTGTACCTTTACTGTTTAGTTTTGTTCTTCTATGATCTCTTTTGCTTTGCTGTCCGGAACTTCTGAATACTCAAGGAACTCCATCGAGTAAGCAGCACGGCCCTGTGATAGCGATCTTAACTGGGTTGAATAGCCAAACATCTCTGAAAGAGGCACTTTGGCACGAACAAGAGACCCTTCCGGATTGTTATCCATCTTTCCGATAATACCTCTTCGTCCGTTCAGATCGCCAATAACATCTCCCATGTACTCCTCCGGAGTGGTGATCTCAACATCCATAATCGGCTCCAGAATACGAGGTGCCGCTTTCTTCGCAGAATTTCGGAATGCAAGACGGGCACACAGCTCGAAACTGAATGCATCCGAATCCACATCATGGTAGGAACCGTCATACAACCGGACACCAATATTCTGTGCCGCATAGTTGGCCTGGATTCCCGACTTCATCGCCTCACGGAATCCCTTCTCCACAGAGGGAATAAATTCTCTCGGGATATTTCCCCCCACAATCTCGTTGATGAACTTAAACCCTTCACTAATGGTGACTTTCTTGTCATCGTCCTCATAGTCTGAAAAATGGTCGATCGGACCAATCTCAAACTCCATATCGGCAAATTTACCACGACCACCTGTCTGCTTCTTGTAGATCTCACGGTGTGTGATCGGTTTCGAAATTGTCTCACGATAAGAGACCTGTGGCGCGCCAACATTGGCTTCCACTTTAAATTCCCTTTTCAGACGATCCACAATGATCTCAAGGTGCAACTCTCCCATACCGGCAATCGTCGTCTGACCTGTCTCATCGTCGGTCTCTACCTGGAAAGTCGGATCCTCTTCGGCCAGCTTCACCAACCCTGTGGTTAACTTGTCTGCATCCGCTTTGGACTTCGGCTCCACGGCAAGCTTGATGACCGGCTCGGGAAACGTAATCTGTTCCAAAAGAATAGGAGCATCTTCCGCACAGAACGTATCCCCTGTACGAACCTCCTTTACCCCGACAGCTGCGGCAATGTCGCCCGCTCGCACTACGTCGATATCCTTTTTGTCATTGGCATGCATCTCCAGCAACCGACCAACCCGTTCCTTCTTTCCGGTCGTGGCATTGAGAATGTAGGATCCCTTTTCAAGCGTTCCGGAATAGACTCTGAAAAAGGCCAGCTTACCCACATAAGAATCAGACATGATCTTGAAAGCAAGCGCGGAAAATGGTTCATTCGGATCCGCTTTACGCTTCAATTTCTGATCATGATCGTCCGGATGTATCCCGTCGACCGCTTCCACATCCAGCGGGCTTGGAAGATAATCAATCACTTTGTCGAGCATGATCTGGACCCCTTTGTTCTTCAAAGCAGTCCCACAAAGAACAGGAGTAATCGAGCGGGCCAACGTAGCTTTTCGAATTGCCGCTTCGATCTCTTCTGCAGAGATCTCTTCCTCCATGAGGTACTTCTCCATCAACTCGTCATCAAAATCAGCAATCGATTCCAGCATGATTTTACGATACTCTTCCGCCTTTTTACGCAGCTCTTCAGGAATCTCCACCTCATCATACTTCGCACCGAGAGATTCATCGTCCCAGACAATCCCTTTCATATTGATCAGATCCACAACACCACGGAAATCCTCTTCCGAACCGATTGGAATCTGAATCGGGATTGGATTCGCCTTCAGCTTATCCCGCATCTGCTTGATCACGTTGTAAAAATCGGCACCTGTCCGGTCCATTTTATTGACAAAAGCCATCCGGGGGACATTATACTTGTTTGCCTGCCTCCAGACCGTCTCGGACTGTGGCTGAACCGCTCCGACAGAACAGAAAACACCGATTGCACCATCCAGCACACGCAGAGACCGTTCCACCTCGACTGTAAAGTCGACGTGGCCGGGTGTATCGATAATGTTGATTCGGTGATCTTTCCAGATACAGTGTGTGGCCGCAGACGTAATGGTAATTCCACGCTCCTGTTCCTGCTCCATCCAGTCCATTGTCGCAGCACCATCATGAGTCTCACCCAGGCGGTGGCTACGGCCTGTATAAAAGAGTACTCGTTCGGTCACAGTCGTTTTACCGGCATCAATATGAGCCATAATCCCGATATTCCGGGTCCGCTTCATGCGGTCGAGCAGCTTTGGATCTGTCTTTGTCTTGACTTCGGACATAATACTGTTACTTTCTCGCAGTTATAAAAATTTTACTCGGCCCCAGGCCCCAGGAGGCGTTATTAAAATCTGAAGTGAGCAAACGCCTTGTTGGCCTCTGCCATCCGATGGGTCTCATCCTTCTTGCGGACCGCACCACCTTCATTGTTATAAGCATCCATAAGCTCCCTGGAGAGCCTCAGTGCCATTGACTTGTCATTTCTTGCGCGTGTCGCATTGATAACCCATCGGATTCCCAACGCGGTTCCCCTGGCAGCCCGGACTTCGATCGGGACCTGATAGGTTGCACCACCAACCCGGCGAGATCGAACCTCTACCACAGGCGAGGCATTTTTCAACGCCTCCTTAAAGACATCAACCGGCGACTCGCCCGTCTTCTCTTCAATAATTTCAAATGCCTGATAAAGAATATTTCGAGCAACATTTTTTTTGCCGTCACGCATCAAACTGTTAATAAATCGCGTTACGAGCTTGTCCTGAAAAACCGGATCCGGCTGTATTACCCTGCTTTCTGCTGTTTTTCTGCGCATATCCGTTACAAGTTTAAAGTCCTGAAATAATTAGCCTCTGGGCCTCTTTGCACCATAGTGACTACGACCCTGCTTCCGGTCTTCCACACCGGCTGTATCAAGGGTTCCACGTACAATATGATACCTCACACCGGGAAGATCCTTTACACGCCCCCCGCGAATCAAAACAATACTGTGCTCCTGCAGGTTGTGCCCTTCGCCCGGGATATATGCTGAAACTTCAATTCCGTTCGTCAGTCGAACACGCGCCACTTTCCGAAGAGCCGAGTTTGGCTTCTTGGGTGTGGTCGTATATACACGAGTACAAACGCCACGCTTCTGCGGACAGTTCTGCAGAGCCGGAGACCCTGTTTTACTCGTCTTGTTTTTTCTACCTTTGCGAATCAGTTGCTGTATTGTAGGCACGGATTTACCAGTTTGGTTTCGTGAATTCAAGAGCTTGCCAAGGTAGGAAATTTGCGCGAATCAAACCAAACACAATCCAAGATAAATTCCCTTTTTTTCATAAAAACTGACAAAACCCTCGTAAAAACCCATTTGTAATCGCCCGAAGCGACATAATAGAGATATAACGATATATATCAGTATATTAATTTGAACTTACACGAACTACCCAATCTGAGCACTACCAGGCTTAAAGCGCTCAAAAGTATCGGGGTTGAAAGCCCGGATGACCTTTTGATGCTTTTCCCTCATCGCTATGTAGACAAGACCCGGGTTGAACCGATTCGTTCTCTTCCCGGAACCGGCGATCCCCGCCTTGTCATTGCCACACCCGTTTCTATATACACAACTGGCAGTGGTCGTAAAAAACGTCTTGAAATCACATTCAGAGACGATACAGGAGAGTTAAAGGGTGTCTGGTTCCGGGGCGAAAACTATTTCCGAAATCTGTTCAGGAAAGGGAAATACTATGCTCTTTTCGGATCCGTCCGGCGATTCGGCCGCCAAATGAGCATGGTTCATCCCGAAGTGGAACCCCTTCAAAACCCGAACGACACCGGGAGCCTGAAGGGAATAGAGGCGATCTATCCGGGAAGTAAATCTCTGTCCCGCGCAAAAATCACTCACAAGCTGATCCGGGGCTGGGTCTCCACACTACTTCACGAGGGACTCGGAAGTGAATTTCTGCCGGCCTCGATTCTGAAAGAAGAAAATTTTCCGGAGCGCCGAGCAGCCTTGAAGATGATCCATTTTCCTGAGGCATTGAGCGAACCCGATACAGCACTGGAGCGGTTCAAGTTTGAAGAACTCTTTCTTTTTGAGCTGGCCATGGGCCGAATCCGACAACTTCATTTTGAAGAGAAACAGGGCCCCGTCTTCACTCCGGGCGGCAGCCTGGTTCGTTCGTTCCTGGAACAACTCCCGTTTCAACTAACAGAGGGACAGCGCTCATCACTACATGAAATTGCAAATGAAGTACGATCAGGGAAGCAGATGCACCGACTTCTGCAGGGGGATGTTGGCGCCGGGAAGACCGTGGTTGCGATTGCCGCCATGCTCATGGCTGTGGACAGCGGGTATCAGGCAACCCTGATGGCCCCGACCGAAATACTGGCCGAACAGCACGCTCAAACCCTGACCTCCTGGCTTTCGGATCTGGGAGTTGTCGTCAAACTTCTGACCGGCGGGCAGAAGCAGGCACTTCGAAGAGATATTCTGACTTCTGTAGAAGGCGGGCAGTGTCACATAACGGTCGGGACACACGCCATTATTCAGAAAGATGTACGGTTTCATCAGCTTGGACTGGCTGTAATTGATGAACAGCACCGTTTTGGGGTAAAGCAACGGGCAGAAATTGTGAATAAAGGCACATCTCCACACCTTCTGGTCATGTCTGCCACGCCCATTCCCCGATCACTGGCACTCTCCATCTACAGTGACCTGGATATCTCCGTTGTAAAAGGACTTCCTGCCGGACGGAAACCGGTGAAAACAGCTGTCCGGACAGAAAAGAGTCGAAATCAGGTCTACTCGTTTCTGGAACAGTCGGTTCGAAAAGGCGGACAGGCCTATATCGTCTATCCTTTGATCGAGGAGTCCGAGGCACTGGACCTGAAAGATGCGACCATGGGATACGAAAAACTTCAGAAGCTGTTTCCCGACCTGCGTATCGGTCTGCTTCACGGAAGGATGGACAGCAGGAAAAAAGAGCAGGTCATGAGCGCTTTTTACAAGGGAAAGCTGCAGATCCTTGTTTCGACGACTGTTATCGAGGTCGGAGTCGATGTTTCGAACGCAAGCGTGATGATCATTGAACATGCCGAACGGTTTGGATTATCTCAACTTCATCAGCTGCGAGGACGCATCGGGAGAGGAGATCGTGAGAGCTTCTGCATTCTGATTCCCGGAGAGAAACTCTCGAAGGAAGGCCGTTACCGGCTCAAAACCATGACCGAAACCAATGACGGGTTTCAGATTGCAGAAGCAGATCTGAAGCTTCGCGGCCCCGGGGACTTTCTCGGTACCAAACAGAGCGGATTGCCGGAATTTCGGGTAGCCGATATTGTAGAGGATCGCTTTTTGCTGGAAAAGGCGAAGCAGAAAGCCTGGGAATTGATCCGAAACGATCCCGACTTGAACAAACCCGGTAACAACGCCCTGAAATCGGTGTTTGAGCCCTACTACCTGGAGAGGCTCTCGTGGTTCGAACTTGGATAGTGCTTTCAGTTGAATCCAACGCGATACAGCATCATAAGGGAGAGAGCCAGCAGCAGTAATCCGAACAGGCGACGGAGAGAACGGACTGGCAGGCTGTGGGCCACAGAGGCACCCAGTGGAGCTGTCAATACACTCATCACTGAGACCGCGAGAGCAGCGGGCAGATAGATATAGCCCACACTTCCAGCAGGAAGGCCGGGAATTCCCCAGCCACTGCTCAGATATCCGGCCGTTCCCGCAAGCGCGATCGGAAATCCGATGGCAGCAGATGTACCGATCGCCTTGTGAATGGAAACATTGCAACCGGCAAGAAACGGAACCGTCAAAGATCCACCCCCGATCGCTACAAGAGCAGACAGGCTACCAATTCCGGCTCCGGCGGCAGAAAGTCCCAGGCTCCCCGGGAGTTGTCCACGTACCGAAAGCTCTCTGTTTGAGATCATCCGATAGGCTACAAATCCCATAAACAGAGTAAAGATCAGGGCCAACAGATCACCCGAAAGTCTCCAGGTCAGAGAGGCGGTCACATAGGTGCCAATTAGAACTCCAGCCGCCAGCCTGAAAGCAACCGGCCAGAGAACTGATTTTCTGGAGTGATGGGCTCGCAAACTGGAGAGGGACGTAAACATGATGGCAGCCATGGAGGTTGCCAGTGCCATATGTACAACCACATCCGCCTGGATGCCCTGCCACAAATAGAGGATTGTCAAAACCGGAACCATGACCCCACCGCCGCCAATCCCGAACAGTCCGGCCAGAAACCCGGTCACAGCTCCCAACAGTATATATAGTATCCAGTAGATCACCTGGCCTCCGACCAATCTTTATCAGATCACACACATGCCTGGAATTCAAGAAATCGCCCGACAATATAGACTGGCTTTGGCAGGGATACCAGTTGAATCCCCTATCCCGGACAGCTGCTGAATTGATGCTGACAATGATCCGACGAATTACGAACTTAAAAGCATGCGTACAAAACAGCTTCAATTTGTTCCCGATACGCTGCTTTCAAAGATCGGGTTCGACTCCATAAAAGAGCAGCTGAAACGCTACCTCAACACACCGGAGGGGCATAGCCTGTTGCATCGTCTGCACCCGGCCGGCAGCCCGGAGGCTGTTGACCACCTATCCCGCCAGACAACAGAGATGCTCTATCTGTTTCAGGAAGAGCACGAGATTTTCTTTTCCCCTCTCTCCGACCTGTCTCACTGGCTCAAACAGTCTGCTGCGGAAGGAAGTATTCTTCCCCTGGAGAGCTTTCCTGAAATTGCCGCACACCTCCGAGAGGCTCGTCTGCTCCGAACGCCACTTCAACGGGTTTCCGAACAGGTACCGACACTCTGGACGATTGCCAGCGACCTGACGGTACTCAAGGAGCTGGAGGAAAGGATCGATCAATCAATCGACCCTGAGGGGGGTGTTCGAAACCATGCTTCTCCGGAGCTGCAGTCGATCCGAAAGCAGATGAAACAGAAGCGAAACTCACTTCGAACATTGATCGACAAGTTGTACCGGAAAGCCACCCGGGACAAAATGGCTTCGGACGAAGGCCCCACACTCAGGGAAGGAAGGATGGTGATTCCTGTCAAGGTCGAGTACCGCCGGAAAGTCAACGGCTTTGTACACGACCTCTCCGCATCGGGACAGACTGCCTATGTAGAACCCGTGGAGTCTCTGCAACTGAATAACGATCTTCGGGAGCTGGAGGCAGAAGAGAAACGAGAGATTACCCGAATACTGAGGGAGCTTACAAGCCGAGTGAGACGACACCGTATTGAGATTCAGAGAAATGAACAACTTTTGGGAGAACTGGACCTGATCCATGCCCGGAGCAGACTGGGAAATATCTGGAGTGGAGTATTGCCAACACGAACGGAAGAACTGGAGTGGCGGCTCTGGAAGGCACGCAATCCGGGACTCATTCTTAAATTCAGATCCTCATCGGATTCCGGGGACACCGTTGTACCACTGGATCTCCAGTTGGGCGAAAACGAGAGTGGAATCCTGATCTCCGGCCCCAATGCTGGCGGCAAGTCAGTCGCCCTGAAAACGGTCGCCCTTCTGAACTGCATGTATCAGTGTGGAATTCCTGTTCCGGTGGGAGACGGTTCGGAAATGCCAGTAGTATCGGGACTTTATCTCGATATGGGTGAC
The DNA here is from genome assembly GCA_040905245.1 of Balneolaceae bacterium. GTDB lineage: Bacteria > Bacteroidota > Rhodothermia > Balneolales > Balneolaceae > JBBDRX01. The sequence goes on along the minus strand of JBBDRX010000096.1, from coordinate 12,721 downwards.
GATCAATCCATTGAACAGGATCTGAGTACCTTCTCTTCGAGACTCCAGTGGATGCAGCAAACGTTGGGGCATATGGACGAAACGAGCCTTGTACTGATCGACGAAGCCGGCACAGGAACCGACCCCGATGAGGGAAGCGCCCTCTTCCAGGCATTTATAGAACAGGTACTGCGCAAGGGAGCCCGACTGATCGCGACGACCCACCATGGCTCTTTAAAGGGGTTTGCCTACGAACACCCGAAGCTGGCCAATGCCGCCATGGAGTTCGACCAGGAGTCACTGGCACCCACCTACCGGTTCCGAAAGGGAGTTCCCGGAAGCAGCTATGCCTTCGAAATTGCAAACCGGATGAACCTGCCCGCCCCCTTGCTGCAGAGAGCCCGGGATCTGCTTGGGGATCAGCGTGAGAGGCTCTCCGGGCTATTGTCCGAGCTGGAAAAGGAGCTTCAGGAAACCGCTGAAGAGAAGAGAAATCTTCGGGGAAAAAGACTGCAGGCCGACCGGGAAATCTCGAATTTTCAGGAAAAATCAGATGAACTGAAAAACTCACGCAAGGAGATTTTGCAAAAATCCTACCGGGAGGCCGATCGGATTATGGCTCAGGCAAATCGAAAGATCGAACAGGCTGTCGAAGAGATTCAAACACAGGGAGAAATCGAAAAGAAGTCTGTTAAAGCAGTTCGACAGGAGATTGAAGCCCACAAGCAGAGGGTCCGGAAGGGGCTGCAGGAATCAATGCCGGAACAGGTAAGAGACGAGAGGAGTCAACCAACACCTCGTATCGGCGACCACGTACAAGTGAACGGAACAGAGACAACCGGAGAACTGGTCGATCTTGACGGCGACCGGGCCGTAGTTCTCTCGGGAGGCCTTCGGATCAAAACCCGGATCGGAAAACTTCTGAAAAGTGACCGGAAACAGCCGGAAGATCGGGTCAGCCGATGGAAGAAACGGTCCGGCAACTCAGGATATTCACGCGGTCAGGTAGGAACCTCACTTTCTCTGAGGGGGTTGCGGGGGAACGAAGCTGTACGAAAACTAACACTCTATATCGATCAGGCAGTGGCAAACGGTCTTCAGAGCGTCGACATCATCCACGGAAAAGGGGATGGAATTCTTCGGAAACTGGTCCACGAACATCTCGAGGGACGTAAAGAGGTTCGCTCCTTTGAACTGGCTCCGTGGGAGCGGGGTGGGGCTGGTTGTACCGTCGTGGAGTTGCATTGAGTGTTTTTTCCGTGGCTTACTCTCTAGGTAGCGGACCCATTGACCAACCAGAATAAATCTAAATTAGAGATAAAATAGTATTATATCTTAATTTGTTCTTCACATTCACTTCATATACTCTTTGGTGCGGCCTCACATATCTATGTACTACCCTGCAAAACACTAGATACATATGCCCCATCCAAAATATCCCTATACCGTTTTACTTGTCCCTCTGATGCTCCTTCTTTTTTCGGACATGTGTTATTCTCAATTAAGCGTAACCGGCCAGTTCAGACCACTCACGGAGTACCGAAATGGGTATCGAATACCGATAGCAGAGGATACCAAACCGGCTTTTTTCACCTCGCAGAGAACAAGATTATCCCTCGAGTATGAAACAGACTGGTATACAATGAAGATTTCCGGACAAGATGTCCGCACGTGGGGTGATACGGAGCAACTCGGGGACCAGCCAAATGTCAATATCCATGAAGCATGGGCGCTGGTGACTGTATCCGATCATTTTGGAGTGAAGCCGGGGAGACAAGAGCTTGTATACGGCAACCAGCGCCTACTCGGTAATGTTAATTGGAGCCAGCAGGGCCGTAGCCACGACGCCCTGATTGTTACGTACAGTCATCCAGACCTAAATCTAAACCTTGATGCAGGTGGGGCATTTAACCAGGAATCCCAAAATTTATTTGGCAGTTCCTATCAACTGGATAATTATAAAGTTCTTTCCTATGTATGGCTCAAAAAACAATGGGGGCTCTTTGCGATATCATCTCTCGGGTTGACAGACGGATTTGAACGAGCAAGTGGTACAACCGTCTTCCGATACACATACGGAGTTGATCTGAATTACAACGGCAACAGGTGGCAGCTCTCGGGCAGCCTCTATGCCCAGAACGGGGACGATAAAATACGGGACAACATATCCGCATGGATGTCTTCTTTAAAGGCCTCGTACAGTATAGATCCGGTTACAATAACGGCGGGAATCGATCATCTTTCAGGAGGAGATCCAAATGACTCCAATCCCGAAAGACACACATTCAACACCCTCTATGCTACCAACCATAAGTTTTATGGGCATATGGATTATTTCCTGAATATACCCAATGATACTAGGGGAGCCGGTTTGCAGGACATGTATCTGAAAGCAAGTTACAAGCTGTCCGATCATGCCGGGTTGAATGTAGCCTATCATCACTTTGCCCGTGCCGAGAGTACCACCAATCCACTTAACCCCACTGAAATTCTGGATGACAGTCTGGGCTCTGAACTGGATGCTAAGACAAGTTTCACTGTGAGTTCCGATATCGAATTAAATGTCGGGTACTCCGTGTTTGTGACTACCAAATCGCTGAGAGACCTGAAAGAGCAAACCAATGCAAATTATTGGCAGCACTGGGGATGGATCATGCTGTTGATTACTCCACAGTTTCTTTAGCCCCTGCTATTTTAGTAGTGTTGCCAGATATCACCGATTCTTCTTTAATTATTTTCCTTTTCATCACCCTGTAACAATTTCTGAACGGATACCCATGTCCCTCCCGCTGTCATATCCGGTTGCAGGCCCTCCTGATTCATCTTCCACGCAACTCCTTCGCTGGCGGCAATCAACCGGCAGGAAGACAAGTCCAGATCCGGAAACGCTCTCCGGGTTCGAATAACGGAGCTTCTGTTGTGGAAAAGAATAACATCCGGAGCGGACTTTATTATCTGTTTTATCAATCGATTAAACTGCCCTCCCGAGAGAGGCATGGATCCACAAACCGTAAGCTCTGCACGAGGCATGCCAAGCTCTTCCAGCAGCCCCGGAATCTCTTCGGCCTCACCATCTGTTCCCGGATAAAGAACAGCACCCTCCGCTGAGATCCTCAGAAGAAATTCCATCAGGTCAATTGGTCTTCCCCCTTCTGCAGGTACGATGACTGGTATTCCGCGCTCTTCGAGGTAGCCCGCCTCCCGGCTGTTCATCGCAAGATGAATGAACTGCTGCACTTCATTCAGCTTGTCGTGCTCTTCCACCCAGTGAAAGAAATATCGTGCATTTCGGTATCCGCCATACAACACAAACCGAAACTGGTCCAGGCTCGATACAACGGATTCATTCAACTCCGGATCCTCCTGGTAATGATATTGCTGGAGCGGTAGATGGGAGACTTCCCAGCCGGCCACTTCCAGTTCGTTTACCAAAACGGTCGATTCATCTCTGTCTGCTGTTAAAAGAAGTCTGGACATTCCATTTAAAAATTTTGTTGACCTGAACATTCAAAAGAGGTACCCGATACCAATATAAATTCGATACAGTTCATCCGAAAAACCAAGTTCGCCACGGAAAATAAAGTCCGGATTGAACAGAGACATGGCACCTCCGACGCCGAACGTCTGCTTCAATCCGTCCGGCAGATCCAGCAGACTCTCTCTCTCGGAAAAGACCCGCCCTGTATCCATGAACAACTGTGCTCCAAAACGAATCTCTTCATTCAATACAGAAAATAGCCAGCTTCGAAGCTCCAGCTGATGGTGGAGTGACGTGTATGCACGAAACCGGTTCAAAGCGTATCCGCGCAGTGCAAGTTCACTCCCAAGAGTCGGCATTTCCTGAAATGGTGTCTCTCCGAATGTGTGCTGTAGTTCGACTCTCTGAGCAATCACCAGATCCCTTCCCAGAGGGATATAGGATCTACCATCCATCAAGTAGAGGCCAAACCGGTACTGGCTCAATGTCACACCGCCCGCTCCCGAAAGGGAGCTCTCCAGCCTGAATCCTCTTGTCGGATTGAACTCGCTATCCCGACGATCCATGATCAACCCGGCCCCAATCCGGTTGGCCCACCCGCCTTTGTATCCTGCCGGGGTTGTTCCCTCGAACAGGGATTCCTCCCCCGCTGGCCGAGGGCTGTAGCCTGAAACAGAGAGTAAAAACTGTACATCCAGTTCCCCGGCTGCCCGGCTGTCGGAAAGCCCAACTCTTCCCGAGTAGTGGAACCGAAAGGACCGCTCCATGAAATCATACCAACCCTCCTTGTAGAGATCCGGGTCAAAGGTGGTACTATTTCCAATTCCGAAATAGGTCTGGTTTGGAATTCGGAACAACTCGACCCGGTACCGGCTGCGAACCCCTCCTCCGAAACTCTCCGTACGTTCATGATCAAATTGTCCGGAAAGATGGCCCATTGTAGAGGCCGTCAGCCCCATCGAGGTAACATTTCTGAAATCAAACTGTTCCGATTCGTAGTCAATTCGCTGCCAGACCGCACCGCCGATAAACCCGGCATCTGACTGATAGCCGAATACCGGTACCAGTGAACTCTGAACGGGATCCTCTGTCACAAGTGAGTCTTCCGACATAATCGAAACTGTACTCTTTTGGGCCAGAACCCATTGCGGCCAGAGAAGTAGTACTAACAGAATGAATGAACGTCTCAAATTGTGCTGTGATTCTTGCTTCTGATTTAATAAGATTGGAAGGTAATAGATATTTAATTGAAATAGCAGAGTGACTATTCAATGAGCAGAGAGAGTAGTGAGGCGTACAAACACCGGCTGGTGGCCATTGGCGACAGTATTGCACAAGGATTTAAAAACGGAGGGATTTACCGGACAGACCTCAGTTTTCCGGCAATGATTGCCAGATCCATGGGGGGAGAAACCCGATTCGACATCCCCTCGTTCAGTGCCCAGGCCGGTATTCCGATTAATCTTGAGATCCTGATACGTGGTCTGGGAGAACAGTTCGGCGATGATATTTCCCGGCATCAATATCCGGCCGTTGCCTGGCATCTCTATAAAACTCTTCGCAGAATCAAGGCCTACTGGGAAAGTGAACGAAACCATCTCTCCCGGAAGAGGGGCACGCCGTATCATAATCAGGCCGTCTGGGGATTCGCTGCCAATGATGTCTGGCTAATGACCGAACAGATCTGCCGGCACTACCTGAAGGAGAACAAACCTGACTACTCTGTCTTCAGCGTCCTGCCTGATCATGCAATGTACATTACAGGGCGCCTGGTTCTGAATCCGGGATTCAAACCCGATCTGCAGAACTGCAGCCAGATTGAAAACGTCAAACGCCTGCACAGGGACGGTGGAGTAGAGAACCTGATCGTCTCCGTCGGCCACAATAATATTGTCGGGGCCCTCAGCGCACTGAGTATCAAATACAGTGAGCCGGGATTTATGGAGCGACCCCATTATGACAGAAACTACACCGTCTACAGACCCGAGCATTTTGAAGAAGAGATGCGAACCCTCTACAAGAAAATTTCGGAAATTGGGATTCCGAATGTATTTGTGCCAACCTACCCCTACCTCACGATCCCGCCAGCCACACGTGGAGTAAATATCCCGAACCGGAAGCATGAGGGTGGGTATTTTGACTACTACACCCGTTTCTGGATCTGGGATGAGGATTTTAATCCGGACAAACATCCACACCTGACCAAAAAACAGGCGATAGAACTGGATATGGTAACCGATCAATACAACCAGACTGTCCGGGACCTTGCCGAAGAGTTCGGGTTTCATGTGGTCCCGGTTCACAAATATGTACATGCCGTTGCCAGAAGACGTTTGGGGATACAGTCAGTACGTCCTTATCCCGATCGGTTTGTCACCGCGTTGAAGAAACATCCGATGACCCGGCATCTCGTTACGAAAGACGGACGTGCTCTGTTGTCAACTGATTTTCTTCGAATCGATGAGAAGAGCGGAAAACTGAAAAAGGGCGGGATCTTCAGTCTGGATGGGCTACATCCCAGTACCATCGGCTATGGGTTGATCGCCAACATCTACAAGATGCATATGGAAAAAGCCGGAGTACAATTTGAGAATGAGTTCGACTGGGACTGGATTATCCGGGAAGAGGGCCTGATTTCCAACCCGCCTCCACTCCTCTCGGAACTTCGGCTTCTTCTCCGATTTCTCTCCATGGGGAGAAGGGAACGAATCACAATATTCGGACAGAATATTCTTCAACAGCTCCTGGAATTGTTTACCCGAAGAGACCGACCCTGACGGCTCAGGGATCAGTAATCAACAGACTCATTGACGCTGTACTATCATCCGGTCGGCCCGGTTCAGCATTCCGTCAACCGATCGGCCCAGGCGAGGCCACTTTCCATACAATCCGGAAGAGAAACCCCTCCTCTGTAGTTCCCTCCCAGAAATACCCCGGGATTCTGCGACTCTACTTGTTCGATCGCCTTCAGCACCTCCGGATACGCTGTTGTGTAGTTCGGAATCGATTTGGGCCAGTACACATGGTCAAAAAAGGCCGGTTCTCCCGTAACTCCGAGAAGTTCACCCAACTCCCGGCTCACCTCGTTACGCAGCATTTCACTCTCCTTCCCTGCATACTCCGGAGAACGGGCTCCGCCAATAAAGGTGGTCAACAGCACATGCCCTTCCGGTGCCCTGCCGGGGAAAATAGACGAACTGAAAAGAGTCCCGAGAATGGTGCGTTTTTCCACCTCGGGAACCAGAAATCCAAACCCGTCGAGCGGATGAGCCACCTGCTCTCGTCGATATCCCGTCAGGATCACAGAAAGGGGCGGATAGATCAGCTGGTCGGCAGCCTGAAGCAGCTGTCCGCCTCCATTCACAAGTTGCTCACTCTGATGATAGAGAGGAATGGTCAACAATACCCGGTCGTACGGTTCGGAAAAAGAGCCATTGACAGTCAGAATCCATCGGCCCTCTTTCTGTTGGACCCGTTCTACCGTCGCCCCGTACACCAATTCTCCCGCATCGGCTGCCAGGACACGGGGCAACGTTTGAAGGCCCTTCTGAAAAGAGAGCATTTGTGGGCGTATCCGGCCCGCTTTCCGCCGCTTTCGCCGGCTCAACAGAGCCCCCAGAATCAACGAACCATACTGCTGTTCCAGTTGATACAACCTGGGAAATGCGTGCCTGACCGAGAGCTGCGCCGGATCCCCCGCATAGATTCCCGCTACAAACGGATTGACGGCGTAATCCAGCCAGGCCTGGCCAAGTCGACGACGGACGAACGAAGAAAGCGTTTCCGAAGGGTCGGTCCCCTTTTTTGCAATCAGGTCCCCAAAGAGCCCCCATTTTGCACTGGCCGGGAACAGATCACTTTTTACAAAGTCCCGGAGAGTGGCCGGTAACGGTTTCAGCACTCCCTCATGAACGATATATCTGTTGGAGGCGGCCTCATCAGCCCGGCAGATCTCCATGTCCAGATCAAGGCTCTCCAGCAGATCCAGCACAGACTGCGACCGGACCTGAATCGTATTCGGCCCATATTCCAGCATCCATCCGTTCTCCCGAACACTCTTGATACACCCCCCGGGTTCGTCCTTCCGTTCATAGACAGTGACCGCATGGCCCCTTCGGGTGAGTTCCCTGGCGGCTGTCAGCCCGGTTATTCCAGCTCCCACGATCGCAATCTTCATATTTGTTCAGATCATTTGTTCGAGTTCACGTTTTCTGGCCCGGCCTCTGTAGCTCTCAGATCCTGTCTCTGCAGTTGTCAGAACGCCCGGGCCCGTGTACAGAAGAAAACGGGATGAACCGCACTCAACAGAAATCGTTCCCAATGTAAGGATTCCTGGAAACTTGCATGAACCGAATGTCCGCACTTGGTTCGGAATCTGCGAAAGGAGCGCTATATTTAGGCCGAACCAATCACTTGTATCAGATGACCCTATCAATTCTTGGATGTGGCTGGCTGGGATTGCCTCTGGCCACAAAACTTGCAGCCGAGGGTACCACCGTCCGGGGCTCCACAACCAACCATTCCAAACTGACTGAGCTCAACGAACGGGGTATTGACCCTTTTCTGATCAACGTCAACGATCAGCTTCGTTGCGAAGAGCACCCAGATTTCTGGGAGAGTGAGCTGCTGATTATCAACATCCCTCCCGGCCGCTCCAGAAGAGATGTGCGAAGCCGCCATCCGCGCGAGGTCGACGCCATCAGACAATGCGTTGAATCCGGGTCAATCCGGCGGGTCCTGTTTGTAAGCTCCACATCGGTCTATCATAAATTTGGCGGGGTCAAAACAGAAGAGGATGCCGGAAGGGAACCTGCAACATCTGAAAGCGGGGAAGCGTTGCTGGAGGCAGAAGCAACTTTGAGGGCAGCCGAGGCATTTGACACAACGATCCTTCGCCTCGGGGGACTCTACGGATACAACCGGCACCCGGCAAAAAATCTCTCCGGGCGGAAAAACCTCTCCGGCGGCGAACGTCCCGTAAACCTCATCCACAGGGACGATGCCATCTCCATTCTGTTGAAACTGATCCATTCCGATATCCGGAATGACACATTTAATGCCGTGTCTGACGGCCATCCGACCCGAAAAGAGTTTTATTGTGAAATGGCCCGGGCACTTGGCGTGGAGGAGCCTCAATTTACTCCGGAAAAAGAGTCTGCATCATACAAAATTATCAGTAACGAAAAGCTGAAGCGGAAACTCTCCTACGAGTTTCTCTATCCGCACCCGGCCGATCCGGCTCCATGATTACAACAGTCAATGACTTCTTCAGGGTGGTGCCAACGTCGGAACGGCCTGGTGTTGCACAGAGTACCTTGTACAGGGCGAGGCAGGGAGCCCGCAACCGATTTCGGAAAAGTAGATGCACAAACCGGTTCAGCCCTTTGGTGAAACCACAAAGAGATCGGCGGCGATTCGGTTGGCGATCACCTGGGTCGACTCTCCTACCTGAAGTGTCAATGGCCCATTGAAAGGCGCTTTCTCTACGATTTTTACCAGTGCTCCCGGAATCAAGCCAATTTTTTCCAGATATCGGAGCAGTTCAGGATCCTGGTCTGTCACACGTCCGATAATCACCTTTTCGCCCGGTTCGGCATGAGCCAGCGTTCGGTTTGCCATCTCCGGCATGACGCCATCCTTTGTCGGAATCGGGTCTCCGTGAGGGTCATGTGTCGGATGGTCCAGTAACTCCGCAATGCGCTCTTCAAACCGTTCCGAGATATGGTGTTCAAGTTTCTCCGCCTCTGCATGAACTTCGTCCCAGGAGTAGCCCATCACCTCTTTCAGATAGAGCTCCAGCAGACGATGGTGTCGGATGATCTCCAGCGCCACCTTCTCTCCCGTTTCCGTCAGCATGGCTCCCCGGTAGGACTCATACTTCACCAGGCCCATTCCGGCAAGCTTCTTGATCATATTGGTGACCGATGCGGACGAAACGCCCAACGCCTCCGCAATTTTCGTTGTGGAAATACCTCCCTCCCCCTTGCTTCCGGATTCAAGGATGTAGATCGATTTGATATAATCTTCAACGGCTTGGCTCAATACCATTCTGCAAATCCGCTCCCTACGGACAGTTAGTCTCCTTCAAAATCCTGAAAACGTTGCGTTTCATAGGCTCCGGTTCCGACAAACCTCAGCAAGCTGGAAAATGTATCTACCGGAAGAAACCCCGGCTGCTGCCCTACGACTTCTCCCCGGCTGTTCATAAAAAAGGTCGTCGGAACACTCTGATAACGCAGCGCCTTTGCAAACTCCGCTTCGGTAAACTCTCTTCCCTGAAAACGGAGTTTCCGGTCCGATTCAATATTAATGCGAACCGGTATAAAATAGCTTTGGATGGCCTCCTCGACCTCATCGCTTGGATAGACTTCGCTTTGCATCCGTTGGCAATAGGGGCACCACGCTGCATAAACATCGATCAGAATCAGTTTTTCCTCTGCCTCAGACCGTTCCAGGGCACGCTCCATCGCCTCCCACTCAATAGCGTCCGGACTGTCGGACTGCCCGAAAAGCTCCGTCGGAAGCAGCGCAACCCACAGAAATAGAAAAACCGGTATTGTCAGCGTGTTATTCATGGTGTATACCAACGATCATTTCACAAAAGATAGAGATCCTTGACGACATTTTCCTTCCTGACCTGTCGCGCCCGTTCCGAACGGAGACGCCAAACCAAATCGCTCAGTACGAGCCGGACAGACTCTTCAGCCGATCAAAAGCGTTTGGACAGCCCGTCATGAACCGGGTGTAAGCCGTTCCAGCCGATCGGATGCTTCCGACCGGATATCCGGTTCACTCTCAAGGTCAAGGATCCTCTCATACCACTCGCGGGCACTCCCTATATCGCCCGTCTGCTCCGAAGCCCGGCCGGCATAGTACCCGCTCAACACCTGAATCGGCCTCTCCTCCCGATTCGGGAGCTCCCGACCGATCTTCCAGCTCTCTTCCAGCGCACGGATCGCCTGCGCCGGTAAACCCATTCTCAACAGTGAGCGACCTTTCCAGAACAAAAGCTCTTCCTGCAATACCCGTTCGTCAGAACGTGCCAGACGACGCCAGTGATCCAGCGACTGATCTACAACCTGAACCACCTGCCTGTCCATCCCCTGGCTGAACAGAGACCGGACAAGCATTCGTCTGTAGTAGCTGTTGTCCGGATACCGACCCACAAGTTCTTGGAACCGGCCGGTAGCTTCGGAAGGACGGTCTTCGTACCGCAACAGGATCACACCGAGAAAATAGAGGGATTCCGGCTGGCTGAACACGGCGGTTCGGCTGGCCTCTTCCAGCAAACGAAGGCCTTCCTCCCGGTCGCCGTCGGGCAGCAACCATCGAAAAGGCTTCAGCACCGGATAGGCATCCGGAAGCCAGGCCGAGTAGTACAACTTCATCCCTTCGGCAAAAAGATTGTCTGTCAGGTCGGGAGCCAGACGGCCCAGTTCTTCGTGCGCATTCATGGCGTGACTCGCGGTCCGGATACTTTTGACCCAGCGATTCCGATTCGCATGGTGACGAGCGGCAAACCCGTTCGCTACAGCGCGAACGATCTGGGCGTCCGTGTGCTCCGGATTCTGTTCAAGAAGCTCTACAGCGGCCGCGTCCGCCCGCTCCATCCATCGCAGAAACTGTTCATCTTTTGAGTCGTCATGCAGGTCCTCCAGGAGGTCCCACCAGAGCTCCATTCCCTTCCAAAGTGCCCACACCGGGTGGTCCGGGCAGCTCTCTCTCCAGCGTCCCATCTGCTCCTCTGCCCGATCCACCTGCCGGTTGTACAGATAATCGATCGCTTCAATAGCATCGGATCGGAACGACTCCTGTTCGAGAAGTACGGGTACAGGATCTCCGTCGGTACATGAAACCTGAACCTGAACCAGAAGCGTCAATAGAAGCGTGATCACCATAGATATGCAACGTTCAGGGGCTGGATGTGGTATGATCTGCGAATCCAGTCAGGACGGATTTTCTGTAAACACCGGTTCGCACTGATCAGGCTATGGTACATTGTCCTGCAGCCACTTCTCCGTCTGCTCCATCAGCTCTTGAAAGGGCTCCGGATACTCCTCTGCTTCAAAAGGATGAGCACCTCCAAAGGTATGGCCGGCCGATGGAATCAGGCGAAACTCTTTTATTTCGGACGGGCAAGCCTTGTACAACTTTTCCGAATCCCGCCAGGGAACCGATTCGTCTTCCCGGCCGGCCAGAAAAAGGGCCGGCAGGTACAGCTCCTTGACCCGGTTCAGTGCCATGAGCCGATCCGCATTCTTTTGCGCATCTTCATAGATTACCAGATCCATCTTCATGACCTGCCCGGTTCTGGCATTTTTTATCTCCGTCACCCCGTCCTTCTCCCAGTCCCGAATCATTTTTTCGCCCCAACGCGCGTTATAATCCGCCACGGCCGACCAGGTGACAAGGCACTGGATTTCTGAATACTCGGCCGCTGCGGCTACGGCGGTATGTCCCCCTCTGGAGTGGCCAATCACAGAGATCCGCTCGCTATCGAGCCGAACCCGCTCAGAAGCGATTTCTCTTCTCTTCAGGGCCTGGATGACCGACCCGACATCCTCCAGATCCTGACTCAGTGTCTCTTTTTCGAACAGATCCAGACGGCCGAACTCCAATGGGTTTTCTCCGACTCCATTTCTGGAGAAGTTCAGCGCCACGACGGCAAATCCAATTCGGGCGAGGTCTTCACACGCGTCGGGAAACGGGCCCCAGTCCTTGAATCCCTTGAAGCCATGAAGAAACAGAACGACAGGAAGTTGTTCCCGATTACTACGCGCTGGAACATAAAGATCGTACCGGATGGGAAGCTCCTCCGTTGAAAAGATCTCTCCGGACTGCTTGTGAACAGGTACCTGGCTCATGCTGTCTGTTTGTTGAAATTCAGAGGATCCAGTTTCACGCTCCGTCGCAAATTATTCACTTCCTTCCCACTCAGATAGCGCCAGCGGCCCACACTCACTCCCTTCAGGTTCAACCCGGCGTACCGAACCCGTTTCAACTTGGTCACTTCCGCGCCAAAATGGGCAATCATCCGGCGAACCAGATGGTTGCGCCCCTCGAGTACTGTGATTTCAAGAACCGCGGGGTCCACACCGCTTCGTCTCACCAAATGAGGGCGGGCCGGGCCATCTTCCAGCTCAATGCCGACTGCCAGTGTTTGCTGCTCTTCGTCTGTCATGGGCCTGCTTGTCACCGCTTCGTACACTTTTTTGACCCGATAGCTCGGGTGCATCATCCGGTGAGTCAGGTCCCCGTCATTGG
>JBBDRX010000095.1:0-21666 GCA_040905245.1 Balneolaceae bacterium | reverse complement strand
CCAGAACGATGGCAACCATCGACAACCCGACGATCATGCCCACTTCCCAGCCTCCCCGAAACAGCCCCAGGAAATAGCTTGAAAGCCCCATCATCAATCCAAGTAAAAGCCCCACGAATATCTCTTTCGCCGAAACACGAAGCCACTGTGAAAGTTTTACGTCACCAACGGCAATGGCACGCACCATAATCGTTGCGGACTGGGCCCCGGTATTTCCACCACTGTCAATCAGAAGCGGGATAAAGAAGGCCAGGGCAATTGTCGATGCGAGAACCTCCTCATAATAGTTTATCACACCCGATGAGAGAAGATTCACAAAAACAAGAATCAGCAGCCAGGCGATCCGCTTCCCGAATAACGACAGAACAGATGTTTCCCTGTATGTCTTTTTCAGCGGAGCAATCGCGGCACCTTTATGGAAGTCCTCTGTAGCCTCTTCGCGGGCAATATCAATGATATCATCTACGGTGACGATTCCGATCAAAATCCCGTCCGAGTCTACAACCGGCAAGGCCACGCGATCGTATTTGCTGAACATTCCGACGGCGATTTCCTGATCGTCAAATGCATTCAACGCAATGAATGAGTCGTCAGTGATATCATCGATTCGTTGATCCGGATCTGCCAGGATCAGCTGTGTAAGCTTCAGATCGTCGATCAATCGCTCCTGTTCATCCACAACATAGATCACATTGACCGTCTCTGCACTGTATCCATACTCCCGAATATGCCTCATCGCCTTTTCTACACTCCAGTCCGAGCGGACCTTCACATAACGGGAGGTCATCTGCCTGCCCACACTCTCCACCGGATACCCGAGCATCAGTTTGACCTCCTGAAGCTCTTCCGCATTCAGGGACGTCATGACACGCTGGGTGAGGTGACCGGGCAACTCTTCAAAAATGGTCACCCGATCATCCGGTTCCATGTTGGACATCACCTCCTGAAGCTGCCTATTCGTCAGGAGGTCCAGAAACTCCACCTCCTTTCGATTACTCAGGTGAGAGAAGACTTCTGCCGCCTTCTGTTTTTTCAGAAGACGAAAGATGACAACAGCAAACTCGGGATCGATCTCCTCAAAGAGTTCCGCGATATCAACAGCCGGAACATCCTGCAGTGCGTCTTTTAATCCCACCCAGTCTCTGGAGTCGATCAGCTCATCTATTTCCGGTCGTAGTAGTTGTAACATGGTCGTCACCGGTTGTCAAAAATTCATCTTTTCACAGAGGCCCGACTGTATCATGGAACAGGTAAAGAGAATCGCACATCTGGCAAAAAAAACCAACACTCTTTCTGAAAAAAAGAGGAAAACGCCCAATCAGTTCTCTTTTTCAGAATCCCTGACAATCTGTTCCCAGGCTGCTTTTGCCGCAAGCTGTTCGGCCTCTTTCTTGCTCTTGCCTGCACCCGTTCCATACTCTCTCTCACCAATCCGTACGGAAACTTCAAAGGTCTTGTCATGCCCGGGCCCGGTTTCCGAGCGTACACGATAGGAAGGCAGAGGTAGCTTTTCTGACTGTGTATACTCCAGCAGTTCGCTCTTGTAGTTATCTACCCGTGTCGAAATGCGGTTCAAATCGAGATGTTCATTAATAACACGATCGATGAACCTGTATGCCTGGCCGTATCCCTCCGTCAAATAGATCGCTGCAGTAAGGGACTCAAAGAGATCGGCCATTACACTTTTAGAGAGCTCAATTCCCTGACCATGAGCCCGCTCTCCAACCTCCAGAATGGTATAGAGCTCAAGCTTTTTCGCAAGTTCTGCAAGCGTGTCACCTTTGACGAGTTTTGCCCGAAGTTGTGTCAGAAATCCCTCGTCCCTGAGTGGAAATGTATCAAAGATAATTTCTGTAACAATCAGATCCAGAACCGCATCCCCGAGAAACTCAAGACGTTCATAGGTCTCATGTTTATCGTAGAGGTCATCATCAATAATCGATCGATGTCTCAGGGCACGTTCATAATGTGTACGGTCTTCCGGGACAAAATCCAGAATTTCGGCAAGTTTCTCCCATCGCTGACTATCGTGTGCAGCGAAGGGAGTGTTCTCTTCCCGGATGGCCTCACCGAAAAGCCGTTCCACCCACCGAAGCATGGATTACTCTTCAAATTTTTTGAAGACAAGAGATGTGTTGTGCCCTCCGAATCCGAACGCGTTATTAATTGCGTATCGAATCTCCCGCACCTCGGCCTCATTGGTCGTGTAATTGAGATCACACTCCGGGTCGGGCGTCTTGTAGTTGATTGTTGGAGGCACCATATTGTGATAGATCGACAGAAGAGCAGCAACCGATTCGGCCGATCCTGCAGCCCCCAGCATATGCCCGGTCATCGATTTAGTCGAATTCAGGTTTATCTTGTATGCGTGGTCACCAAACACCTTCTTGATGGAGTTGGTTTCAGCAATATCCCCGAGAGGAGTGGAAGTTCCATGCATATTGATATGGTCCACATCCTGCGGTTTGATACCTGCCATTTTCAGGGAGTTTTTCATCGCAAGAATGACCCCGTTTCCTTCCGGATCCGGTGCAGTAATGTGATACGCATCCGCAGAGAAACCGTACCCTACGATTTCGCCATAAATCCGGGCACCCCGGTCAAGGGCCGAGTCCAGTGATTCAAGAAACATCATGGCTGCACCTTCACCCAGAACGAAACCGTCACGGGTTTTATCGAATGGTCGAGAGGCCGTCTCTGGTGATTCATTTCGGGTAGAAAGAGCCTTCATCGAACCGAAACCGGCAATTCCTATTTGCCAGACCGGAGACTCCGTTCCTCCACAAAGAACCATATCCGACTGGCCGTAACGAATGGAATCGTAGGCCAGGCCGATATTGTGAGAGCCCGTTGCACAGGCAGAAACCGCGCAGAAGTTGACTCCTCTGAAGCCATATTTGATGGAGATATGGCCGGCAGGCATATCAGGAATAAGCATGGGGATAAAAAAGGGAGAAACACCTCTTGGCCCATGTTTATCATATGAGATGGCCTGATCGAAGAACGTCTTCATCCCTCCGATACCTGTTCCCACCAGAACACCAATACGATCCTTGTCTACCTTCTCCAGATCTATACTGCTATCCTCGATAGTCTCGTCAGCAGCAACGAGTGCATACTGTGAGACTTTATCCAGCCGCCGAGCTTCTTTTCGATCGAAGTAACGACTCTCGTCATACTCCTCGATCTGACCCGCGAACTTGGTGGAAAATGCTGATGTATCGAAGTGAGTAACGGGCCGAACACCACTATTTCCGGAAATCAGCCCATTCCAAAATTCCGGTGCACTTTTGCCTACCGGTGTAAATGCTCCGATTCCCGTAACAACAACTCTTCTCTCAGCCATAACTCAATTGCGTAATTCAGATCTCTGTCAGGAGACTTTGTCTTTCAGATAATCAATTGCGCTTCCTACAGTCGCAATATTTTCGGCATCTTCGTCCGGAATGCTGATGTCGAATTCTTTTTCAAACTCCATGATCAGCTCAACGGTGTCGAGAGAGTCCGCACCCAGATCGTTCGTGAAGTTAGCTTCCGTCTTGACTTCAGACTCGTCAACTCCAAGTTTATCGACAATAATCGCTTTGACTTTTGATTCTACATCCTGTGACATTGTATACGTTGGTTTTATGAAGTATTGAAGGTTATTGATGGTTCAAAAACATTCAGATAAAATACAAGATCTACCTGTAAAATACACGAAAAGTGTCGGGCTTCATGGATTTGTCAATTTACATCGCCATTCCACCGTCCACACGAAGGACTTCTCCCGTAATGTAAGAAGCAGCATCAGACGCCAAAAAGAGAACAGCGGCAGCAACATCCTCCGGATCACCGGCCCGGCCCAGTGGTGTCTCTTCCTCTATCATTTTCAGAACATTCTCATCCAGGCTTTCCGTCATATCTGTTGTAATATAACCGGGAGCGACCACATTCGCGCGAATATTCCTGCTCGCCAACTCTTTTGCGAATGATTTGGTGAAGCCGATAACTCCCGCCTTGGACGCAGAATAGTTGCATTGGCCCGCATTCCCTGACAGTCCGACCACAGATCCGATTGTTATTACCGCTCCGCTCCGATTTCTCATCATCGGTTTCACGACCGCTTTTGCATAGTTAAATATACTTTTCAGGTTGGTCTCAATCACCTGATCCCAATGCTCTTCAGTCATTCTGAGGATCAGATTATCTCGCGTGATTCCAGCATTATTCACAAGTACGTCAATCCCTCCCCACTGCTCTAAAACTGCAGAAACAGACTCTTCCGCTTTTCGGAAATCAGCGGCATCGGCCTGTAGCGCCATACCACGAACTCCGTGTGAAATAATCTCTTCGACCACCTCATCAGCTGCCGTTGCCGAGGATGAGTAGGTAATTGCGACATCGGCTCCGGCACGAGCCATCTCCACTGCGATGCATTTGCCGATTCCACGGCTTCCACCTGTAACCAGACATCGTTTGTCAGTTAAACTCTTCATAGTCCCTCCAAATTCTTGTCTCCTGCACCGGAGACATTACTGTTTACCTGATATTTCAACATCGCTTAGCGTCCTCTTCACAAGCCCCTGCAATACCTTGCCAGGTCCTATCTCGATAAATTCTACAGCCCCGTCTTCGTGCATCTGGCGAAGCGTCTGTGTCCAGCGAACAGGATTGACCAGTTGTTTGAGCAGATTTTCCCGAATTACGTCCACACGAGCTGTTGCCTCTGCCGTATAGTTACTATACACCGGACAAACGGGTGGTTGTAACTCAACACGATTGAGTTCCGACTTCAGGCCCTCGTAGGCCGGTTCCATAAGGGGTGAGTGAAACGCACCGCTGACCGGTAGAAGTTTTGCAAGTCTGCAACCCCTGCCCTTTGCCAGCTCAATGACGGTTTCTACCGCTTTGGGATTGCCGGAAATAACAACCTGTCCCGGGCAGTTAAAATTTGCAGGAACAACCGGCTTGAAAGATTGAGCCGTGGCCTCCTCGCAGATCAACTCTACCACCTCGTCGTCCATTCCAATAATGGCAGCCATGGCACCGGGGTTTTTCTCTCCTGCCTCTTGCATCAGTTTTCCCCGAAGAGAAACCAGTCGAAGACCATCCTCAAAAGAGAGAGCTCCCGCCGCTACAATAGCCGAGAACTCGCCGAGACTATGACCGGCTACACGATCCGGCTTTACATCGAGGGTCTCAAAAAGTGCTACTGAGTGGAGAAAGATCGCAGGCTGGGTATACTCAGTCTGCATCAGCTTTTCCGAAGGCCCTTCAAACATGATTTCAGACAAGGAATATCCCAGTTGTTCGTCCGCCTGCTTCATCCTCTTTTTAACCCGGCCGGAACCTTCGGCATGAGATTTACACATGCCCACAAATTGAGACCCCTGGCCGGGAAACAGAAACGCGTTACTCATGATTCAATACTCCATGTCAGGTAAACAGCGCCCCAGGTGAATCCGCCACCAAAAGCAGAAAGAATCAGCTTGTCTCCCTTCTTCAGCTGATCATTCCAGTCGTAGAGACAGAGTGGAATCGTAGCTGCCGTCGTATTTCCGTATTTATCAATATTTATCATCACTTTCTCTTCCGATAGCCCCATACGGCGAGCCGTGGCAGAGATAATTCGCTGGTTGGCCTGGTGTGGGACCAACCAGGAGACGTCACTGCCGCTTAATCCGTTCTTCTCCATAATCTCGATGGAGACATCCGCCATCCCCTCAGTTGCCCGCTTGAAAACCGCCCGCCCATCCTGTTTGATGTAGTGCTGTCCCTTCTCAACAGTCTCCTGACTTGCCGGATGGCGGCTTCCGCCAGCCATCTGATAGAGCTGGCAGTTATTATCTGCTTCGGAGTGATGGACAAAATCGACAATCCCGTCTTCATCTTCGGACGGTTCAAGGAGAACAGCACCGGCCGCATCCCCGAACAGTATACAGGTGGTCCGGTCCGTGTAATCGATAATCGAACTCATTTTATCTGCACCAATGACTAATACTCGTCGTGCCCGTCCCGATTCGATCATCATCGATCCTGTAGAAAGCGCGTAGATAAATCCCGAACAGGCTGCTGACAGATCGAATGCATATGCATTCGATGCCCCCAGTTCTCCCTGAACCAGGCAGGCAGTTGCAGGAAACAGATAATCAGGAGTAATGGTAGCTACTACAATGACATCCACCTCATCAGCCGAAACACCCGCACGATCCAGCGCCTCCTGTCCTGCTTTGGAAGCCATATATGCCGTCGCCTTTGCCGGATCCTTCAGGATATGTCTCTCGCGAATTCCCGTGCGGGTCCGGATCCATTCGTCATTGGTCTCG
The DNA here is from genome assembly GCA_040905245.1 of Balneolaceae bacterium. Classification (GTDB taxonomy): domain Bacteria; phylum Bacteroidota; class Rhodothermia; order Balneolales; family Balneolaceae; genus JBBDRX01. Next base: position 15,358 of record JBBDRX010000095.1, on the reverse strand, counting down.
ACCATTTTCTCCAGATCCTTGTTTGTCAAAACATGATCCGGCACAAAGCGGCCTGTTGAGGAAATCTTGGCTCGTTTCAAACCCATAAAATTGGTTAGTCGTGTCAGTAATCCTATATCTTTTCAGAAATCTCAGGACTGTTTACCGAAACAGTCATTCGTCAAGTGTGTCAACAATTTTCGAATTCACCGACGCCTCGACACAGTGGGCAGCATTGAGGATCATATTCCTGATTGCCGCCGGCGTACTCCCTCCATGCCCTACCATACTGACTCCGTTAACACCCAAAAAAGGAACTCCGCCTACATTTTCGTAGTTGAATGAGTCCAGGGATTTCTGAAAAATACGTGCCACTTCACTCTGAACATCAGGTGTGATCTTCATCCCACTCATCGTTGAGGTAAGCAGCATTTCAACGGCCGAAGGTATGGACTCACCAAATTTGAGAAGTACATTGCCAACAAATCCATCACAAAGAAATACATCGGCCTTGCAGGGAAAAATATCCCGACCTTCAATATTTCCCCGAAAATTGGACAGCTCCCGAAGCAGTATATAGGCCTCTTTCAAAACGTCTGTTCCTTTCTCCGGCTCCTCTCCGACATTGAGCAGTCCCACACCGGGATCGTCCACACCCAAAACTTCCCGACAGTAGATCGTACCCATTCGGGCAAACTGATAATAGTGTTCGGGCTTCAGTTCCAGATTGGCTCCGGCATCGATCAACAGACGTGTTCCTTTCAGTGTCGGGAATGTAGTTGCAATGGTCGGTCGCTGGACATGTGGCAGTTTTCCAAGAATAAAGACAGAGGCAGCCAGAAGAGCCCCGGTATTCCCGGAACTTACAAAAGCATCACAACGCCCCTCTTTTTGAGCTGCAAGTCCCATCACGATCGAAGAACGTTGCTTGCTCTTTACGGCCGAAGAAGGGGACTCCTCCATCCCGATCACCTCCGGACAGTCCAGAACGCCAATCCGGTCCCTGTCATAAGAATGTCTGTCCAGCTCTTTCCGGATAATCGCTTCCGGCCCCACAAGCAGTACCGTCAAATCGCTCTTCTCGCGAAGTGCCTCGATTGCTCCTGTAACCGGGTTTTCGGGATAAAAGTCGCCACCTGCAGCATCTACAGCAATGATCATCTGCGGTCGTATTGGTTATTGAGAAACGTTAATCACCTGACGGCCACGATAGTGGCCACACTCCATACAGGCATGGTGATAACGATGCAGGGCACCACAGTTTTTGCATTCAGCCAGATTGATATCGGCAATTCGGTGGTGGGATCGTCGTTTGTCACGACGAGATTTTGACGTTCTTCGCTTAGGATGTGCCATGAATAGAGATTAACGTGTAGAAGTTACGATTCACTTTTTAATTTTCTCAATGCTTCCCATCTGGGATCCGGCGCCGGCTCCTCTTCTTCGTCAGGTACTCCAAAGCGCTTCTCAATAAAATCCAGCGGCCGCCCGTCTTCGTCCAGATAATCCGGATGAATCTTTTTTACAGGCAATCCCAGGAGAATCGAATCCCGGACCTCCCGGTCTATACTGATTGTCAGATCACTCGCATCGATCTCCTTCACTTTGGACTCCTTCCCTTCCGAAGGAGTTTCTACCGTTGGTTTGAAAAGTATCTTGTACTCTTCCTGAACCGGGTAGTCGAACATCCGGAGTGATCGGTCACACATAACCTGAAGATCTGCCCGGACCCGATAATCCACATGAATAAAGTGGAGGCGCTTCTCAAAAGAGATCTCGACCTCGGCTCTCTTCAATGTCAGATCTTCAAACTCATCAAAATCCAGATCATCGGCTTCCAGCAGGATCTCCCGCTGGCTTTTGCCGTCTTCAATCTCCTGAACCCTGAATGTGAGTTTTGAATCAATCACAATAGCCTGTTAAATTACCAACAAATCATCTTTAAATCAATTCATAAAGCAGCCACAGATCCAACTCTCGCTGTCACTTCTCTTCAGGAATCGAACAAGCCGAACAAACGCTGCTCAATCAACTCAATGATCCGGCCGAGATCCTCCTGGTTTGAAACATAGTCGATATTATCGGTATCAATAATCATTTTCGGATGTGGATAGGATTCAATCCACTCCTCATACAGCGTATTGAGGCTCTCCAGGTAATCAATGCGAATCGAATGTTCGTAAGGCCTTCCCCTCTTCTGAATCTGCCGGACCAGTGTCGGCACCTGTGCTCTCAAATAAATCAGAAGGTCCGGAGGCTGCAGGAAATCGATCATAGCCGTATAGAGCGCCTGATAGTTTCTGTAATCCCGGTCACTCATGAGCCCCATATTGTTGAGATTCTTCGCGAAAATTTCGGCATCCTCGTAGATCGTACGATCCTGAATCAACGACTCCGAAGTGTCCAGCATCTGTTTCTGCTTACGGAATCGCCCGGACAGAAAATAGACCTGCAGATTAAAGCTCCACCGCCTCATGTCTTCATAAAAATCGGACAGATAGGGATTGTCATCTACAGTTTCGAAATACCCTCTCCAGCCATAGTGATTTTCCAAAAGCTCAGTGAGAGAAGACTTTCCGGCCCCGATATTCCCTGCAATTGCAAGGTATGTGCCTTGTCGTTCCGGTGCTTTACTCATGATGCTGATTGCCCAAGATTTCGATACATCGCCTTTTTATAGGCCTCCACTCCAGGCTGGTCGAACGGATTTAACCCGATCATATACACATAAACAGCTGTTGTCAACTGATAGTGGTATATCAACGATCCGATCGTCTCTTCGTCCATCTCTTCCAGCTGAATACGCACAACTGGCACTCCACCGTCAAGATGTGCCTCCACCGTCCCCTCAAGAGCCTGGCGATTGATCTCGTAACAGGACGTCGATGAGAGGTACTCAAGGCCATCCAGCCCGGACCCGCCATCTCCCGGAACCTGGTCCGAAACCGGTGACGTTACTTCCAAAAGCGTCTCCATCAGATTCCGCCGGCCCTGTTGCACCATCTGTCCGACACTGTGCAAATCCGTCGAGTAGGAAACCGGCACGGGGAACAGCCCTTTTCCTTCCTTCCCTTCACTTTCGCCCAGAAGTTGTTGAACCCAACGTGACAATGCCGTTAACCCGGGCTCGAACGAACCAATCAGATCAATGACCTTCCCCTGCTGATGCATACAGTATCGCGTGGCAGCATAGGCCAGCACCGGGTCGGGATTTTCTTCCAGCTCCTTCATTGCCGATCGGGCTCCCTCAAACAGCGTTTCAATCTCAATTCCGGCAACAGCCAGAGGCACCAGGCCGACCGGCGACAATACCGAAAAGCGGCCTCCCACATCCTCGGGAATTTCGAAGCGGCCGTATTTGAACTGATCGGCAAGCCGATTCAGCACCCCTCCTTCCGGCGCAGTTGTCACCACAATCCGTTCTGATTGATATTCACCGTACGTTTTCCAAAACCAGCCTCGAAGAGCCCGAAAGGCCAAAGCCGTTTCCAGGGTGCCACCCGATTTGGAGATTACATTCATACAAACCCTCGAACCGTCACGCTCCACAGCAAGATCGATCCGGCGTATCAGCTGCTCAAGATAGCGTCCGCCCAATTGATAACCAGCATACATAATGGTCGGTGATCTGTCTGGCAACACGCCCTGAAGCGCTTCAATTACCGCACGGGCTCCCAGATACGAGCCTCCGATACCACATACGATATAGATATCACAATCCTCCCGGACACTCTTCGCATGATTCGCGATCTGACGAAGAAGAGACATATCCGGCTCCCGGAGGATCCGGCGCCAGCCAAGCCACTCCGATCCAGGACCGATTCCCTGCCGGAGTTGATCAAACGACTTTCGGGCTCGCCCCAGGGCATCGTCCCACTCGTCAGGTCCGATAAAACCACTGGCACCGGACAGGTCTATATTTACTCGTCCCATAGTACAAAAACCCTCTCTACCGGAGCAGCCTGGCGAGCTCCATCAGTTCAAAATCGATCTCTTTTTTCTTGGTCCAGGTCATTCGCAACGGAGTCAGCTTGATCGCGTTATTGACACTTCCCACCATCACCCGGTCATGGCCGTCCAGGACGGTTTGAACCGCTGCCTGTCCCAAATGACTGGCAAGAACCCGATCCCTGGCCGTCGGATTCCCCCCTCGCTGGATGTGTCCCAGAATACAGACTCGCAATTCATACTTGCCAAACTCTGGCTGAAGTTCAGCCGCCAGCTTCAATGCACCCCCTGTCTCATCTCCCTCGGCCACAACAACCAGACTGCTGCGTTTCTGTTCACGGAGTACCTCTTTCAGCGAGCTACGAATCTCGTTGATATCGGTCAGGGATTCCGGCAAAAGAATCAGCTCTGCTCCCGAACCGAGGCCGGTCTCAAGAGCAATAAACCCGGCATCGCGGCCCATTACCTCAACAAGAAAGAGTCGATTGTGGGCATCCGCTGTATCACGGATTTTGTCGATCGCTTCCAGAGCTGTATTGAGAGCTGTATCATAGCCGATAGTAATATCGGTACCGGCCAAATCATTATCAATGGTTGCCGGAATTCCGACCACCGGGATTCCCTGCTCTTCAGACAGAAGCGAAGCACCACGGAACGATCCATCACCCCCAATTACAATGAGTGCTTCCACATCCCGTTTTTTCAGATTTTTCGCAGCCCGGGCACGCCCTTCTTTTTCAAGGAATCCACTGGATCTGGCTGTCTTCAGAATAGTCCCTCCACGTTGGATAATATTGGAAACATCGTGTCTTCCAAGTCTCACAAAGTCATCTTCAAGAAGCCCCTGAAACCCACGACAAGCAGCCTCCACACTCAGTTCAAACACATTTGCTGTACGGACAACTGACCGTATTGCAGCATTCATACCAGGCGCGTCTCCCCCACTTGTCAATAGCCCGATTGTTTTCATAAGTTGGTCGCAAATAAGATCAGTAACGAAAAAGAATCTAACTTACAGAGCACTCCGGCATTGCGCAAATAATTAATCATTAAAATAGCTACCTTTGAGTCCCTGTCCCGGATTGAGGGACCTACTCAAAACCGATTAATCGATTCGTTATAATGGCTCAGACTGCTGCCAAGATTTTTCAACCGGGCACCTCTCTGGAGAGTCCCCTGAAAGAGATCACCCGGCCGGTCCAGCCTCACCTCGAGGAGTTCCGATCCTTCTTTCGATCATCAGTTCGGACCGACGTTTTTCTTCTGGACCGGATCCTCCATTATCTTCACCGTCAAAAGGGCAAGGAGATCCGGCCCATCCTCATTTTTATGACGGCACGGATGTTTGGAGAGATCGACCGACGAAGTTATGTAGCTGCAACAATGATCGAACTGCTTCACACAGCTACCCTGATCCATGACGATGTTGTGGACGAATCGAATCGTCGGCGCGGACTTCTGAGTATCAATAAACTCTGGAGAAACAAGGCCGGAGTGTTACTCGGCGACTTTCTCCTCTCAAAAGGCCTTTTGATTGCACTGGACAACAAGGAGTACAGCCTGCTGCATGTCCTCTCTACTGCCGTGCGAAAGATGAGTGAAGGAGAACTTCGGCAACTGAAGACCTCCCGGCTTTTTAACATGACCGAAGAGCGCTATTTTCAGATTATTTCAGAAAAGACTGCCAGCCTGATTGCCTCTTGTTGTGAATGCGGAGCCATCGCTACCGGGGCGGACGTGGCGGTTCAACAGGAAATGCAGGAAATAGGCATGAAGATCGGTATCGCATTTCAGATTATGGACGACCTGTTCGATTACGGACTGAAGGATGTCGGAAAACCGAAACGGAACGATATCCAGGAGAGAAAGGTGACGTTACCGTTGATCAAAGCTCTGGAACAGAGCAGCCGAATGGAACAGCTTCAAATCCGTCGGCTGATGAGAAAACGGAAAAAAAGAAGCCGGGATGTGGAAGCTATCGTGGAGTTTGTCCATGAAAAAGGAGGAATCGGTCAGGCCCGTCAGATAATGGAATCGATCGCCGATGATGCTCTTGACCGGCTACATCAGCTCCCCGTCCAGCGGGGTTATGAAGACTTCAAGGCACTTGTTACCTACATTATCACACGAGACAAATAGATCACCGGATGGTTCAGCCCGATGCCCCCCCAAACCATTCAGCCCATAACGGGCCATTTGACTCAACGGACCCGGAACAAATCTTTCTGTCAGATGTTCACTACGGAGCTCTTGCCGGTATCGCCTCGGAATCACTGCTTACGGACCTCCTTCAACTATTCCGATACTGCGGTTCGAGGCGAATCCGTCTTTCCATTCTGGGTGATCTTTTTGATTACTGGATGGAGTATCCGGGTCAAAGTCCGCAGTTTGGAACTCTGATCGTTGAAGGGCTAAGGCAGTACCACCTCGAAAGCGGGATACGCCCGCTGCTGATTACAGGAAATCACGACAACTGGACACGGGTCGCTCTTGAGAACGCCGGTATCGATCTCGAGGGAGAATCGCGAATCGTCCGGTTTGGACAAAGAAAAGGGCTATTGCTGCATGGTGACGGATTGTCTGATGCCGGATTGCGCCTTCCAAGACCTCCCCTGCACCGTCTTCTGCGCCATCCTCTGTTTGTCTCTCTCTACCAGCATCTTTTTCCACAGACCACAGGCCTTCGTCTTATGAAATGGGTCTCGGAGCGAAGTCGAAACCGGGACGACTCCAATCCTGGCCGGCTGAACCGCTGGGCAGAAGAATACCTGGGAAACTCCGATACCGAATTTGTAATTTGCGGCCACGATCACAATCCCAGAATGATTCGTTTCAAGCACGGGACACTTGTCAACTGTGGTGCATTTTTGTACGGCAGGACGGTCGTTCAGTATACGAAAGGAACATTTCAACTCGTTAGGTGGGAGGGCCGAACCAACCGGTTCATCCCCTGTAATCCAGACAATCCAGGATCCGAAAAGACAGAGTATTAATGGACAGGGACAGTCATCCGGACAATGAACGTTATTTTAGTGATCCCGAATATCGGCGAAAAGTCCGGGAGCAGCGGGCAAAAGGCAATACGTCCGGGCCGGGAAATCATTGGAAAGTGATTCGCTATTCTATCCTCACCTTACTGGCTGCCGGATTTCTTCTGGCTGCCGGTTACACCATTTTTCTGTTTCAGGGGCTGCCACCTATTGAGAGTCTCGAGAACCCTCGTACAGCCGTAGCATCTGTCGTCAAAAGCCGTGATGGAGCCATACTGGACCGATACTACATCGAAAACCGGACGGACATCAACATTGATGAAATTTCGTCACACGTCATCAATGCCCTGATTGCCACGGAAGATCACCGATACTACAATCACTGGGGAATGGATATGATCCGGACTCTTGCCATCCCCTATCACATTTTACGCGGCAATCCCCAGGGGGGATCAACCATCAGTCAACAGCTTGCCCGAAATCTCTATCGTGAGATCGGGCGGGAGTTTTCCATTACACGGAAATTCCGGGAGATGATCACCGCCATTCAGATCGAACACAACTACACCAAGCGGGAAATCATCGAGATGTACCTTAACACGGTGGAGTTCAGCAATAGCGCTTTCGGCATTGAATCGGCAGCCAGAACCCACTACGGAAAACCTGCAAGAGATCTGACCCTCACCGAAGCTGCAACAATGATCGGAACCCTCCGGGCTGTCTCCTACTACAACCCGCGAAGTAATCCCGAAAATGCTCAGCGAAGACGCAATATTGTGCTCTTTCAGATGCGAAAACACGGATTCGTCTCTGATGAACTCTACAGCGAGCTTCGGGATGAACCGATTCAGCTCAACTACCAACCACCGTCCCGGTCCGGACGAGAGAGCCGATACTTCGGAGAATTTGTCCGACAGCGAGTTCTACAGTGGACGGAAGAGAATGGATATGACCTCTATACAGACGGGTTAACCATCCACACCACCATCGACTCCCGTATGCAGCGCCATGCAGAGCGGGCTGTTCGTGAAAAGGTGGATTCCCTGCAGGTACTCTTCGAACGGGAGTGGACATCCCCCGGTGGTGAATACATGGATGAACTCTGGGAGGAGTTCCCTCAGTTTTTGCGGAGTTTCATTCGCGAAACCGATCGCTACCACAATGCATTTGCAAAACTCGGAACAGATCAGGAGTCCGTCGTCTTTGACCATCTGATGGCAGACGAGGCTTTTGTAGACTCTGTCAGACAGGTACGAACCCGGCTGCAAGCCGGTTTTGTGGCAATTGATCCGAATAACGGAAATATTCTGGCCTGGGTCGGCGGAACCGATTACGGCACTCGTCAGTACGATCATGTCTATCAGTCCAGAAGACAAACGGGATCCACTTTCAAGCCATTCGTCTATGCGGTAGCTGTAGACAATGGCTATATGCCCTATCATACGTTTTCAAAGTACCCGGTCTCGTTTATCGACCCTCAGGGAAACCGCTGGGATCCGCGGGATCCGACCGTTGCTCCCGGCCCGGAGATGGTACCACTCCGGGAGGCCCTTGCACGAAGTTTGAACAATGTCACCGTCCGGTTGCTGCCGGAGATCGCCGGCCGGCCCGGGACCAACCGACTGGAAGACCTCCAGCCTGCGGCCGAAATGATCAGCGAAATGGCGAGCAATCTCGGAATTGACATGAGCCGGAGTCCTGTTTACCCCTCTATTGCACTCGGAACGGCGGAGACTTCCCTTCTGGAACTGGTCAGCGCCTATACAACCTTTGCAAATGAAGGGGTTCATATCGAACCGATCGGCATTACGAGAATCGAGGACAAAGAGGGAAATATTCTCGTAGAGTATCATCCCAAACTGACCCAGGAGGTTCTGAGTCCGGAAACCGCCTATATCATGGTCGATCTGATGAGGGGGGTGATACGAGGTGGAGAGTGGGGCCATGGTACAGGTGTCCGGCTTCGGAATACCTACAATGTTCGCCAGGATGTGGCAGGGAAAACCGGAACTACGCAAAACAGTGCAGATAACTGGTTTGTCGCCATGATGCCACACATTGTGATGGGATCCTGGGTTGGCGGTGAAGATCGGAGAATCCGGTTTCCGGACAGCCGGGGAATCGGACAGGGAGCCCGTTCAGCGTTGCCTATTGTGGGCCAGTTTATCAACTATGCAACAGAAGATCCGGAAGCCGACTGGAGCTACAATGCATTTGAACCTCCACCGGGATTTGTCATGCCGGAAGCTCCGGAAAATCGTGATGGAAATGAACAGAACGAGCGTCGCGGACGGATCGGCTGGTAAGGGGTATACCGACAAGCTTTTCCAAAGGGAATCGGCCTTCGGGAAATTAAACAGAGCAGGCACCTCTTTATATCGGGTCTAAATAAAATTTCCTGGCGGTTTCACTTCTGTTTTCAGATGGATAAGCCCTATATTCAGCAACCGAAAATCCGTTGACTTTCCGGACTGTCAGCGGTAATTTTCCTACTTTGAAAAACGAATCTACTGTCCATGATGGAATCTTATATCCCCATTTTCGTTTTACTCGGCATCGCCCTCCTTCTGGCGCTGCTTCTCATATCACTTTCCAGGCTTCTTGGCCCGTTCAGGCCCAACACCAATAAATTGAATCCCTACGAGAGCGGGATGGATCCAATCGGACAGGCAAAGGATCGATACTCGATCGGATTCTATCTTGTAGCCATGGAGTTTATCGTTTTTGACCTTGAAGTTGTTTTTGTCTATCCCTGGGCTGTTCAGCTGACACAGCTCGGTACCGGAGCATTCGTATCGATGATGGTCTTCATTACCATCCTGCTGATCGGTCTGCTTTATACCGTTCGGATAGGAACACTCGATTTTGCTATGAAACCTTCATTAGCTAACCGTTAGTAACGAACTACAGATTATGGGTTTAGAAAGTGCACTTGGGGAAGGATATTTAACGACCAGAGTCGACACACTGGTTAATTGGGCCCGATCGAACGCCGCCTGGCCAATGCCGATGGGACTCGCCTGTTGTGCTATCGAAATGATGGCATTCGCAGGACCCCGGTATGATGTCTCCCGTTTCGGATCGGAAGTGTTCCGTTTTTCACCGCGACAGAGTGACGTGATGATCGTGGCTGGCTGGTGCTCCTACAAAATGTCCCATGCCATACGCCGAATCTGGGATCAGATGCCCGACCCAAAATGGTGTATCGCCATGGGTGCCTGCGCCTCCACCGGAGGAATGCACCGTTGTTATGGCGTTGTTCAGGGTGTTGACAATTTTCTACCCGTTGATGCCTACATCTCGGGTTGCCCACCCCGTCCGGATGCGGTTATTCATGCATTGATGGACATTCAGGAGAAGATCCGCACCGAACACTCCGTAATGCTTGATACCTGATTATGAAGAATCTTACTCTATCCACCACTCTGGAAAAAACGGTAGATGCACTTAAGGCCAGCTTCAAGGAAGCCATTCTGGATATCTATCAATCCTCCGGAGATACAATTGCCAGGGTTCATCCGGACTCTGTTCTTGATATCGCCAAATGGCTCAAGGAAGAGCAGCACTATATATTTCTTTCGGATGTCTTCGGGGCAGACCGATACACCAGTGAGGACCGATTTGAAGTTATCTATAACCTGCTGAACCTCCGCGACCGGGAACGGCTTTTTCTGAAAGTTTGGCTGCCGGAAGAGGACCCCGCAGTAGACTCTGTCACTTCTGTATGGCCTGCGGCTAACTGGTACGAACGTGAAACCTACGATATGTTCGGTATCCGGTTCCAGAATCATCCGGACCTGCGACGCATGTACATGCCGGAAGATTTCCTGTACTACCCGCTTCGAAAAGAGTTTCCACTCCTGGGTATTCCGGGTTCGATCGAACTGCCAAGTACAACACCGGAGTCCGACTAATCAACTGCATTATATGAAGCAATCAGATCTACAGACACAATCGAATCCAAAGTTCTTCAAGGAACACCAGCAGAGGCTCTACAAGAGTCTCGAGGACAAACATACGACCATTGAAGAGCTGGACATTGACGATCCGCTGAATGCCAAGATGATTCTGAATATGGGGCCCCAACACCCGGCAACACACGGAGTGCTCCGACTTCTTCTGCAGCTAAAGGGAGAGTCCATTCTGAAGACCAAGATTGATATCGGGTATCTGCACAGAGGGGTCGAAAAAATTGCAGAGAACAAGACCTACCAGGAGTTCATGCCCTACACGGACCGCATGGACTACCTCTCCCCCTACAATAACAATGTGGCACTCTGTACAGCAATTGAGAAGATTGCTGAAGTTGAGGTTCCGGAGCGGGCTCACTATATCCGGATGATCGGTTGTGAACTTTCACGGATATCTTCTCACCTTCTCTGGCTCGGCACCATGGTCATGGACGCGGGTGCCATCTCCTTTTTTATCTGGACATTCCGGGAGAGAGAGAAGATCTATGACATTATGGACAACCTGACCGGGCACCGCTTTACGGTCTCTCACGCCCGAATCGGCGGAGTTGCAAATGACATCACTCCGGAGGCCATGGGTTTGATCCGTGAGTTCATGGACAGTTTCCCGAATCAGCTGAAAGATTTTCACAAACTGCTGGATCGGAACCGAATCTTCTACGACAGAAATGAAAACGTCGGAGTACTGAGCAGTGAAGATGCGATAAAATACGGGGCCAAAGGCCCTGTCCTGAGAGCCTCCGGATATGCTCTTGATATTCGGAAGTTTACTCCGTATGCCCGGTACGATCAAGTGGAGTTTGAAGTCCCTACGCGTCTTGAAGGGGACAATCTGGCACGTTACTATGTACGAATGGAAGAGATGCACGAGAGCATCCGGATTATCCGCCAGTGTCTGGATAAACTGCCTAAAGGATCTGTACGGACCGACGACGCCAAGAAAGCCTACCCTTCCAAAGATGAAGTTTATTACTCCATGGAGGGAATGATTCACGATTTTATGATGACAGATACCGGAATCTGCCCGCCGGAAGGAGCAGAGTCTTACCACGCTGTGGAATCACCGAAAGGAGAGCTGGGGTACTTTGTCCAGAGTGACGGAACCGGCCACCCCTGGCGGCTCAAGATATCCGCCCCCTCACTGGCAAACCTGCAGGTACTTGAACAGATACTCGATGGAGAGATGATTGCCGACACCGTAGTAATCATTGGCGGTGTCGATCCGGTAATGGGTGAAGCAGACAAATAACGACTATGACCTACGAATTTACAAAGGACGAACTAGAACAGATCGAAACGATCAAATCCAGGTATCCGGAAGTGAAACCGGCAACCCTGCCCGTACTCTGGCTGGCACAAAAAAAATTCGGGCATGTAGAGCCTGAAGTACAAAAACTGGTGGCACAAACACTGGATCTGCCGGAGTCACATGTGCACGGAGTTGCCGAGTTTTATACGCAATACTACAAGGAGGAGAAAGGCACATACGTACTGGACGTCTGTACCTGTCTCAGCTGTCAGATTTGTGGCGGTTACGATATGCTGCACTATCTGGAAGAGAAACTCGGAATCAAGGCCGGGGAAACGACCGATGACGGTCAGTTCTCCATACAACAGGTCGAGTGTCTGGGGGCCTGTGGATACGCTCCGATGATGCAGATCACAAACGGAGTCTATGTAAACCATCTGACACCGGAAAAAATTGACCAGGTACTGGAAGGGCTCAAAAAAAATGAGCTCCCGGTATTTGAACCCATCCAAATGCGCAATGCCAAAGCAGAGGAGAAGTAATCATGGCCACTGACTGGAGATCGTACGAACCGGTTCTAATTCCCGACATCCCCGATCTGAAGGAGATCGATGTTTACATTGAAAATGGTGGCTATGAATCCCTGAAAAAGGTATTGAGTGATGACTGGACGCCAAAGAGTGTCATTGACGAAGTCAAGTCTGCCAATATTCGCGGCCGCGGCGGGGCGGGATTCAACGCGGGCCTCAAATGGTCCTTTATGCCGGAGCCTGACGGCGGGCCAAGCTATCTGGCCTGTAATGGGGACGAATCGGAACCCGGTACCTTCAAGGATCGAATGATCTTTGAACACAATCCTCACCTTTTTATCGAAGGTGCACTGATTGCCGCCTACGCCATGCAATGCACGACCATTTACGTCTACATTCGTGGTGAATACCACGACTGGATCGACATAATGGACAAGGCGCTACAGCAGGCAAACGACAAAGGATTTATTGGAAAAAATATTCTTGGTAGCGACTTCAGTGTCGATTTCTATACCCACAGCGGTGCTGGGGCATACATTTGCGGGGAAGAGACCTCCATGCTGGAATCCCTGGAGGGCAAGCGGGGCTATCCAAGAGTGAAACCCCCTTTCCCGGCACAGAAAGGACTCTGGGGCCGGCCTACCACGATTAACAACATTGAGACTCTCAGCAATGTGCCGCTTGTTATCAAAAACGGCGCAGACTGGTTTACCGGTATTGGAGCTGAAAATCATCCGGGGCCTGTCCTTTTCGGGATTTCCGGCCATGTGAACAAGCCGGGCGTATATGAACTTCCCTCCGGAATTCCTGCACTTGAACTGATCAACGATGTCGCCGGTGGTATTCGTGGAGGCAAAAAGCTGAAAGCGATTATCCCCGGTGGTTCCTCGACGCCGGTTTTGAGAGCCAATCAGCTGGATGGAGTTACGATGGACAGCGATTCACTACGGGAGGCCGGTTCCATGCTGGGAACAGCCGGTATGGTGGTCATGGATGAGGATACCGATATGATCGAAGTCCTCTGGCGGATCGCCCATTTCTATCACCACGAATCCTGCGGCCAGTGTACTCCGTGCCGTGAGGGAACCGGATGGCTCGAAAAGATTCTGTTGAAAATCCGGCGGGGAGATGGCGAAATTCGTGATCTTGACCTGCTTCTTGACCTGACCACACAGATGGAGGGGCGAACCATTTGCGCTCTTGCAGATGCTGCAGCCTGGCCGGTCCGCCACACGATCAACAGATTCCGCGACGAGTTTGAAGCAAGATGTAAAAAGACAGCCCAGGTGGCCGTCTGATAAACGAGATATTTAACCAACGCTACTCATGCCTGAGTTATTCATCGACGGAAAACGTTACGAATTTGAAGGAGAGCCCAAGCTGCTTCAGTTTATTCTGGATCAGGGACTTGAGGTTCCTTTTTTCTGTTATCACCCTTCCATGTCTATTCCGGCCAACTGCAGACAGTGCATGGTCAAGGTTGGACAGCCGGTCCAGGACCGGGAGACGGGTGAGTACGAACTGGACGAAGATGGAGAACGGGTCATCCGGTGGTTTCCCAAACTTCAGACCGCCTGCAGCATGGGCGTCACGGACGGAATGGTCGTAAAGACCCAGGAGAGTGACGAGCTGGTTGAACGAGCCCAAAAGGACAATCTGGAGATGATCCTGATTAACCACCCCCTGGACTGTCCAATTTGTGACCAGGCAGGTGAATGTCCTCTGCAGATACAGACCTACAAGTTCGGGCCGGAAGGGAGCCGATTTGAAGTCAAAAAAGTTCATAAACCAAAACGGGTAAAACTCGGCCCCCGCGTTATCCTGGATGCCGAACGCTGCATCAATTGTACCCGCTGCACTCGTTTTACTGAAGAGATCAGCAAGACAGACCAGCTGACCATCACCCAGCGGGGAGACAAAAACTACCCGACCACAGCCCCGGGAACAACATTCGATGACCCCTACTCACTCAATACAGTTGATATATGCCCGGTTGGAGCATTAACCTCTGCAGATTTTCGTTTCAGGGCAAGAGTGTGGGAGATGAGCCAAACCCCCAGTATTGACATTACCAACGGCAAGGGTTGTAATGTGGATCTCTGGACGCGTGACAATCTGATTCTTCGAATCACCCCACGTGAAAACCCACATGTGAATGATCACTGGATGCCGGATGCTGGGCGAGAAACATACAAACTTTTCAATGAAAACCGACTCTCCCGTCCATCCATTCAGCTGGGTCGGAAGGAACAAGTAAAGACATCCTGGAACAACGCCTTTGCAACGTTTGCAGAACAGATTGAAGCGGTGAAACCCGAAGAGATCCTCGCTATCGGAAGCCCTCATGCCTCTCTGGAAGAGAACTATCTTCTGTCAAAACTGACAACGCTTCTGGGGATTGATTCCCCTCTCTTCGTTCCGCATATCGAAAAAGGAACCGGGGACGGATTTTTGATTACCGATGATCAGGCTCCCAACACACATGGGGTTCAGCTACTCGGTTTTCGAGCATCAGAGACAGACTCCCTCCGCAAGGAGCTTGCAAACGGTTCATACAAAATGATTTTGCTGTTGAATGATCATTTGATTGACCGTGGTGTACTTTCCGAAAAGGATCTTTCGGACAGCTATCTCACATTGGTTGCCACCAATGAAAGTGAAACAAGCAGACTGGCGAGCCTGGTCTTCCCC
>JBBDRX010000094.1:0-22111 GCA_040905245.1 Balneolaceae bacterium | reverse complement strand
TAACTGTCATGAAACAACTTACAGAATTTTAAATTCCCTTAAGTTGTCTTGACCCTTAATTAATTGTTTATGCCTTTATTCTGTCTCTCGTATTTTCATTTTATATCAACCGGATTTAATTTAATAGTATAATATTACTTTTAACGTTCAGGTTTATCCCTTCCTCTTCTCTGTGTCGGTAATACCAATGTGGATAACTGTCTGATATTGTGGAAAAAAAGCGGAGTTTTTTCTTGATAGGGCAGGGCTTCCCGGATATATTGAATTCAGAATCAGAGAAGAACATACCGACAGTTTCCGTCCCGCCCGGGCAGCATATGTTATCGTTATTGACGTGATCGGAGCTGATATCGGAAGCAAAAAAACAGTAGCTGTACTGAATTGTACAGAGGAATCGTTTTCTAAATCTAAAGAATTTGTGGCTGCTATGGAATTTACCCGTTTATATACAAAAAAGGAGTGGGATTCGCCGTTTGGCGAGATTCGGTTTGAACCGCGAAAGTCCGAGATCAAAAATCCGGACGGATCAGTCGTCTTCAATATGGAAGATGTGATTGTTCCGGAATCGTGGTCTCAGGTGGCGACTGATATTATCGCCCAGAAGTACTTTCGAAAGGCCGGAGTACCTGTTCATCTGAGACGGGTACCCGAAAAGGGAGTTCCGGGATGGCTCCAACGTTGCGTGGCGGATGAGAAGAAGCTTGAGGATCTGGATGAGGAGAAGCGTTACTCTCATGAAATTGACAGTCGCCAGGTATTCCATCGACTGGCTGGTTGCTGGACCTACTGGGGTTGGAAACATGACTATTTCGATTCGGAGGAGGATGCGAAGGTCTTTTATGATGAACTCTGTTACATGCTGGCCATGCAGATGGCTGCTCCTAACAGCCCGCAGTGGTTTAATACGGGCCTCTACTGGGCTTATGGAATTAACGGGCCTGCTCAGGGACACTACTATGTAGAACCCGATACCGGCAAGGTCCGTCGCTCGAAGGATGCATATGCCCATCCACAGCCTCATGCCTGTTTTATCCAGAGTGTGGGAGACGATCTGGTGAATGAAGGGGGGATTATGGACCTTTGGGTTCGGGAAGCCCGTCTGTTCAAGTATGGATCGGGTACCGGATCCAACTTTTCTGCCCTGCGGGGAGCGGGAGAAAAGCTCAGTGGTGGTGGGAAATCTTCCGGACTGATGAGTTTTCTGAAGATCGGTGATCGTGCGGCCGGAGCCATCAAGTCCGGAGGAACTACACGCAGAGCAGCAAAAATGGTAACTCTGGATCTGGACCATCCCGATATTGAAGAGTATGTGAACTGGAAGGTTCGGGAAGAGCAGAAAGTAGCTGCTATTGTAACCGGCTCAAAGTTGACGCAGAAGCACCTGAAGAAGATTATCCGGCTCTGTCACGAGCCGGTAGAGGAGGACGGACGTACTCTCAACGGTGCGGTCAGTCGGGATCCTTTGCGAAACCGGAAGCTGGGGGATGCAATCCGTGAAGCGAAACGGGATCAGGTGCCTCTGAATTATATTGAAAGGGTCATACAGCTTGCAGCCCAGGGTTTTTCAGATGTCGAGTTTGATGTCTATGATACCGACTGGAATTCGGAGGCCTACATGACGGTAAGCGGCCAGAATTCCAACAACTCTGTGCGGGTTCCCAACTCATTTATGCGGGCAGTGATCGACGACAGTGAGTGGAATCTCTATGGCCGGATCGAGCGTCGAAAAGCATCGGATGAGGGCCGTGAGCCCGAGCCGATGAAACAGATCGGAGCCAGAGAGCTTTGGGATCAAATCGGTTATGCTGCCTGGTCTTGTGCCGATCCGGGAACTCAGTATCACGATACGATTAATGAATGGCATACTTGTCCGGAGGGGGGAGAGATCAAGGCGAGTAATCCCTGTTCCGAATACATGTTTCTTGATAATACAGCCTGCAATCTGGCCTCTTTGAATTTGATGAAGTTTTTCACAGACGATTCCTGCAAGGAGTTTGATGTGGATTCGATTCGGTACGCATCCCGGCTGTGGACGGTCGTGCTCGAAATTTCAGTATTGATGGCACAGTTTCCATCCAAGGAGATTGCCGAACTCTCCTATCTATATCGTACGCTGGGGCTCGGTTATGCCAATATCGGAACTGCGTTGATGGTACAGGGGGTTCCTTATAACAGTTCGGAAGGCTTTGCCATTGCCGGAGCTCTTACATCAATGATTCACATGTCGTCGTATGCAACGAGTGCGGAGATGGCTGGTCAATTGGGCTCATTCCACGAGTATGAAAAGAACAAGGAGCATATGTTGCGGGTTCTTCGCAACCACAGGCGTGCGGCATACAATGCGGACCACGATGAGTATGAAGGTCTTACCATTAAGCCAGTGGGCATCAATCCCGCATACTGTCCGGACTATCTGCTTCGGGCAGCCAGGGAGGATTCCGACCGGGCGGTCGAGATGGGAGAGGAGCACGGGTATCGAAATGCCCAGGTGACGGTCATTGCTCCGACCGGGACGATCGGCCTGGTGATGGATTGCGATACAACCGGCATCGAGCCAGACTTTGCACTGGTCAAATTCAAGAAGCTTGCCGGTGGAGGGTACTTTAAGATCATCAACCAGAGTGTTCCAAAAGCACTGAAAAATCTTGGATACAGTCAGAAGGAGATCGATGACATTATTCTGTACGCCAAGGGATCGGGAACACTGGATGGGTGCCCGCACATCTATCCTGAAAAGTTGATGGAGCTTGGATTTACCGAGGAGAAACTTGCCGCTATTGAAGAGGCGCTGCCAGGCAGTTTTGATATCAAGTTTGCCTTTAATCAGTGGACTCTTGGAGAAGATTTCTGTCGGGATGTTCTTGGGATGAAAGATGAGCATCTGGCCAATTATCAGTTCGACATGCTCCGATATCTCGGGTTTACACGGGAGCAGATTCAGGAAGCCAATGACTATGTCTGTGGCACCATGACTGTTGAAGGCGCACCGAAACTGAAAGAGGAGCATCTGCCTGTATTCGATTGTGCCAACAAGTGTGGGCGGACAGGCACCCGTTTTATCTCTGCGGAGGGGCATATTCGAATGATGGCGGCCGCACAACCGTTTATTTCAGGTGCCATATCGAAGACGATCAACTTGCCGAACGAAGCCACGGTGGAGGACATCAAGGAAGCATACATGCTCTCCTGGAAATTGATGCTGAAAGCCAACGCGCTCTATCGGGATGGCTCCAAACTGAGCCAGCCGTTGAACTCCATGAGTGATTTATTTGAGGAGCTGGAAGAGGATGAGCCGATGGATCAGGAGACCCGGTCACAGCAGGAACAAGTGGTTCAGACAGCGGAGAAGATCATTCACAAATATGTAGCCCGACGCCAGAAATTGCCGTACCGCCGTACCGGATACACACAGAAAGTGAAGATTGGTGGCCAAAGTATGTATTTACGTACGGGCGAGTATGAGAATGGCCAGCTCGGTGAGATCTTTATCGACATGCATCGTGAGGGTGCAGCCTTCCGAAGTTTGATGAACTGTTTTGCTATTTCGATTTCACTCGGGTTACAGCATGGTGTCCCACTTGAAGAGTTTGTGGATGCGTTTGTCTTTACCAAGTTTGAACCCAGCGGAATGGTATCCGGAAGTCCACATGTGAAGATGAGTACATCTGTAATCGACTATATCTTCCGTGAACTGGCTGTTACCTACCTGGAGCGGGACGATCTGGCACATGTTCCTCCGGAAGAGATTATAACACGGAAATTGAGGCCATCTGAGGAGCAGGAGTTGGCAGACGAAGTTGCCAAAAATACTCAGAAGAGACAAACGGTCACAGAGAAGACCGGGGCGGCTACAGAGGTTCATGAACAGGAATCGGACAGTGATAGTGCGCAAAGCGATTACGATATGGCCAAACAACTTGGTTATACAGGTGATTCCTGTACGGAGTGCGGAAGCATGACGATGATTCGTAACGGTACCTGTCTCAAGTGCATAACCTGTGGTTCTACCACAGGTTGTTCCTGATTCGTCAGGAGAAAACGTAATAAAGGGAAAAAGGCTGTCTGGATAGATCCGGACAGCCTTTTTTATTGATGTTAAGGATTGATTCTCCGCTGCCTATTTTGCCCATACCGGAAGTGTCTGAAGTTCTATTCCCCAGATTAGTGGTAGAAGCAGATAGACAAACAGGGAGATTACCAGTATTCCCATCAGGTTCAACCAGATGCCAGCACGTGCCATCTGAGGAATGGTGAGCATATTACTTCCAAACACAACAGCATTCGGAGGAGTTGCAACCGGGAGCATGAATGCGAAAGAGGCCGCAATTGCAGCTGCAACCATGAGTGCGTATGGATGAAGAGCCATGGCTGCGGCAAGACTTGCAAGGATGGGCATAAGCATGGTCGATGTAGCGGTATTGGATGTTACCTCTGTGAGAATGATAGTCAGGCCGGTTACAGCCAGCAGAAGCGTGAAGATATGTGCTCCATCCAGGATGAGCATGGACTCTGCAATCCAGACTGCCAGTCCGCTAGTCGTGAAACCATGTGCAAGTGCCAAGCCCCCCCCAAACAGCACAATAATTCCCCAGGGAATTTTTGAAGCTGTCTCCCAGTCCAGGAGATAGATACCCTTTTGAAAGTCGGAAGGAGTTAAAAAAAGAAGAAGTGCAGCTGTGATTGCGATGCTGGAGTCGTTGATATATTCAAGGGCTTCGATATGGACAAATCCGTTCAGAATCCAGGCAATGGCTGTCAGGCCAAAGATGACCATTACACGTTGCTCCTCTTTGGTAATTCGTCCAAGTTTGTTTAATTCGTTCTGAACGATTTCGTCTGCACCGGGGAGTGTATCCACTCCTGGAGGAAAGGCGATATAGACCAAATAGGTCCAGCAGAGAAACAGCATAACAACGACAAGTGGAACGGCAAACAGCATCCATCCTCCAAAATTGATGCTCTGGCCAAACATTGTATCAACAACTCCCACCAGGATCGTATTGGGTGGAGTTCCAATAATGGTTCCTGTTCCGCCAATAGAACAGGCGTAGGCAATACCAAGCATGAGAGCAAGTGCAAAATTGAATTGCACTGTACTGCTCTCGCTTTCATTTGTCACGAGATGGTCTTCAAAGAGCTCTTTTGTCTGACGAATAACGGCAAGACCAATGGGTACCATCATCATGGCGGTTGCCGTATTGCTAACCCACATGGAGAGAAAAGCAGATGCGATCATAAAACCGAGAACAATTCTGGAGGGGGTACTTCCAATCCATTCAATGATGGTCAGTGCAATTCTTCGATGAAGTTCCCAGCGCTCCATCGTAACGGCAATCAAAAACCCCCCCATAAACAGGTAGATAATATGATTCCCATACTGTTCGGTGACTTCCGGGGTTGGCATGATTCCCAAAATCGGGAACAGGGCAATCGGAAGCAGCGCCACTGCAGCCATAGGGATAGACTCGGTAATCCACCAGGTCGCCATCAGGATGGCAACGGCTGCGACAGCTTGTGCATCCGGTGTCAGGCTTTCTTGTCCTGGAATCAGCAGAATGGCAAAAAACAGAACAGGACCCAGAAAAAGCCCGATTTTGGATCTCATAGACGGTCAGAATACGTTAGATGGAAGAAACAGAAACAGAAAATAGTTGTACCACTACCAGAATCGATCAATCATTTTCTTCTCTTCCTCTTCGTCCGGGAAATAGGATTCGTCAGTTTTTGTAGTAGAGTGTTTTGAATCGTCCGAATCGGCTGCCGGAGCGTCGTCTTCTGTCGAAGCAGGATCTTCGTCTTCCGGATCTGAAGGAGAGGAGTCAGTATCGCGCATGTCGGCAACTTTCTGTACCGACTCAGAGGGGAGGTTCAGATTCGCCTGGCTCAAACGCTTATCCGCTTCTGAGTCGACGCAGGCATCGAACTGACAGTAGGCACCCTCCTCAATTTTAAGTTTTTCTGCACTGATATATCCGATAACCGTTGCAGAATTGGTGATGAAGACGGTGCCGCCCGCCCAGATTAAGCCCTGAAAATCTCCTTCCACGACCAGTTCATCGGTCTTGATATTGCCTCTCACGGTACCTGACGGACCAATGACCAATTTTCCCTGGCACTCGATATGCTGGTGAACAGTCCCGCCTATTTTCAGGTGAGATGGTACAAAGAGAACCTCTCCGGTTAATACGGAATCTTTGCACAGCAAACTTACAAATCGTAAATCTTCACTCATTTATACCCGGGTACTACAGTGAACCGATCGTTTAGTGGAGTGGAGTGTTGCCGCTGCTGTTCTCTTCAAACAGGCTGATTGCAGTATTGGCATTTCCGATGTCGATACCGACAGCTGAGGCACTTGAACCACTAATATCAGAAGATCGTATGCAGTACCCCCGGCTTGTAACAGTATGAGGATCGTTGGCAACTTCGATATTTGCGAAGTCTTCAAACTCTCTGCGGAAAGCCTCTACCAGCTCAGGGTACATGGCTCCGCCACCAATCAGAATAATTGTATTGGCCCGGTTGAAGTCATCGTCGATCCAGGTGTTTCTCATCAGGGGAGAGATGACATCCTCGTAGTAGTTTCGCAAGGCTTGTTTGCGAATCTCGGAAAGATCGATTCGTTTTCGGTTCAGAATAATATTTCCTGCCTGAAATGCAACATCGAACTGCTGTTCTGTACGAAGCCCGATGTAATAATCTTTCATTAGGCTTTTCATTGCCCAGTCGACGGCATACCTCAGTCCACTTGCAGTTCCTTCGGTTCTTTGGACGATTCCCTTGTCTGTACTCAGGCCGATTTCCACGGTTCCGTACCCAAGGCTGACCAGAAAAAAGTTTCCGGACCGCTTCTCTTCACCACGTCTCATGGCAATAATCCCGCCAATCAATTCGGGGATCACCTCAACGCGATTGACCGATATGGGTTGTACAATGTGATCGTTGCCGCCAAACGGACGAGAGTCGTAGGTAACGGACTCAATTCCATTCAGGTACTGGATTGCCGGCTCCTTGTTCAGATTTACAGAAGAATAGGGGAAACCGGTTGTAATCACCATCGGTTCCTTGATGTGGTTACTGGCCGTCAGAAGTGCTGCTTTGGAAAGAAGGCGGTAGTCCAGCTCTTCGACAGAACTGTTGATTGCCTTGTGTGGGTTTCGTCCCTCTGAAAGTGCCAGGTCACCAATAATGTAATCCTGATCTCCTTCACGTATTTTCAAGCCCGTTAACTGATCTCTTGCAACGTTCGTCAGCTCCGGCCCCTGGCTTTGTATCAAACTTGGAAACGTGATCGTTTGGATGCGCATAAAGAGTCGGTTAGTTGGTGATAAATTTGGCCAGCCCCAAATCGCAAAACTTCAAGATGGAACCAGTATTGCCGATAATACAATAAATCGCTTTTTTTTAAAAAAATTAAGTGTGATTAATTCCGGCTCAGCACTTTTGCCGGTTTCGACAGAGTAGGGAAGTTAATTTTGCCGTCGGACAGCAGAATCGGACGAAATTATTCAGGCTTCCGAAAGATAGAGATCTTCAAGCTTTCTCATTTTTTTCTGTTCCTCTACAGATTGGTCGTTGTATCCGCAGAGGTGCAGAAGACCGTGAATACAAACGCGCAAAATCTCTTCATCAGGGGCTGTTTTCAGTTTGGACGACTGCTGCAATATTCGGGGAAGACAGCAGTACATGGTCCCTTCCAGCTCTTCCCGGGAGGGGTTCTCATCATAGGGGAAGGTGATGATATCGGTTACATAGTCGTGAGACAGGTGTTTCCGATTGATCTGCACAATCTCCGATTCGTTCACAAAAACCAGCTCAACCATAGAAAAACAGACATCTTCTTCCGATTCAATCCGTTTTAGTGCGTCAGAAAACCGGTTGCCCGGGACGGTAAGTGGAATGTCCGTCATGTTGTAAATCTCAAGTACAGTCTCAGATTCCAAGGTTATATCGTTCAATCTGTTGACGGTTTTCTTCCCGGGAAGAGGGGATCGGAATTCGTCCCTCTGTCAGCAAATTTACCTCTATAGCAAGTTGCTCCGCTTTGTCATCCTGACCTGATATGTAGTAGGCACCCTGCAGAATAGTAAGTTGACTTACTGAAAAAGAGAGATCATTCAGTGTATTGTCAATACGTTCTTCGGTCTGGTCCATACGATTTGTCAAACGTCGGTATCTTGCCGCATTGGCCTCGGAGCGAGCTGCTTCTGCATCGGCTTCCAGTTTATCCAGCTCTCTTTCCATCTCCTCCAGTTGACTGAGATCCCATTCCATCCAGTGAAAAATCTGTTCCTGACTGAAATCAGCAAGGGATTCCGCGCGGTCATGTTCTCCAACGCGTGCGTATCGATAGGCATAAAGGCTAGGCAGGGTCCACTCAGATTCATAGGATCGGAAAGGAATGGCATCCTCTCCCTTGCGCAGCCACTCAGCTGCATATTCCAGCTGCCCGTTCTGTATTAAACGATCTGTCAGTTGTGTGAACGCATAACGATAGTTCGTCATCATTCTACGGACATTCTCATCAAAATAGACTTCTGGATGGTTCCAGTCTTCGAACCGGAACGAAGATAGCCGGTCTGTATGAACTTCGGGATCCAGATATCCGAAGGATCCTACATCTTCTCGTCGTTTGGGAACCAGACGAAAAGCTTTGCCTTCATATTGAAACCACGGTTGGAGGTTCAACTGCCCGTCTCTTGCAACTGTATTGGCAAAATAGATGGGCCGCAGCCAGAGATTGTTCCGGATCAGCTCGATAACCATCAGGTCCTGAACCTGCAGATAGTACCGTGGATTTCCCTGATTGTCCTGGCCGGCAAAGCGCCCCTCGACGTACCAACGCATAGTGTTGTCCAGGGAATCCACAGGGAGAGAGTAGGGGGTGGCCATCTTCGCCTGATTGAGCGAAACTTCATCGACCGTAATGGAGTCGATCGAGGTCGGGTCCACTCCCTCCTCAAAGAATGCACTCAGCAACCCTTTGTTCACGGGAATCACATACTCACGGGGTTTGTGGAGTGTCAGTGAAGAAGTCGTTTCGCTTAGTTGTTCATCATTCATCCGGATGGGTAGCGGCAGGGACTCATGTGTCTGCCGGTCACGCAGCTGACGGATATACCACTCCGTATTGAGGAGACTCAGGTTTACGACCCGGACATCGGTTCGGATACCTTCTACCTCCTGAAGGTACCACAGGGGAAAGGTGTCGTTGTCCCCGTTGGTAAACAGGATGGCGTTTTCTTCGACGGAGTTCAGCAGGTTGTAGGCGTAGTCTCTTGCTACATAGTTGTGGCTGCGGTCGTGACTGGGCCAGTTCTCTTTTGCCATCCAGACGGGTACGGCCAGAAATGAGAGAGCTGTCAGGCCTCCGGCAGCGGCAATTTGGTTCTCCTTTAATGTTCTGGTTAGCTCTGTCAGAGCTGTAAATCCCATTCCGATCCAGATACTGAAGGCGAAAAAGGATCCGACATAGGCATAGTCTCGCTCTCTTGGTTCGTAGGGGGTCTGGTTCAGATAGACGATAATGGCCAGCCCGGTCATAAGAAAGAGTGCGAGAACTGCAGATGCTCTTTTCCAGTCGTTCCGAAAATGGTATAACATGCCGAGGAAACCGAAGAGCAGAGGAAGGAAAAAATATCCGGAGTTTGCCGGGTTCCCACTGTAGGGAGTCTCTTTAAATCCGGAGTACCAGGCGGAGTCCTGTATATCGGATTCTCTTCCAATAAAATTCCAGTTGAAGTACCTGAGGTACATGTGATTTACCTGGTAGCGCCAGAAAAAATCCCAGTCACTTTCAAAACGGGAGTAATACTCCAGGTGGTTTGGTTGTGGCGAGTGGCGTCGCGGGAAGAAGACCTCGCGGTCCCGGCTGATTCGGTTGGCCTCATTGTCGTAGGTATAACCGGACAGAAGAGGGGTGGTGCCATACTGATCCCTGTTCAGATAGCTGACAAAAGATTCGATTGTTGATGGGTCGTTTTCATCAATGGGGGGGGCTGCTATGGACCGGATTAGTACAAGAGCATACGTGGAATATCCGATAATAATTACGGCATATCCGACCATTGCGATATTTGACAGTCTCATACTCCTCGAGTGGGTGTACCAGATTCCGCCGATGATCGCAAGTATCACAAGAATCAGATAGAAAACAGGGCCGACCAGCCCGTAGGTCATACGCTCGATTTCAGTCGCCAGGGAGGGTAAGTGAATAATCGTGAACGGATAGATCAGCAGAAAGAGCAGGGATGCGACGGCACCCATGGCGACAAACGAGAGAAGTGTCAGGTTGCTTCGTTTTTTATAATAAATAATCAGGGCAACGAAAAAGAGCGCCAGCAGATTGAGCAGATGGACGCCGATACCCAGTCCGAAGATGTAGGCAATCAGGACCAGCCATCTTTCTGAATGAACTTCATCATGGTTGGCAGACCAGCGCATCGCCATCCATACTACGAGCGCTGTAAAAAACATGGAGGAGGCATACATTTCGGCCTCAACCGCGTTGAACCAGTGTGTGTGTGTAAATGTGAATGTTATGGCTCCAAACAGGCCGCCGCCGTAGACTCCGATCTGGTCCAGGCGATCCAGCTGATTCACGGTCCCTTTCCACTCTTCGAGAAGTCGGACGATGATCAGATAGAGCAGCATGATGGTGCAGGAGGAGAGAGTGACGCTGATCATGTTGATACTCAGGGCTACATGCTCCGGAGGCATAAACATGGAGACAAGTCGACCCCAGATGGCAAAAAACGGAGAACCCGGTGGGTGAGCTACCTGAAGAGTATGAGAGATGGCTACATACTCCGCCGGATCCCAGAAACTGATGGTAGGGGCAACTGTCAGGCTGTAGACGATAAATGCGGAAATAAACGAGACGAAGGCGAAAAAGATATTCCGCGTACGGTGCTCCGAGAAAATCATAGATAATTTCATGCAGACTTCAGGTGTGCATTTCTGAAAGATTGAAAAAGATACCTAAAGAGCACCTGAATGCACAATAGAAATAGTCCGCTTTCAGACAGGTTCATCCCGTTCCGTTCGTTTCAGGGAGGTCGAGTTCATACAATAGCGAAGCCCGGTCGGATCAGGTCCGTCTTCAAAAACGTGTCCAAGATGAGAATGGCAGCGGCTGCAAAGGATTTCTGTACGAGTGACGGGAAGGGAGTGGTCCTGTTGTTCGGTGACCGCTTTTTCGTCAATCGGACTGTGAAAACTGGGCCAGCCTGTACCTGAATCGAATTTTGTCCTGGAATCGAACAGTGGGGTTCCGCACCCGGCACAGACATAGATTCCGTCTGCATAGTTGCTGTTATATTGATTCTTGAACGGGGGTTCCGTTCCCTTTTTCCGGAGGACCCGGTATTGTTCGGGAGTCAGTTTCTCTTTCCACTCCTCTTCTGTTTTTGGAAGGGGATGCTGCTTTTTGTCAGACATAACAATTCGAATGAGCAGTTTATGAGACAGTCGGTTGTTGCTTTCGATGTTGTGTATCCCTGTCAACAAGCTGACCCTGTTGAAGGTTCCGGCTTTGATCAAAGCAGGGGGAAACAAAAAAGCACCGTCCAGGACGGTGCTTTTCCGAGCGCAGCAAGCACGCTCCTATTGCAAGGCGATTACTTCAGTAGCGTGAAGGCCCTTGTCTCCTTCTGCTACGGTGAACTCCACTTTTTGTCCTTCAATCAATTTCTTGAATCCGTCGGACTGAATTTCAGAATAGTGAACAAAGACATCTTCACCACCTTCGCGGGTGATAAATCCATATCCTTTTCCATTGTGGAACCACTTCACGGTGCCTACTTCTCGCTCTTCACTCATAACATATCAACTTTAATTCACATTTAGTCACCACTGCCCATCCCGCGATTGGATACAATCAGACGGTATGATTGGCTGAAAATAGCTGGTAGAATCTATTTAAGCAATCTTTTTAAAATAGCGGGGTTAAATCGCTTTAAATGTACCTGTTTCAGACGATTCGATGGCAGGTGTGATTCTGGCTCGTATCGAATCGATTGTTAAAACTGAAGACTGATGCCCATCTGTACATTGCGTCCTGCTCCTGGTTCAAAGAAGCGTCCAAAGCCATTGTTGATCGCAACAGAGGTGTTGTACCGGGTGTCAAAAATGTTGTTTACAGAGACGAATGGTTGCAGCGCCCACTCATCGGAACCGATACCATTGTAGAGCCATCTGCCATTTATCAGCGTATATGCGTCGTTTTTCGCAGTATTTTCGCTATCGGCGTAGTAGGAAGAGACCCACTCGATGTCACTGCTCAGACGGTGATTGCCCAGCGTAAGGCCAAGGATTGAACCGATTCGGTGGGGGGCGACTCCGGGAAGCCGGTTGCCCTTGACATCCGATTCAAACTCTCCACCGGAAAAGCGGGCATCCACCCAGCTGTACATCAATTCGAGTGTAAGTGACCGGGAGGGCTGCATTCGCAAGTGTACTTCGAGGCCATAATGTTCTGCATCCCCTCCATTGGCAAAAATTGCCTGACCGTCGATTTCTGTTTCTTGAATAATCTGATCGGAAACAAACTGTCCATAGACAGCCAGATCATATTCCAGGTTCAGGCCGTGCTGAACACCTCGCAATCCGGCTTCAACTCCCAGTGTCCGCTCAGGATCAAGATTTGGGTTGAACCCGGGCTGAATGGATCCATCTCCACCGAGTCGGTTTTTGAACTCTGTGGTTGTTGGAGACTCAAAGGAGGTGCTGATGTTTGTATAGAGTCGTGCATCCTGAAGGTGGTAGGTAATTCCCGCACTCGGGTTCAGGGTAGTAAAGATTCGTTCTTCGTCCGGATAGGGGATGATGTCACCGGTATTAACATCGATGGAGTCCGACTGAAAGGCCATACGATCTCCTCTAAGGCCTCCTGTCAATGTAAACGATCCGACATCGAAGGCTGTCTGAATAAAGAGGGCTTGACTTCCCACTCTGTCCAGCTGGCTGATAATCCGGTTGCTCCCCGGTTCTCCACCGTCATTATTAGTCTGTCCCCGTTCGTCTCGTTGCCATCGGAGTTCGCCGCCGAACTGAAGGTCGAACGGGATATTCTTCAGCGAGTAGCTGGCCCGGGTTCCTCCGGCCAGCCGGTCGACGGTTATATAGGGGCCGGGTAGCGGATTCCTGAGATCCCGCCAAACCCCGTGCCCGGAGAAATTCAGGATACCGCTGTCGAAATCGTGAATGTATGCGCTAGATCCCATAAGCTGATGAAACTCTTTCCCGGAACGGGTATTCACATTAAAAGGCCAGGCCATTGAGGGGCTGTTTTCTGCATCGGTTTTATTCAGCGATCCGGGATGTTCTGCAAAAGGCATTCCACTATAGGCAATCTGAGTCGTGAGAGAGCCATTACGCCAGGGCTCAAATCCTGCCGAGATTCCCGATCGGATCAGTCGGGAGGCGCTGTAATCACGGTAACCGTCACTTTTGTAGTAGGAGCCATACCCATTCAACCGGATTCCATTGATCTGATCGTGCCAGCGCCCTTCATATTTCATGGTGTTATATGAACCTCCGTAGCCTCTGAACATGAAATTGGGTGAATCGGCCGGTGGGCGGGTTCTCATATAGAGGACACCACCACTGCTGTTGCCCCAGAATGTCGCGGAGGGCCCTCGCAGTAGTTCGATAGATTGTACCATTGCAGGGTCTACCATATTCAGTACAGACTGGCCATCAGCCACTGTAAGTGGAATATCGTCAAGAATGATCTGAACACCACGAACACCAAACTGGGAACGCCAGCCCATACCCCGAATTGTCATCCGTTCGCCGAGAGCCTGATTACCGCGGTTGCTGATCCATACACCCGGCAGTGTAAAGGTAAGTTCGTTCAGCGTTGCGGCCGGCCTTGCGACGATCTCCTCCATGGAACGGTAGGATGTTGTAACGGACATGGAAGCACGGTCAATGGTGATTGAAGAATGAGTGGCTTCTACTTCAACAGGTTCCAGAACGCCTTGTAACGGTTCTTGTTCTGCATCCTGTCCAAAAAGATGAGCAGGGAGGGCATACAAAATCAGTAATGCAGTAAATATCGGGGTTTTTTTGAGATCCATTGGAATACGTGATTGGAGATGTCTGTAGAGTGATCTTTTTTTATAGTTTCGCAAACTATCATATCAGGAAGTAATTTTCCACTAAATTCGTACAGGAAGTGCGATTTATTTCCTTGTATATTTAGGCAAGGAAAAGGCAGTTAGTGAACATTTTATGCTGAGTTATAGATTCCTGACGACTGCCGGCGAATTCAACACAATCTGATGGGAGATTCTGATACGTTGATAAACCGAGGGTATATGCCCCAGGTTCTGGTATTTATCATCCTGTTCCTACCCGTCTATATCTCGCGTGAGAGCCGTATATCCAACTCTTCCGCATTGAAGACACAAGAGCCGGTTGTGCTGTATATACAAGAACAGTCCAGCCTTGAAGAGGTCGTGGATCTGCTTGAAGACCTGGATGTCGAACTGGATCGGGAAGAGATTCGGTGGATATCCGGGCTTCTTGGCTGGCGAAATTTCAGTATTGGCCGGTATGAACTGGATGGTGAATATTCCTATGAAGGCCTTTTGTCCCGGCTATCACTCGGCCTGCAGGATCATGCTTCTGTCACGATCCCGTCCGGAGCGACAGTCGGTCGTCTTGCAGCTACTCTTTCTCGTCAGATGAAGGCCGATTCACTGGATTTTGCAGTACTCTTTTCGCATGAGAGCGAACTTCTCGCTGAGTTTGACATGAGTAGTGAGGAGCTATTCTCAAGAATGATTCCGGATACCTATAATTTTTATTGGACAACAGCTCCGGGAAACGTCATTAAAAGAATTTATAATGAATTTGTCCGTCGTTTTGAAGAGCGTTATGCCGAGGAAATAGAGGAGAGTTCACTCGATCTGAATCAGCTGGTGATACTGGCTTCCATTATCGAATGGGAGGCTGCCAACCAGGAGGAGAAAGCACGAATAGGCGGATTGTACCGGAATCGACTGGATCGGAATATGCGCTTGCAGGCAGATCCCACGGTGATTTATGCAATCGGTGAGCACCGCCGTCTGTTATATGAAGATTATGAGACAGACCACCCCTACAATACCTACAGAATTCGAGGTTTGCCACCCGGGCCCATTACCAATCCGGACTATGTGTCATTGAGAGCTGCACTGTTTCCGGAAGAACATGACTATCTTTACATGGTTGCAAGTCCTGGCGGAGGTCACGTATTCAGCCGGACATTTAACGAGCACAGAGCGGCCAGCAACCGATGGCGTGAGTGGATCAGGGAGCAGTACCGAATCCGGGATCAACGTGAGTCAGGGAATTGACCTGATTGTCTTGTTGCCCGTTCATTTGTCGGGACAACCTGAACACTCTGATTAATCTGGTTTCCATCAAAATGGATATGAAGGAGAAGTCCCTGATAGGGGGCCATCTGTCGGAAAACACGATTCAGAATACGAGGGTTACCGGCGGTTTCCAGCGCCTGTGAGAGAAATTGACCTGTATCGTATCCAATCCTGGAGAAACGATCCGGTTCCTGCCCAAAACGATTCATATACTCTTCCTGAAACTGTGCAGACTGTTCAGGGTTATCGGTTTCGAGTGTACTTTGTGTATGGTAGATCGGGAAGCGGCGTTGCTGTTCATCGGTCAGGCGAATGGCCGACCACTCTTCGGATCCCAGGACGACTGCCTGACTCTCCATCCATTCCAGATCGGTCATCAACTGATTGGCCAGCGTTTCTGCTTCCTGCCCGGTAAACGGAGCGTAAATTCCATCCACTCGTTTCAGGGAGAGGGAATCGACTACCTCGGGGTCTGGATTGAACCGTTCCGTATATTCGGAAAGATCGTATGCATTTTGTGAAAAATCGT
Organism: Balneolaceae bacterium; assembly: GCA_040905245.1. Classification (GTDB taxonomy): domain Bacteria; phylum Bacteroidota; class Rhodothermia; order Balneolales; family Balneolaceae; genus JBBDRX01. Next base: position 6,217 of record JBBDRX010000094.1, on the reverse strand, counting down.
CTTCGATATAATAAGCGACATGTGCTCCGAGTTGTTCGGCCTCTATTCGAAATGCTATGGCGGATGATCGGCCGATCGAGTTGGATTGTGTCATGACCGCCAGGGTATCCAGCCCAAGATCGTTAACTGCAAATCGGGCCATCTGCCGGCCGTGAACATCAAAGGTGGGGTTGAGTTGAAACAGATAGTGATTTCCCTCGTTGATCTCTTCGGAGTTCGCTAACGGAGTTAAAAAAGGAACTTCGTATCTCTCTGCGGCCAGAGATGCTTGTTCGGCACTTTCAGAAAACAGAGGCCCGATCAGCAAGTCGGCCTGTTCCTGCCAGATCAGCCGATGAATCGCTTTCCGTGTAGAATCCGGATCGGCGTATGTATTGGAAAACCGAAGAAACAGCTTTCGATCTGTGTGTCTTGCATTAAACTCTTCGGCGGCAATTAGAAGACCGGAGTAGAGATTTCGGGAAACAGAGACTCCGTTATTATCCGGCTCCCCGGCTGGCAGAGCGACACCGATATGATAGGCCATGCCGTCGGGAACCGGATAGCCTGGTGGATGAAGTTGAGAATTCTGTACTTGCTGTCGGAGCTCATCAATTTGCTCTGTATATTCCTCGTCTTCGTTTCCGTCAAGTAGTCCGGAGTTGGTCATTAGATCCAGCATAGCAGCTGCAGATTCCGGAGAGCCGGAGGATGCAGCAGAACGGATGAGGTCCAACCTCAATACGGTCGAATTACTGTTCCAGAAAATTTCCTGTCGCTGGCGGTCCGTCAGAAAAGCCAGCAGTTCCCGGTAAAGTGAGCGGGCATCTGTTCCGATTCCTGTTCGGATCTCCGAAGCCTGTACAGGGTAAATCATTTCTACTGCATCCGTAATGTTTCCTGTTCGTAACAGTACGAGAGATAGTGTATAGCGAGCTTCAGACGAAATCTCCCTGCTGGTATCGTTAAGCAGAGAGCGAAGGATGGAATCGGCTTGCAGGTATTGGCCCAGTGCGAGCCAGCTTTTTGCCTTCAAAAGAGTGTTGCGTTCTTTATCGGAAAGTTTTTCCAGAAGCTCAAGGGCTTCTTCAAACTCTTCAGCTTCATAGTGATCGAGTGCTTCTTCAAATGACTGGGTGAATACAGGAGTGGTTACCGTCAGAAGCAGGATCGCAAGAGTTGTAAAAAAAAGTCCGATTCGTTTGAAGCATTCCATATCAGAAGTCATTCGTAAAAAGGGGAAGCCGGGAAGATCAATTGGGTTCATTCATTACACAATTCGGGCCGGAGACTGGATTCGGAAACCAAGTCGCCGGACTTTGATATAGGAAACCGGGTGTAAATTGTTCCAGACAATTCTATCTACTCCCATTCAATGGTTGATGGTGGCTTGGAGCTGATGTCGTAAACCACACGATTGATCCCACGGACTTCATTGATAATTCTGTTGGAAACATCCGAAAGAAAATCGAAGGGGAGGTGTGCCCAGTCGGCGGTCATTCCATCCACACTGGTCACCGCACGAAGTGCAGCTGTAAACTCGTAGGTCCGTTCGTCCCCCATCACTCCAACGGATTGTACAGGTAAAAGAACGACCAGTGCCTGCCAAACCTTGTGATAGAGTTTATTTTCACGCAGAGCCCTGATAAAGATGGCATCTGCTTCCCGCAACAGATCGAGCCTCTCCTTTGATACGGGACCGATTACGCGAATACCGAGCCCGGGGCCTGGAAAGGGGTGCCGCCCGATAAACTCCTCCGGGATTCCAAGTTCCCGGCCGACGGTTCTCACTTCGTCTTTGAAGAGTTCACGAACCGGTTCCAGCAATTTCAGTTTCATCTTTGCCGGCAAGCCCCCCACATTATGGTGAGATTTGATGGTTGCAGACGGTCCCTTGAAAGAGACACTCTCAATCACATCGGGATAGAGGGTTCCTTGTGCCAGCCATGTGAACTCATCAAGCCCGTCTACTTCGTCATCAAAAATGTCTACAAACGTATTGCCGATGATTTTTCGTTTCTCTTCAGGATCGGCAATACCCTCCAGCCGTTTGAGAAAGAGCGAGGAGGCATCGACACCTTTGACCGGCAGGTTCAGCTCCTCTTTATAGGTTTTTAGCACCTGTTCAAACTCACCTTTACGGAGAAGGCCGTTATCCACAAATATGCAAAGAAGCTGTTCTCCAATCGCTTTATGGATCAGTGTGGCAACCACAGTGGAATCGACACCGCCGGAAAGGGCACAGAGAACCCGGTCGTTGCCGACCTTCCGGCGAATCTCCTCGATCTCGGTTTCAATAAATGAAGCTGCTGTCCAGTTTGCTGTACAAGCACAGATATCCCGGACGAAGTTCTCAAAGATTTTGAGGCCCTCTTTGGTGTGAACCACTTCAGGGTGGAATTGCAATCCGTAAATCTGTTTTTCCCGGTGTCGTACAGCAGCAACGGGTGCGTTGTCAGTGTGTGCGACGACTTCATAAGACTCATGAAGGTCGATGATGTGATCGCCATGGCTCATCCAGACGACCGACCCGTCCGAGAGTCCGCGCATCAAACCATTTTCATTGTCAACTCGAAGTTTCGCCCGTCCGAACTCTCGTTTTTCAGCTCGTTTAACGCTACCGGGAAGGATTGAGTGAGAAAGGGCCTGAAGGCCATAACAGATACCCAGAACCGGCCGGCCCCACTCGAATATGGACATATTCAGAATCGGCGCGTCCTGATCGTATACGCTTTTCGGGCCACCCGAGAGGATGATCCCGGCCGGCAGGTTCTCCCTGAAAGTCTCTGGATCCGTATCGTACGGGTGGATTTCACAATAGACATTTAATTCACGGACTCTACGGGCGATCAGTTGTGTGTACTGGGATCCGAAGTCAAGAATTAATATCCACTCTTTGTGGTGTATATGCATGCTCATCTGATCTGAAAAGAAGTAAGAGAAAGGCTAATCGATGATGGTTTGGTACTGATCGTTTGTCAACAATTGATCCAGTTCACTTTCTGCTGTCAACTTGACTCGAATGAGCCAGCCATCACCGTAGGGATCTCTGTTTACCGATTCCGGATCGTCCTCCAGTTGTTCATTGATCTCAAGTATTTCGCCCGAAACCGGTGCAAAAAGGTCAGAAACTGTTTTAACGGCTTCCACGGTACCGAATGAGTCGTTTTGCTGAAATTCAAAGCCGGGTTCTTCCAGCTCGACAAAAACGATGTCCCCAAGTTCCTGTTGCGCAAAATCTGTAATACCAATGGTTCCGGTTCCATCCCCGTTATTTCGGATCCATTCATGTTCTCGGGTGTATTTCAGTTCGTTTGGCACATTCATGGCGTTACTCAATTGGTTTCGTCGGGTTGAAAAGTGAAGTCAGATTCGAGATAGTGTGTTGTAAAATCACCGGCAAGGAACCGTTCATCATCCATCAGCTGCAGGTGATAAGGAATGGTCGTATGTATTCCTTCCACGATAAATTCTCCCAGCGCGCGTTTCATCCGTTTGATCGCCTCCTCCCGGGTGGGAGCACTGACAATGAGTTTTGCGATCATGGAGTCGTAATGGGGAGGAATATTGTATCCGGAATAGGCGTGAGTATCGATCCGAACACTATGTCCACCCGGTACATGGAATACTTGTATGGTTCCTGCAGAGGGACGGAAACTCTTTGCGGGGTCTTCGGCATTGATTCGGCACTCAATGGCGTGTCCCCGCATTTTCAGTGGTTTCAGTACCAGCTTTTCACCGGCCGCTATCCGGATCTGTTCTGCAACCAGGTCGTAGTTTGTCACCTCTTCGGTGACGGGATGTTCGACCTGAATACGGGTATTCATCTCCATAAAGTAAAAATTCAGATCCTTATCCACGAGAAATTCAATGGTGCCGGCACCTTCATAGTTTATCGCTTTACCGGCATTGACTGCTGCTTCGCCCATACGCTCTCTGAGTTCCGGGGTCATCACAGGGGAGGGGCACTCTTCAAGGAGTTTTTGGTTTCGCCGCTGGAGAGAGCATTCCCGTTCTCCCAAATGGATCACGTTGCCATGCTGGTCTCCCAGTATTTGAATTTCAATGTGCCGTGGATTCTGTACAAACTTTTCGATGTAGACATCCGGATTGTCAAATACACTGGAGGCTTCGCTTCTACACGTTTCAAAGGCCTGTTTCAACCGGGACTCCTCGTGGACGATCCGCATTCCACGCCCACCTCCACCAGCCGACGCCTTTACGATGGCCGGATAACCGATTTCTTCACAGACGGCTTTGGCCTCCTTGTAGGTCTCGACAATACCATCCGAACCCGGAACAACCGGGACACCGCTATTGATCATCGTGTGTTTTGCGGTAGCCTTGTCACCCATCAAAGAGATCATCTCCGGAGAGGGGCCAATAAATTTGAGATCGTGTTCCGCACAAATTCTTGAAAACTCGGCATTTTCCGAAAGGAATCCATATCCGGGATGAATCGCTTCTGCATTGGTAATTTCAGCTGCAGAGAGGATGGATGGTATTTTCAGATAGCTCTCCTTGCTTGGAGCCGGTCCGATACAGACGGCCTCGTCTGCAAACTTCACGTGGAGGCTGTCCTGATCTGCTGTGGAGTAGACCGCAACGGTCTTTATACCCATCTCTTTGCAAGTGCGAATGGCTCGAAGCGCAATTTCTCCCCGGTTGGCGATCAATATTTTCTTAAACATGCAGGCGCCCGTTAATCTTTTTTGATGAGAAAGAGAGGTTGTTCGAATTCGACAGGTTGTTCGTCTTCGGCCAGAATTTTCTGGACGGTACCACTGAACTCTGCCTCAATCTCATTCATAATTTTCATGGCCTCTACAATGCAGAGAGGTTCCCCTTTTTCAATACGGTCTCCGACTTCAACAAACGGGCCGGAATCCGGAGAGGAGGAACGGTAGAATGTTCCTACAATGGGGGAGGTGACGATTTCTCCGTCCGCCGGTTCAGAGGAGGTTTCCTCTGTCTGCCCGCCGGAAGCAGGGGTTGGTGCAGCAGGTTGTGGGGCCGGCTGCTGAAATGCCATGACACTTTCAGGAGAGGGGGGATCAGATTTCTTCTTGACACTGATTTTGAATTCACCCTCTTCAATTGAGACTTCATCCACATCACTTTCACTGATCAGGTCGATGATTTTTTTTACAAGTTTTAAATCCATGATCTATCCGTTTGAGTTAACACGTTCAATATATACACCGGTGCGGGTATCTACCTTGATCTCGTCGCCGGTATTGATGAAGAGCGGAACCTGGATCGTGGCTCCTGAAGCAATCGTAGCCGGCTTACTGCCACCCTGAGCCGTATCTCCACGTAAACCCGGATCGGTCTTTTCCACCTGTGTGGTTATGTGTGCTGGCGGTTCGGCATAGAGGATTTGGTCGTTGTCAACATCTACAATGAGCGTACATACTGTGCCGTCAGCAATAAATTCCGATTTTTGAACACGGGATTTCTCCAGGGGGATCTGCTCATAGGTATCCTGATGCATGAAAAAGAAGAGATCGCCATCACTGTAAAGGAACTGATAGGGTTGGCTTTCTATACGTACAGATTCAACCTTTTCGCCCGAACGAAACGTCTTCTCGATATTCTTTTCGTTTTCGATCCCCTTTAACCGTGTTCTTACAAATGCACCGCCCTTACCCGGCTTTACATGTTGAAAGTCGACAATTGAGTAGATTTCATCATCAACCAGAATCGCAAGTCCCGGCCGGAAAGCGGAGGTGTCTATCTTTGGCATGTACCTTTTTTGTTAGAATTTGGCAGGAAAATAGAGCAAGAGAAGTTGGTTAACAAACTCATCATCTTCTTTTCGGTTCAATTTATGAAAAGATGTTCAGAAGAATCGTAACGAGTATCAGTGCGATCAAAACCGGGCATACATACTTCATAAAGAAGATCCAGACGGGTGTAAACCAGTGGTTTCTGACATTCGGGAATCCTTGTTCGATCTCGTCAATCGCACTCTCGCTTTTCCAGACATAACCGAGAAACAGGCAGATCATCAGCCCGCCCAGAGGGAGCCCGACTTCATTGAAAATAATGACAAACAGGTCGATGAGAGAGGTATCGAATGAGATGACGATCGAAATGCAGCAGACCAGCAGGCCAACGATCCAGGCTGCTTTTTTTCGCCGGATATTCAGTTCGTCGATGACAAAGGCGACCGGGACTTCCAGCAATGAAATAGAGGAGGTAAGCGCTGCAAGTCCAAGCAGAGTAAAGAAAATGA
>JBBDRX010000093.1:0-22157 GCA_040905245.1 Balneolaceae bacterium | reverse complement strand
CAAGGTATACCGGCATTTCACTTCTTCGGTCTCTGAAAGTGGAAATTGGCGATCTGAACCGGGTGAAAAGAATTGTGAAAGCGACAGGGATGGTTCGTGCCACTTCTGATTTTAAACAGCACTCGCAGGTAGTCAACGGATTTTCCGATCTGATGGTCGAGGTGTTTGGCGAGCAGAGAGGCAAACATGCCCGCGCGGCGGTTGGTATGAGTTCACTTCCCAACGGGATTGTGGTAGAGATCGAGATGATTGTTGAACTATACGAATAAACATACAGTCTTCTGTATGGATTTTCGCATCCCCGATTTTCGCTGCGTCTGTCGACTGGACCGTTGAGGGAAGAATCGGATGTAGTTGTCACTCTTTCCATTTCTATCCATCGGAATAAATTCCGATATTTGGCACCGGTTCAATCATTCAACCAAGAAGACAGAGTTTATGAAGATTGGGATTATCGGTGCAGGAATTGCCGGACTGGCTGCTGGTAAAGAGCTCTCTCTGGCTGGCCACGAGGTAACCGTTATTGAAAAGAATCAGGTGTTGGGCGGCCGACTTGCAGCCAGGCGGTTCGGCCCGGATAACAGCTGGATTGCAGATTACGGTGTCTCCAGTTTACCGGCTACCACTCCGGACTTCCGTTCATTTGCTGCTGAATTGCTGGAGAGAGGACTTCTGAATGTCTGGGATCGCCATTCTATACAATTCGATGGAGATAAACTGCTGGATACCCCGCCTTCATCGGACAAGGGAACTCACTATATCGCTCCGGAGGGACTGGACCGGGTAGCTTCGTATCTATCACGCTGGGTAGATGTTAAATCGAATGAGCGTGCCGGTGGATTGACTTTGATTGGGAAGAACCGAGCCCGAAAACGACCCTGGATGATTAACCTTACCAGTTTTAATACATTTGAAGCAGATGCGGTGATTGTCGCTGCTCCGGCTCCCGAAGCCTATGGAGTGTTGTTGACAACTCAGGATGAGGTTCGTGTACTGAAGCTGATTCGGGAGATTGACGAAGTCGATTATGATGCTTCTTTTTCTCTTGTAGTGACCTATGAGGGGGTTGAACCGCCCGATTGGAGCCGTCTTGCATGTCGAGGCAGTATCATTGAATCGATCACCAACGAGAATTCGAAACGAGACCTGCCGGAAACGGTTCTCGTTGTACGATCGAGTCCAGATTTTTCCCGGCTATGGAGAGAAAAGGCAGAGGAGGAGGTCGCTGAGTCACTTCTCGAAGAGACTGTTCGTATCCTGGGCAAGCCATTCGGAAACGGTTCCGGTTCCTGGGTACATTTCTGGACATTTGCACGACCCCGATCCATTATTGAAAGGCCCTTTATGGAGTTGGAGGACGAGGAAGCGCCTCTTGCTGTGATCGGGGATTATTTTCAGGGGAATGATACTGAGCATTCGTTTTGTTCGGGATTGAAGCTGGCCAGACACTGGATTGAAAAGTACGGCTGAAGGCTGGCAGGAACCTGCACGGTTCAATCGGTGAAAGGATCGTTTTATCCAATGGTGAAATGTATCCGGGTAGTCCGAATTTGTGAACCAGATCCGCTTTGGTGATATTAATTGAGTAATCTCTCTAAACTAAACCGTTACTTTTCCAAATACCGCGGGACCATTCTGCTGGGGTCTTTGTTTTTGACAGCATCCAATTTTTTCCTCATCTGGATTCCTGTCCTGATTCGGCGGACGATGGACGAAGTCGAGCAGCTCGGTGAAGTCTATTACGGAGATCATAACACTTTGTTTTCACTTCTTTTTCAGTCCGAGGCGGGAGAGGTGCTTGCCTATAATTCATTGCTGCTTGTTGGTACAGTCGTTTTATACGGGGTACTTCTATTTGCCACTCGACAGACCCTGATTGTTAGTTCCAGAAAAATCGAGTTCGATATTCGGAATGACATTCTCCGAAAGCTTCTGATCCTCCCTCAAAGATATTTTTCCGAGCATCGAACCGGTGAGATCTATGTAAGGACCACAGAAGATGTAGCCCGGGTCCGGGAGTATTTTGGTCCGGTTTATATGTACACAATCAATACGATCACAAGAGCCGGGTTTATTATCACTATGATGGTGATTGTAAATCCGCAGTTGACCCTATGGGCTCTGTTACCACTACCGTTTCTTTCTGCATTCGCCTACTGGGTCAGTGGGTTCATTCACCGATATCAGACGATTATTCAGGAGCAGTACTCCCGAATCGCGGGTCGTGCAAATGAAGCATTTAGTTCAATTCGATTGATTAAGTCATACAATCGGGAATCCTATGAACAAGAGCTTTTCGATCTGGAGAGCGAATCCTACAGACAGAAAAAACTGCGGCTGGATTTGGTGGAATCTCTCTTTCATCCGACACTTAATCTACTGATCGGCCTATCCGTGATCATCGTCATTTGGCAGGGAGGAAGAATGGTGATCGAAGATTCGATTACCGTGGGAAACATTGCGGAATTTGTCATCTATGTGGCTTATCTCACCTGGCCGGTTGCCTCTTTGGGCTATACGGTGAATCGTTTTCAGAAGTCTTTGGCTTCCTGGGAACGGATCCGTGCTCTTATGGAAGAGCCGGTGGAAATCCTTTCCGAACCCGACCGTTATGATGAATCGGACATGAGTGGAAGAATCGAGTTTCAAAATGTAAGCTTCTGTTATCCCGGAACGGAAGAGAACGTTTTGAAAAATCTGAACTTTACTATTAAAGCTGGTGAGAATGTGGCAATCGTGGGAAGAACCGGGGCAGGAAAGAGTACGCTTGTTCAGCTGATTCCCCGCCTGTTTGATCCGACGGAAGGAACAATTTTGCTTGACGGGAAAGATCTCCGGAACTGGCCGCTGGAACAATTACGGAGGCGGATCGGATACGTTCCCCAGGAGACCTTTCTCTTCTCCACAACCATTCGGGAGAATATCGGTTTTGGGGTGCTGGAAGCCTCTGAAACCCAGATTCAGACCGCTGCAGAGAAAGCTCAGCTCCTGGATAATATTTTGGAATTCGAGAAAAAATTTGAGACTATGGTTGGAGAACGGGGAATCACTCTTTCGGGTGGTCAGAAACAGAGAACAGCAATCGCCAGAGCTCTTGTCAAGAACCCCTCTATACTAATTCTGGATGATTCGTTAAGTGCCGTAGATACAAAAACAGAAGATGCAATCCTTCAACATCTGCTCAGGGAGTTTGAAGGAAGGACGACTCTCACGATTAGCCATCGAATATCCTCTATTAAAAACGCAGACACAATTTTTTATATTGAAGACGGTTCTCTGGTAGAGAAAGGCTCACATGAAGAACTTTTATCAAGAAAAGGCCGCTATTCCGACATGTACCGAAAACAGCTTCTGGAAGAGGAGCTTGCTGAACTTTCATAATAACGATATACAGGAAGCGTCTGCCTGACAGGCAAGGCCCTGAATAAAAACCGATACGGGAGACCACAATGATAATCATACCATTGGGTGTCGCCTCGGCGACACCGACCGCAACCCGGCATTTACCATCCGTAGCACTCTGGAGAGAAGGGAGTGTTGCACTGTTTGATTGCGGTGAAAACACACAAATGAGAATGCTGCAGGCGGGATTAAAACGGTCCAAAGTAGACTTCATTTTTCTTTCGCACTTCGATGTAGATCACTTCTCTGGCCTCATTGGACTGCTTTCTACGCTGCAACTTCAACGACGTGAAAAACCGTTGACAATCACAGGCCCGGTCGGAATTCGGGAGTTTGTAGAGTGGAACATGAATTTTGCCAATGTCTCCCTGACGTATGAAATCCACTTCGTGGAAGTGGACGAAGATTTTGCGGGAGGGCGTGTTGTCGATGAGGAGGAGTTCTATGTTGAGGCACGGCCGCTGAAGCACAACCGTTTTTGCCTGGGCTTTCGGTTTCAGGAGAAGGATAAACCGGGTAAAGTCGATGCCGAAATGGCAGAGCAAATGGGGATTCAGGAGGACTGGCAGTACAAAGAGCTCAAAGCCGGAAATGACGTTGAACTGGAAGACGGCACCATTGTCCATTCGCATGACATTGTCGGCCACCCTCGGCCCGGAGACAGTTTCGCCTATATTACCGATACCGGGTACTGTCCGAACTCGGTAAAACTGGCGATGAATACGAATATTCTGATTCATGAGGCGACATTCAGTGAGAATTTGTCGGACAAAGCTGCAGAGACGGGACACTCGACCTCGATAGATGCAGCCCGTGTAGCCAATGAGGCTCAGACTAAACTGCTGGTTATCACACACTTTTCTGCGAGATATACCAACCCGTTTGTACTTCTGAGAGAAGCTCGGCGAGACTTCTTTCCTGCCTGGCTGGCAACAGAACTTCGGCCGATCTTTACAGACCCGTCTCACGAAAAGGGGATTATTAAACCGAAAGTCTTTTTGAAAGAAGTGGATGATTCTCCCCGAGGGAAGCGCAATAGCAGCCGAAAGAACAGTAACGACAAACGGTTTCGAAAACGAAAGCAGCAGCGCTCCCGAAAAGCAAGTTCTTCCAGAACCAGGAACAGGAAGAGGGGAGATTCCCGTAGCTCCGGGCCACCTCGTCGTAAACGGGAGGATCGGGATCAGAACAGTTCGCAGCCTCCCCGGCATATAACACCAAGAACTCCGTTTGATGATTTTGACCGGTTTTAATTGAGGGATCTGTTTTGAGTAAGAGTCCATCCCGTGGAGCCGTCGATTCCAAATTGATTCGCCGGCTCTATTTTTTCGTCAGACCGTATCGATACTATCTGCTTCTTGCACTGGTATTGATTCTCTCTGCTTCCTATTTGGGAACCATTCGTCCCAAACTGACTCAGATTGCAGTCGATGACTATATCGCTCCCGGCGACTTTGAAGGGCTGTACCGAATTGTCCTTTTGTTATTAGGTGCCCTTTTTGGTGAATTTATCCTGCTTGTCTTCAATACCTATCTGACCCGCTGGTTTGGCCAGGGAGCTCTCTATTCCCTTCGAAACCGCGTTTTCGAGAAGATACAGTCCCTCCATATTCAGTTTTTTGACAAAAATCCGATCGGCAGGTTGATTACCCGTACGACCAGTGATATTGAAGCGCTCAGCGAGCTGCTTTCGGATGGAGTCGTCAATATGGCAGGTGATCTTTTTCGTATCATTTTTATACTCTACTTTATGCTTGCCATGAGCTGGGAGTTGACGCTTGTTTCAATTCTGGTTCTGCCGGTACTGTTTTATGCGACATTTTTGTTCAAATCCAAAGTCCGGGTAGCATTTCTGGATGTCCGGGACCAGATTGCCCGGCTCAACTCTTTCGTACAGGAGCACATTAACGGGATCTCTATTGTACAGCTTTTCAATCGAGAGAAGAAAGAGCAGGAGAAGTTCGAACGCATCAATGCATCCCACCGGGAAGCTCATCTTCGAACAATCTTCTATTTTGCTATTTTCTGGCCCCTGGTAGAAGTGCTTGCCAGTCTGGCAATGGCTTTGGTGGTCTGGTATGGAGGAGGCCGGGCACTGATGGGACAGGTCACTTTTGGTGTGTTGCTTGCCTTTATTCAGTATGTCCGGCAGTTTTTTAACCCGATTCGGGGATTGAGTGAAAAGTATAATACACTCCAATCGGCCCTGGCCTCTTCCGAGAGAATTTTCAATGTTCTCGATACAGAAAACCAAATCAAAGAGCCGGAGATTCCGGTACACCTTCCCGAACCGGAAGGGAGTATCGAGTTCGATAATGTCTGGTTTCGCTATAATAGGGATGAACCGGATGTGATCAAAAAACTCACTTTTTACCTTAATCCCGGAGAGCGGGCAGCCATTGTGGGAGCAACCGGTGCCGGCAAGACGACGATCCTGAACCTCCTCCTCCGATTTTACGATTGCAACCGTGGAGAGATCCGTCTGGATGGTGTTGATATTCGGAAATTGTCCAGTAAGGAGCTTCGCTCCAACTTTGCACTGGTTCTTCAGGATAATGCTCTCTTCTCCGGGACGGTTTTTGAGAATATTACTTTGGGCAACCCCGACATTTCCCTGGAGCAGGTCAAGAAGGCTGCCCGGGAAGTGGATGCAGACCCTTTTATCCGTCGTCTGCCCGGCGGATATCAACATGTACTTCACGAGCGGGGAGGCTCTCTTTCCATGGGACAGAGGCAGCTCCTCTGTTTTGTCCGGGCGATGGTCTATGATCCGAAGATTTTGATTCTGGACGAAGCCACTTCCAATGTCGATTCTGATACAGAGCGTCTGGTCACACGTGCCAGTGAGAAGATGATGCAGGGAAGAACATCCATTGTGGTTGCACATCGACTTTCTACTATTCAGGGAGTCGACAAGATTTTGGTGATGCACAAAGGTGAGCTCAGAGAAGTGGGAAGTCACAAGAATTTACTGAGACGAAAAGACGGGATCTATCGACGGCTGTATGAATTACAGTACAGAGATCAGCGGATTCGTCAGAAAGTGTTTGAAAAGGAGTGAGCCATTTGATTCAATTTGTATCTGGGGGAAGGATCGACGTACCTTTTCCGCAATATCCTGAAGCGTTAAAACAGCAAACTAAACAGTGTATATGGAAACGATGAATACAGATAAGTTGGAAGAACTATTTGGGCGTCTGGATGCGCTCAGGGGGTATCTTTGACTATGACAAACGCAAGATAACCATCATTGAGCTGCAGGAGCAGGTTCAGGACCCTTCATTCTGGGACGATCCGGACCGGGGCCGCCGGATTATGAAAGAGATTGACCATGAGAAGAGCATTGTGGAGAGCTGGGACCATCTGAATGAGCTGAAAGAGAGTGTACAGGTTTATCTCCAGTTTCAGGAGGAAGGAGAGGATGTTTCTGACGAGATTCAGGCAGAGATGCAGAAATTTGAGAAAGGATTGAAGGAGCTCGAGCTTCGAAATATGCTCACCGGTGAAGATGACGGCAGGGATGCTATTTTGACCATTAACCCGGGGGCAGGGGGAACGGAGAGCCAGGATTGGGCCGAAATGCTCTTTCGGATGTACAACCGATGGGCAGAGCAGAATAACTATTCCGTTTCGGTTCTGGAACTCCAGCCCGGGGATGTCGCCGGAATCAAGAGCGCTACGCTTGAAGTCAGCGGATCCAATGCTTATGGATTTCTGAAGGCCGAAAGCGGAGTGCATCGTTTGGTCCGTATTTCGCCTTTCGACAGTAACTCGAGACGTCACACTTCTTTCAGTTCGGTATTTGTTTCTCCGGTTATTGACGATACAATTGAAATTGACTTAAGCGAAAGTGAAGTGGAGTTGCAGCGCTTTCATGCAAGTGGAGCCGGGGGACAGAATGTGAACAAGGTCGAGACAGGTGTACGGCTTATCTGGGAAGGAACGCTATCCGACGATAGTAGCCAGCGTGTAGTTGCAGAATGTCAGCAGGAGCGTTCCCAACTGCAAAACCGGGAGAAAGCGATGGTTTTGTTGAAGTCAAAAATTTATGAATTGGAGAAAGGAATTCGGGAGCAGGAGACGGAGAAGCTTCAAGGCTCCAAGAGCAAGATTGAGTGGGGATCCCAGATTCGTTCCTATGTATTTCATCCGTACAACATGGTGAAGGATCATCGGACAGAATATGAAACAGCAGATGTGGACGGAGTGATGGACGGGGACCTTAACGAATTTATCAAGGCCTATCTGCTGGCCGACAGTGAACAGAGATCCTGATATGGTCACAGTGGGTGTAACGGGGACGATGGGTAGTGGCAAGACCACTCTTTGCAAAGAGTGGGAACGACTCGGGGCGGTTGTAGTTTATGCCGATCCGCTGGCAAAAGAGCTGATGCAGAAAGATTCTCGAATTATTGATCAGATACAGAGATCTTTCGGCGAGAAGGCCTATCTGCCGGATGGATCTCTGGATCGAGAGTACCTTTCCCGAATCGCATTTCAGAGTGGCCGGGCAGATGAGCTGAACAACATTGTGCATCCGGTGGTCAGCGAAGAGATCCAGAGGCGTATGCACCTTGCGCGGGCCCGTGGGGCAGAGATGTTTGTTGAAGAGGCGGCATTGCTGCTTCTCAACGGAAGGCCGGACGGATTCGATGTAATTGTTCTGGTTCGGTCCGGTCAAAAAAAGCAGTTGAGTCGGGTTCAGCAGCGTGATGGTCTGAGTGAGAAAGAATTTTTGGCCAGGATTGACAGGCAGCCTTCCGAGAAGGAGATGGAACAACTTGCCGACTATTTAGTGGAAAACCGCTCCGGGCTGAGTGACTTTCGTAAAGAGGCTGAATCTCTCTACAGGATACTGGTTTCGAAGGGGAGGGAATTTAAAAGCTGATCAACAGCTGGGTATGGATTCGGTTTCTCATTTTATGAAACAATAAACTACATTGCGGTATATATTCACGGGTGCCGGTTGAATGAAAATAGGATGTTATGACAACGAAAGCACAGCAGTTGCGGACTCTTGAAGAGCACATTATTCAGGCAGAAAACAGGTTTCCGGGAGCCACCGGAGATCTATCTCAGCTTTTGCGGGATATTGCTCTTGCCTCCAAGATTATTTCACGGGAAGTGAACAAGGCAGGAATTACCAATATTCTCGGTGTGGATGGGAGTGTCAATATTCATGGTGAGTCTGTAAAGAAGCTTGACCTCTTTGCCGACCAACAGTTGATTTCTGCTCTGGATCGTTCTCTGATCACCTGTATGGTTATTTCTGAAGAGAATGACGGAGTGATTCGGTTAAATCACAAAGGCGGCAAATATATTGTTTATATGGATCCACTGGATGGATCCTCGAATATTGACGTGAATGTCTCCATAGGAAGCATCTTTTCTATCTACATTCGCCCGTCCAGACACGATGGTGGGCTGATGGAGAAGGATGCACTTCAACAAGGGGTCCGGCAGGTTGCTGCAGGATATGTACTTTATGGATCGAGTACTATCATGGCATATACAACCGGTATGGGAGTCAGTGTATTTACTCTGGATCCGAGTATCGGAGAATTTATTCTTGCAGAAGACAGTGTTCGTATTCCGGATTACGGAACCGTGTACAGTATCAACGAGGGAGGATACAATACCTGGCCCCAGGGATTGAAAAAGTATGTCAAGTATTGTCAGGAAGAGGATTCGGATACGGGACGTCCCTACAAAGCACGGTATATCGGGTCGATGGTTGCCGACCTGCACAGGACGTTATTGCAGGGAGGTATTTTCATCTACCCGGCCAACAAGATGTATCCGAGCGGGAAGTTACGTCTGATGTACGAGTGTAACCCGCTGGCCTTCATTATAGAACAGGCTGGGGGTGTCGCGATTGACGGAAAACAGCGAATTCTTGAGATTCAACCAACTTCTATACATCAGAGCACTCCGATTTATATCGGATCACGGAAAAATGTCATGAAGGCGAAAGAGTTTCTGGAGCTTTATGCAGAAGAAGAGAAAGAGCAGGGTCATGCAAAGCCCCGCTCAGCTTCCAGCGGATAAACAGGATGGATACATCGTCTTTTGTGGATGAGAAAGGGTTTCGAATGGATGAACAGACCTTTCTTACTCTTCTTTGTTACGTTCGAATGAGATAAACATCCCTTCTTGAATGTCGTGCCGTAACGTATATCCGGCGTGTGTCTCCACGACATATCGACTCGGTTGTTCGGAAGAGACCTCACGGTCGGAATAGGGACTGGTATTTCGATGAATGCGAACAATTCTTCCATCGGAAGAGGCGAAAATGATGTCCAGTCCGAGTGGCGTATTGGCCATCCAGAAACTTTGTGGCTCCTCACGATCAAAAATAAAGAGCATTCCGTTGTTTTCCGGCATCTCATGGACATCCATTAAGCCCGTGGAACGGTGCTCCGGTGTCTCTGCCACAGCAACCCGGATGGAGTGGAGCGTATCCCCCTCACTGTTGTGAAAATAGACTGTAGCAGGATATTCGAGTGTCCGCCCCTGAGATCGGGCACTTCGGTCTGTATCGCTCTGCTCGCAAGAGAGCGTCAGCAGCAATAATAAAGCCGCAATCGGTAGAAGTCGATAATTCATTGCTGTTAACTTGAAATCAAACAGGAAATGTCCCGCCTTTTCCGGCCGTGTGCAAGTTGTTATTTTCGCTTAATCAAAGTATTTTACATTCCTGTAAGTGAGCGCCGGGAGGTTCTCACTTTTTTTTGTACCTGAATCAGAAAATATATGGACTCCGAACATCTGAAGACAATTGGTGAACTTGCAAAACCGATTGTTGAACAGGAAGATCTGTTTGTTGTGGATGTCGAAGAGAAAGGCGGGAACGAGACTGTCTTATGGGTCTATGTGGATTCGGAACGGGAAGGTGTGCAGGTGGGAGCCTGTTCCAGAATAAGTCGGGAGCTGGGTTTTTTACTCGAAGCTCACGATTTGATCGGTTCCCGATACAGATTGAACGTATCTTCCCCGGGGTTGAGCCGTCCGTTAACGGATCGTCGCCAGTATGGGAAAAATAGCGGACGTACAGTACGGGTTAGATTCAAAAACGGGGATCAGTATGAACGGGCGGAAGGGGTCCTTGTTCAGGTGCAGGATGATGGAATTGAAGTAGAGGTCGGAAATGATCGGAAGAAGATCGCTTTCGATGCAATCCTTGAAACCAAGGTGATACCTCAATTATAGCGTTCAGGAACGTTTTTAAACCGGATATACCAGATGCAAAACGATGTTTCAAAACTGATTATTCAATCTTTTGCCGAAATTGCAAAAGATAAAGGGATCGACAAGAACCTGTTGCTCTCCATACTGGAGGATGTGTTTCGGACCATGATTCGGAAAAAATATGACTCCGATGAGTCATTTGAGGTAATTTTGAATCCGGACAGGGGAGAGATACAGATTCTCCACATCCGGGAGGTGGTACCACCCGAAGAGTTGACAAATCCGGTGACCGAAATTACGCTGGAAGAAGCCCAGAAGCACGATCCGGATCTGGAGCTGTACGATGAATACGCTCAGGAGATCTCGATTACTGATTTTGGACGACGAGCTGTGACTATGGCACGACAGCAGCTTGCCCAGAGAATCCGGGAGATTGAAAAAGACAATATTTTTGAAGATTACTCGGAACGGGTCGGAGAGATTGTTCTTGGAGATGTTTATCAGGTTCGTAACCGTGATATGCTGGTGAATCACAACGGTGTCGAGCTTGTAATGCCAAAAAGTGAACAGATCTACAAGGACCGATACCGTAAGGGAGATACCATTCGTGCGGTCGTAGTCGAAGTCCGTCGATATAACGGGAATCCGTCTGTAATCATCTCGAGGACTTCGCCATTATTCCTGGAACGGCTCTTTGAAAATGAGATTCCGGAAGTGTTTGACGGTATTATTGATATTGTCCGTATCGCCAGAGAACCTGGAGACCGATCCAAAGTTGCGGTGGTTTCTCATGACGAGCGGGTAGATCCTGTGGGAGCATGTGTCGGAATGAAGGGGGTACGGATCCACGCTATCGTTCGGGAATTGCAGAATGAGAATATTGATGTTATAAATTATACTGACGACAAGTTCGAGTTTATAAAGCGTGCATTGCAGCCCGCTCGTGTTTTGAAAGTGGAATTGAATGAGGACGGTAAACACGCCAATGTGTTGGTTCCGGCCGACGAAGTCTCCAAAGCGATTGGAAAAGGAGGGGTAAATATTCGCCTTGCCTCGAAACTGACCGAATGTGAAATTGATGTATATCGTGAAGTGGATGAGGAGGACGATATTGACCTCTCTGAATTTGAGGTGGATTTCGGCGCAGACACGGTTCAGCTTCTACACGAGATTGGATGTGACACTGCCCGAGCGGTTCTGGAGTTGAGCGAAGAGGAATTGGTGAGCCGGACTGATGGCAAAATAACCCCGGAGGAGGCAGAGAAGATTATTGATATCATCTCCTACGAATTTGAGGACGAAGAAGATGCATTGTAACTTTCCATTCCGGATCGAGCCGATGGCAGCAAGCTAAATTATTTGATGGTACCGTATGACAGATAACAGACCCAAAAAGCTTTTTAAAGTTGCTTCTGAATTCAATGTAGCTACAAAATCCATTGTGGATGCATTGGCGGATGAGGGTTTTGAAGTTTCCAACAAGCCGAATACGCGGATAACCGCTGAGATGTATCAGGTGTTGGAGGATCTGTACGGTGTTGACAAGGAGAAGAGTCTTGAGCAGGAGCGACGGCGAGAGGAGTACGAGAGTCGTCGGAACCAGATGATGTCTCAGCGTAACGAGAGTGTTACGATCGACAATTTTCTGGAGCCGATGGACGATATGCCACTGGAGCCTGAGGATGAAGAGGAGCTTCCGCTTGAACCGGAGGAAGAGCTGCCGGTAGAACCGGAAGAGCCAGAAAGTAAAGAGGAAGAGGACTCAGATCCCTCTGCGGAAGAGGCCGAAATGCCAGAGGACGTTGAAGCAGAAATCGAAAAACAACCGTCATCCGAGCCTGAAGTTGCCGAAGAGGAAAGCCGGGATGAACCAGAAGCAGAAGAGATGAAGGAAGACGCTGTCGATTCTGGTGAAGCACTGGATGTAGACGATTCAGAAGCTGCTGATGAGGAGCCTGATGATGAGGAGCCTGAGGACCCTGATGATGAGGAGCCTGATGATGAAGAGCCTGATGATGAAGAGCCTGATGATGAAGAGCCTGATGATGAAGAGAAATCCGCCCAGAAAGTTCCGGATGAAGATGAAGGCGGGGACGACTCCGAAGATGACGAAGCAGATGATGAAGATGAGTACGAGGATGACTCCGGTGATGGAGAAGATGAGGACGAAGAGATTATTCGTGGTGCATCCCGGAAAAAACTGAAAGGAACAAAAGTAGTTGGGAAAGTTGCCTTTACCTCCGATGATCCGTTTAAAAAGACGAAGAAGAGAAAGAGAAAGAAAGACAGAAAATCCGGTGAAGACGATTCGGTGTCCGGATCCGGTAAGAAGCGCAAAGCCAGTGATTCCAAACCCGCAAAGAGCAAGAAAAAACGCAAGGGCAGCCGTGGCAAGGTAGACGAGGAGGATGTCGAAAAGAAAATGCGCGAGACCATGCAGATGATGAAATCATCTGACACGGTTGGAAGCAAGCGCCAAAAGCGTCGACGTCAGCGTCGGGAAGAGCGGGAAGAGGAGAAGCAGTTGCAGCAGGAGATGGACGAGCTGGAACAGGAAGTACTCGAAGTGACGGAATTTGTCACCGTATCGGATCTTGCCGATCTGTTGGACGTGCACGCAAATGACGTCATCACAACCTGTATGAGTATCGGAATGATGGTTTCGATTAACCAGCGTCTTGATGCATCGACCATCGAGTTGGTAGCCGAAGAGTTTGGCCGTGAGGTCAAGTTTGTGGATGCCGAGGAGCTGATTGAAGAAATTGAAGAAGAAGAGGAGGACGATCCGGAAGATCTTGAGCCTCGGGCACCGATTATTACAGTAATGGGGCACGTGGATCATGGTAAGACATCCCTTCTGGATCACATCCGAAAGACCAAGGTCGCTGCCGGTGAAGCCGGTGGAATTACCCAGCACGTTGGTGCATATGCTGTCAAAACGGATGACGGTCGAAAAATTACATTTTTGGATACACCTGGTCACGAAGCGTTTACAGCAATGAGAAGCCGGGGCGCCCAGGCAACGGATATTGTGGTCCTGGTTGTGGCTGCGGATGATTCTGTAATGCCTCAAACGATCGAAGCTATTAACCACGCCAAGGCGGCGGGGGTTTCGATGGTGGTGGCCATTAACAAAATTGACAAGGATGGTGCCAATCCGGATCGGATCAAGCAACAGCTTGCAGAGCATGATGTGATCGTCGAAGAGTATGGTGGAAATGTGCAGTCGGCTGAAGTATCTGCTCTCAAGGGTATTAATATAGAAGAGCTCCTGGACAAGGTGTTGATTGAAGCTGAACTGCTCGAGTTGAAAGCCAATCCGAATCGACGTGCTTCAGGAGTCGTTCTTGAATCCAGAGTAGACAAAGGGAAAGGAACTATTGCCAATATTCTGATTCAGAATGGAACTCTGAATGTGGGAGATCCATTTGTGGCCGGTCCTGTATTCGGAAGGGTTCGGGCTATGGAGAATGAGCATGGTAAAAGAATTGAACATGCTGGTCCGTCAACACCGATTCAGTTGATGGGTTTTGACAATACGCCTCAAGCCGGCGACCGATTGATTGTTCCCAAAGACGAGAAGTCTGCCAAAGAGATCGCCAACCAGAGACAACAGCTCAAGCGTGAACAGAGTCTCAGAAAGACCAAGCATCTTACGTTGGACGATCTTTCACGTCGAATGGCACTTGGAGAGCTTTCCGAACTGAATATTATTATCAAAGCCGATGTCGATGGGTCGATTGAGGCACTGTCCGGAGCCTTACAGAAACTCAGCACCGATGAAGTGGCCGTCAAGATTATTCATACCGGATCCGGTGCGATTACCGAATCGGATGTTTTACTTGCCTCGGCTTCTGATGGAATCATTATCGGGTTTCAGGTACGACCAACGGCAAATGCCAGAAAGCTTGCGGAGATCGAAGATATCGACGTTCGCCTCTTCAGTGTCATCTATGATGCTGTCGATGAAGTTCGGGATGCCCTCGAAGGCATGTTGAGTCCCGAACTGAGTGAGAAGATGCTGGGTATGGCAGAGGTTCGGGAAGTCTTCAAAGTCTCAAAAGTTGGAACCATTGCCGGCTGTTATGTTACTGACGGGAAGGTGTTCCGAAATCAGCCTATTCGCATTATTCGTGACGGAGTTGTGATCTACGAAGGTGAAATTGCATCTCTGAAACGGTTCAAGGATGATGCCAAAGAAGTCCAGTCCGGATATGAGTGTGGGATAAGCATCTCCGGATACAACGACTTGAAGGTCGGTGACGAGATTGAGTCCTATGAGATCGTTGAGGAGAAGCGAAAGCTTGAAGATGCGGCCGGTTAAGCTTCTCATTTTGGTTGTATTCTTTTTCATCACGGTTCCCTGTTCTTTAGTTGAAGCAGGGTTATGAATTCATTTCATTTTTTGCGTGACCCATCATGAGTATCCGAACAGAGCGACTTGCGGCAGTTATTCAGAAGGATCTGGGAGATATACTTCAAAAGGAGTACCAGGGTGAGGGCTCCCTCCTCACTGTAACCCGGGTTCGTATGACGCCCGATCTCTCTATTGCAAAGGTTTATATCAGTGCCTTTGCTCCGGGTGGAGATCCTGAAGCTGCCTATCAGCATATCAATGAACATGTACAGGAGATTCGATACAAGCTTGCCGGCAGAATTCGCCATCAGGTTCGTAAAATCCCTGAACTCCATTTTCATGTAGATGATTCTGCTGAATATGCCAACCGAATGGAGCGTCTTTTTCAAAAAGTAAGGGAGCAGAGAGGCGATAAAGGGGAACAGACAGAAGATTGATTGATTCGGCATGGCAAAAGCGATCCCAATCGAGTTACTACCGGTGCTCGACAGGAGTTTCGGACGATTCCCGTTAAAAGAGGAGTTTTCTTCCGGCCTTGTGATAGCTGTAGATAAACCTCTCGGATGGAGTAGTTTTGATGTTGTTCGGTTTGTACGCCATCGAATCCCAATTCGTAAAGTCGGCCATGCGGGTACGCTGGATCCCATGGCATCGGGTCTGCTTCTACTCTGCTGTGGAAAGGCGACAAAATCGGTGAGTCTTCTACAGGATATGCCCAAAGAGTATCTGGCAAAAGTCCGGTTCGGTACCAGTACGCTAAGCTACGACAGTGAATCGATGATAGACGAGAAGGCCCCCTGGGAACACATTACCCTGCAACAGATTCAGGATGTAATCAAGGATCAATTTCTCGGATCTGTACAACAGGTGCCACCAATCTATTCGGCTCTTCATATTAACGGCGAACGAATGTACAAACTGGCCCGAAGGGGAGAAAAGATAGACCCGGTATCACGCAGCGTAATGGTATATGATATTGAACTGTTGTCCGGAGAGATGCCGGAAATTGAGCTTCGGATTCGTTGTGGGAAGGGATTCTATGTCAGATCGCTGGCACACGATTTGGGCAAGGCCCTGGGGACAGTTGCTCACCTGAGCGGTTTGTCACGAACTGCAATTGGGAGTTTTTTGAGGGAAGAGGCATTGAGTATCGATGAAATAAGAGAGTGGGGGCAGGATGGCCAGAATGATCCAACTGGATGAGACAGTACGTGTATCCAATTCTGTTGTAACTGTCGGTACTTTTGACGGGGTGCATGCCGGCCACAGGGTATTAATTCAAAAAGTGGTGAATACGGCACGTCAGCGAGGAGCCAGAAGTGTGATTGTGACGTTTGACCCTCATCCTCGTGAAATTATCGATCCGGGAGCATCCGGAATTCGTTTGCTGAGTACGCTCTCGGAACGTTGTGAGTTATTGGCTGATATCGGAATTGAAGAGATGGTGGTGATTCCCTTCGATCGGGATTTCTCATTGATGGATTCAGAGACATTCCTCGAAAACGTAATCTGGAGGCGCATCGGTGTAAGTGAGTTCGTTATCGGATATGACCACCAGTTTGGCAGAGATCGTTCAGGTACTATAGAAACGGTTCAACAGGTCGGAAAGCGAATCGGATTTGATGTCAGTGTAGTATCCCGACAGGAAGTCGGTGATCGTACGGTTAGTAGCACAACGATTCGCAAGGCACTACAGGATGCGGGAGATGTTCGTCTGGCCAGCCGGTTGCTGGAGCGGGATTACAGATTGAATGGAACGGTTGTTCACGGGGACAGCAGAGGGAAAGAGATTGGTTTTCCGACAGCAAACATTCAGCCGGAAGATGTTCGAAAGGTGATCCCTAAACGTGGTGTCTATGCCGTATTGGTGCGAATAGAGGGGGAGTATCATGGCGGCATGATGAATATTGGTATTCGTCCGACCTTTCATGGTGAAAAGGAGCGATTGGAGGTTCATCTGTTCGATTTTGATGAAGAGATTTACGGAATACGGCTTCAGGTCCGGTTTGTGGAACGAGTGCGGGACGAGATTCCATTCAGTGGGGTGGAGGAGTTGAAGGAGCGCTTGAAGCAGGATCGGACTGTGTGCAAGAGAATATTGTCCGAGAAGGAATAATTGCCTAAATCGGTAATTAAGCTTACCTTTATAAATTGTATATATCGTATTAGAATAGATAATGTAATCACGGAAATGAGTTTGACCAAAGAACAGACGAAAGAAATTGTTGAGAAGCATGGCGGTGAGCCTTCCAATACAGGTTCAACGGAAGCGCAAATTGCGATTTTTACGGAGCGGATTAATCATCTAACCAATCATCTGAAAGAGAATAGGAAAGATCACGCATCCCGAAGAGGCTTGCTTCTTTTGGTAGGAAAGCGGAGACGGTTGCTCAATTATTTTATGAAAACGGATATTGAACGTTATCGGGAGCTGATTAAAGAACTCGGCATCCGAAAATAGGCTTACAACAGAAGGGCATGTTCGAAACGGAACGTGCTTTTTTTTGCTCAATAATGATTCGGCCGCTCTGAGTCTTGTATGTGACTCAACCCCGTGCATCTCCTATGGCCGTGTCAAAAAATGGGGTACATTACCCCGATCAATTTTTTACATAAAAAGGTAAGGTAAGATCGATGAAAGAAAAGTTTAGAACTGTTGAATTCGCACCTGGAAAAAGTCTTTCTGTTGAAACTGGCCGTCTCGCCAAACAGGCAGATGGCGCTGTAGTCGTTAAAATGGGAGAAACAATGGTGCTTTGTACAGCTGTAAGTGCCAAGGAGCCGCGGCCTGGACAGAGCTTTTTTCCCCTGACAGTAGATCTCAGAGAGAGTTTTTCTGCCGGTGGCCGTTTTCCCGGAGGGTTTATGAAACGGGAAGGCAGACCTTCTGACCTGGAGATACTCTCCAGCCGTCTGATTGACAGAAGCCTCCGTCCTCTTTTCCCGAAAGGATATCTTAACGATACCCAGGTCATCTGTTCGGTTGTATCATCGGACGGGCAGAATGAAGCCGATGTACTTGGAGGTTTTGGAGCATCTGCTGCAATTCACATTTCGGATATTCCATTTCACGGTCCGATGGCTGAAGTGCGTGTTGGTCGGGTTTCCGGAGAATTTATTATAAACCCGACAATTGATGAGCTGAGCAAGAGCGATATCGATCTGCTTATCGGTGGGACGGCCGACAGTGTTCTGATGATTGAAGGGGAGATGGAAGAAATTTCTGAAAAAGAGATGTTGGAAGCTATCCGAAACGGCCACGAGGCCATTCAGAAGCTTTGTTCTTTCCAGGAAGAGCTTCGTAAAGAGCTCGGCCGGGAGAAACGGGAGTTTACTCCGCCGGAGGTGGATGCACAACTGAAGAGTGAAGTACAGAAGCTTGCAGAGGCAAGGATCAAGGAGATTGTATCCATGGGTCTTGGCAAGGAGGAGTACAGTGAGAAACTGGGCGAACTACGTAATGAAGTGGTAGAGTCACTGACAGATCGGGAAGAGTACGCAGAGTCTAAAAGTGATATTCAGACTGTCTTTGGCGATTTTGAGAAAGAGGCACTCCGAAACCAGATTCTGGAGAAGAAGCGACGAATTGACGGCCGGGGACCAACAGAAATTCGGGATATTTGGGGGCAAGTCGGTTATCTGGCTCGAACACACGGTTCAGCAATTTTTACACGTGGCGAGACACAGGCACTTGTATCCGCGACTCTGGGGTCAAAACGGGACGAGCAAAATGTGGATACCCTGTTTCATGAAGATCCGAAGCAGTTCATGTTACACTATAATTTTCCACCATATTGTGTCGGTGAAGCCGGGTTTTTACGTGGCCCTGGCCGAAGAGAGATTGGGCATGGGGTTCTGGCCGAGCGTTCCCTCAAGAAAATGATGCCGACTTTTGAAGAGTTCAGTTATGTGGTTCGGATTATTTCCGATATTCTTGAATCAAACGGGTCGTCTTCCATGGCATCTGTTTGTGGTGGATCCATGGCCTTGATGGACGCCGGTGTACCATTGAAGAAGCCGGTTGGCGGAATCGCAATGGGAATTATCATCGGAGAGAATGAGTCGGTGGTTCTTTCGGATATCCGCGGCGAAGAGGATTTCATGGGAGATATGGATTTTAAGACAGCGGGTACTGTGGATGGAATTACGGCTACTCAAATGGATATGAAGGTGAGAGGAATCAGCTTTGAAATTCTTGAGCAAGCACTTATGCAGGCTCATGAAGGACGGATGCACATTCTCGGTGAGATGGCGAAGGTGATTAGCGAACCGAGAAACGATCTCTCCCAATATGCTCCACAATTCCTGAAGATGAAGATTGACGGGGATATGATTGGTGCGGTGATTGGTCCTGGTGGAAAAGTGATTCAAACTTTGCAGCGAGAGACTGGAACCGAGATTATTGTGGAAGAGGACGAAAAAGGTGATGGCCTGATTACAATCTCCTCCGAAAATCTTGAAAATGCCGAGAAGGCCCGGGAGCGAATCAAGGCGATTACCGGCCAGCTGGACGAAGGCGCTGTCTATCAGGGTACCGTAAAAGCGTTGAAAGAGTATGGTGCTTTTGTTGAAATTGCACCGGGCCGGGAAGGTTTACTCCACATTTCTGAAGTGAATCACAGCCATGTGAAAGATATTAACGATGTTCTTTCTGTCGGGGACGAGATAGAAGTGAAATTGTTGAAGGTCGAACATGGCAATAAGCTGAGATTGAGTCGAAAGGTGCTGCTTCCCAAAGATGGTGAGTAGAATCTGAGGTGTACCTCACACAGATACAATCAAGGCGCCTTTCATAACTGAATGGCGCCTTTTTTCTTGGTTTCGGGTGAACGGATTCCGACTATTAACAAATGAACTGGAATAGGGTATGAGTCATTGGGAAGCTGTTGAGTATGTAGAGAAGAGTCAACTGGATAACGGATTAACCATCGTCACAGAGAAGGTGGAACGTGTGAGAAGTGTAGCTGTCGGCGTCTGGGTTCATACCGGCAGCCGGGATGAACCGGACCAAAAAGCTGGTATCACTCATTTTCTGGAACATATGCTGTTCAAGGGAACCGAGACAAAATCTGCCTTTGATATTGCTCTCAGCATGGAATCGGTGGGGGGCTATATCAATGCTTTTACCTCCAATGAGTACACTTGCTACTATACCCGGTCGCTTGATACTCAGTTGAAGCGCTCTCTGGACGTACTCAGTGACATGGTTTTGCACTCAACATTTCCCGAAGAGGAGATTGAGAAGGAGAAACGTGTGGTTATTGAAGAGATGAAGATGTATCGGGACAGCCCTGAAGATTATCTTTTCGAAGCGTTTATCGGAAAACTCTTTCAGAACCATCCGCTCGGAAGGCCCATTATCGGATTTGAGGATACGGTCCGTACGTTTTCCAGGGAAGACCTTTTTCAGTATGTACGGGAGCGTTATCAGCCCTGGAATATTCTTGTTTCCGTAGCCGGAAATATGGATCATGATGAGGTCCGAAAACAGGTGGAAGTCCATTTTAAAGACCCTGGAATGGAGGGGAAAAAGAAATCTGCGGTTTCATTTGACGCATACAAAAGACATTGTGAGATACTTCACCGCCCGATCGAACAAACCCATATGATCATCGGCCGAAGAGGGCTCTACTTTGATCATAAAGATAAATATCTTCTGCTCCTGGCTAACACAGTCCTGGGTGGTGGTATGAGTTCCCGGCTTCATCAGAATGTTCGCGAGAAGTATGGGTACTGCTACTCCATTGGAACGTTCAATCAATCTTTTACGGATTCGGGACTTTTTGGAGTCTATATCGGGACGGATCGTGAGTATGTCAAACATGTGCGTGAGTTGATCGGGGAAGAGTTCCGAAAGCTCTATCAGGAAGCCATTCCAGCCAAGGAGTTGAAGGAAGCCAAGTCTCAGCTGAAGGGCAAATTGCTTCTTTCTCAGGAGAGTATGAGCAATCGCATGACCCGAATGGCCAAGAGTGAACTCTATTTCAAGAGATTTGTCACACTGGATGAGCTTGTCGAAAGTATTGACAGCGTTACAGAGAACGAGATACAAGAGTTCGCTTCCGGCTTTTTCCAGCCTGAACACTTTTCGGAATCTCTTTTGCTTCCGGAGAATCAGGAAAACAGAAAAGTGACAACGGAGTGAGGAAATCTGATCCATGGAGCAAAACGAGTTCTGTTATATCGAGAGTTTGTCAACTTTTGAGGGAAAGCAGGTAACACTTCGTGGCTGGCTCTACAATCGGCGCAGCAGTAAATCCCTTCAGTTTCTTGAGTTCCGGGATGGAACGGGAATCTGTCAGTGTGTAGTCTCAAAAAAAGAGGTCACTGAAGAGGTCTGGAACAGTGCATCCGAACTGACTCAGGAGAGCTCACTGATTCTGTCCGGCTTTGTAGTCCGGGACGATCGTAGTGAAGGTGGATACGAGATCCACGTTTCGGGTCTGAAGCCGGTTCAGATAACAAGGGAGTACCCGATTACGCCGAAGGAGCATGGAATCGAATTCCTGATGGAGAACCGACACCTCTGGTTACGAAGCAGACGCCAATGGGCGACCATGAGAGTTCGGAACCGGATTATTCACGCGATTCACGGCTTCTTTCAGAATCGGGGCTTTATCCAGATGGATGCACCCATATTTACGGGAAATGCCGCAGAGGGTACCACGACGCTGTTCGAAACCGACTATTTTGACGAAACAGCCTACCTGACGCAATCCGGACAGCTTTATGCAGAGGCAATGGCGATGGCTCATGGCAGGATTTATACATTTGGCCCGACCTTTCGGGCAGAGAAGAGCAAGACCAGACGCCACCTGACTGAATTCTGGATGGCTGAACCCGAAATGGCTTACTACGACCTGGAGATGACCATCGATCTTGCCGAGGCACTGATTCAGTCAATCATTCGTGAAGCTCTGAACTCCTGCCGTGTGGAACTGAATATTTTGAACCGGGATCCGGCTGCTCTGGAGAAATGTATCGCTCCTTTTGAACGGATCAGCTACAGCGAGGCAGTAGATCGTTTGAGAAGTGACGATACTGCACAGCTTCTGGAGCGGATGAGAGAAAACCGAATCCAGGAACAGGAGAATCTTCTTCAGGAGAAGGAGATTCTTTCAGGAGAGCATGGTTCTGCCAAAAAGTGGCGGAAGGCGCAGATTGATCAACGTCTCCGGTAAATCGACAAACGTCAGTTTCAAATTGAGGA
>JBBDRX010000092.1:0-22447 GCA_040905245.1 Balneolaceae bacterium | reverse complement strand
GACATTATTGCAAACCAGTTTGATATCACCGAGTACTTCACCTCCGTTGCACTCTGGGTGCTGGCGTGCGGAATCCTCTTTCAGATTCCGGTAGTCAGCTATTTCCTCTCCATGGCAGGAATGCTGACTCCCGAATTTCTTCGTGAATACCGACGGCAGGCGATTATCGCCTGCCTCATCCTCTCTGCATTTCTGACACCGCCGGACCCTGTTTCTCAGATGATGATTGCCGTACCCCTGATCCTGCTCTACCAGCTCGCCATTGCTGTGAGCCGTATAGCCAACCGGAAACGGGAACGAGTACTCAGAAAAGCCATGTATGGACAGGAAGAGAAAGAATAATATACGATGAGGACTGTTTCGACCGTTACACGGCCGTTATCCTTTAAAACATTCTTGGAGAAACAGCAGGTAGCTCCATGGAAGGTTGCTAAAGACCGTTGTCATGGAACACCGATCTACGTTTTACAGAGAGGGGACATAGTGTTACCTTTTCGACAGCCACAGGTGCTGCCCAACTGAAGTAATTTGAATACCATCTGAATGAATCGACTTACGATCTATCCAATCTTTGGCCTGTTAACCGTTCTACTGCTGCTGGCCGGATGCGCAGATCCGACAAACCCATTTTTCCGTGCACCCGATTTTTCGAGTGTACCGCCTCTTGCAGATACAACCAGTATAGAGCCGGTTATCCATGACGGATACCTCTACTATGTCATTGAGGAGGGAGAGGGAGAATTCTCTTTGCAGGACCGGCCTGAGGAACAGCTGGAAATGTTTCTCACCCTGCGAACCGCTGACGGAGAAGTACTCCAGTCTACCTGGGCAGATGAACGTGACAGGCCGGAAGGAGCCAGCATGGACGATCTTTCTGAGCCGGATGGACTCAGAGAGGGAGTCATTGGCATGAAAGAGAAAGAGCACCGGGTGATTGTTGTCTACCCTTCAATGGGCTTTCAGAATGTGCGTCAGAACAGTCAGTTCTACACATTCCGAAACGACACCCTGATCTATGAAATTGAGGTGGAGTCGATCCGCTAACTTTCGTTCTTCTGACGTCCCTCGGCTCGGTATTTTCGTTGAATTCTCGACCCAAGTCGGCAGAGTATTTCGTGGGTGATCGATCCGGACTGTTCCGCTATCCTGTTTGCTCTCCAGCCCGTACCACCCATCAAGTGTACTTCGTCGCCAGCCTGCACTCCTTCCGATTCGGAATAGAGCATTGTATAGTCCATCGTGATATTTCCAACCGACGGAAACGAGACGCCGTTGACCGTAACACGCAATTTGTTGCTCAACGACCTGGGAAGCCCGTCCGCATACCCGACCGGTAGCGTTAACAGATATCCGTCTTGCGGAGCCTTCCAGGTTCCCCCGTAACTCACCGGCTCCCGTTTCTGCACTGGCCGGACCTGTGCAACGGTTGTTTTCCAACACATCACTGGCTCCAGAGCCTCGTGCTGAGTACGACCCGGGGTAAAGCCGGCCAGTCCGATTCCGACCCGTATCATGTCAAAATGGTCGATTGAATCGTAATGCATGACGGCGGCTGTATTACTCATGTGAAAGGGAACCTTCAGAGCTAATTTGCTTCTCACAGACTTGAATTGTTCATATTGCTCAAAGACACGTACCGACTCCGGTTCATCCGCTGTCGCATAGTGAGAATAGATGCCCGCACACTGCAGCTCACTGAAGCGGGCTATCTGCTCCTTCAGAGTAGCAAGTTCTTCCGGACAGATACCCAGCCTTCGCATTCCCGTATCTAGATTGATATGGTAGGACGTGCCGGCCGGCAACTGTTCAAAATGATCCAGATGAGAAACCGTTGCCATCAGGCGATATTCGGTGTATGCCCCCCGGTTACTTCGACACGGCGGGCCAAAGACGAGGATCGGGCTCTGAACGCCACCATTGCGAAGTTGAACCCCTTCGTCGACAGTAGCAACAGCAAAACCGGCGACCTTTCCCTCGAGCCACCGCGCTACCTCAATAGCTCCATGCCCGTAGGCATTCGCTTTCACTACTGCCAATACCTGATTCGTGCGGGCCTTTCGTTTCATCTGTTCCAGGTTTCGATCCATCGCATCCAGATCGATTACCACTGTTGACACGGCCCGGGTCACTGGAAGTTCACTCATGATCTCCACCTCCAGCGTTTTTCTTTTTTTATAATCACTTGAGCTGCATTGTATCCGGCTGCACCAAAAACACCTCCACCCGGATGGCAGGAAGCACTGGAGAGATAGAGATTTCTTATAGGTGTCTCATAGCCGCTCATTTCCGGCAGCGGGCGGAACAGGAACATCTGATTAAAATTCATCTCCACATGCATCACATTTCCTCTCAACATTCCGTGTTTTCGTTCAATATCCAGAGGCGTCTGTATATACCAGTTCAGCAGTTTTCCCTTTAAATTGGGTGCATAGCCGGTCACTACATCATAGATTTTCTGAGCCTCAGTTTCGCGAATTTGATCCCAATTTTTTCCATTTGCAAGCTCATACGGGTGCCATTGAGCCCAGGCAAAGAGTGTATGAGCTCCGTCACGGGCAACATCCGGGTCTATTTTGGAAAACGTCATGGCAAGAACCGCAGGCTTTTCAGGGGTCTGTTTTCTTTTATAGTCCCCTATTGCATTATTCATGTACTGAACCGACGGAGCCAGAAGCTGCATTCCGTTATGAATCCAGGGGTCGTCCGGGGCGGCCTGGTATCTCGGCAATTCTTCGACTGCACATCGAATCACCATTCCGAAGCCATTTCCAACCTCAATCTGTTGGACCCGTCGAAACAGGTTTGACGACAGCTGATCCCGCCCCACCAGCTTGAGCATGGTGGTCTGTACGTGTGCATTCGAAACAATCACATCAGCAGAATAGACGTTTCCGTTTTCTGTAATGACCTCTTTCGCCTCTCCATCTTCCACACGAATGGTTCTGACCGGCATATCTGTCAAAACGGTACCACCGTAAGCCTCGATCATTCTCCTGAGAGCATCCGACAACATTCCGCTCCCTCCCCTGGGATGCCAGGCACCACTCTCATGCAACATCGCCTGCCACCCTGCAAAATCACCACTGGCGGGCATATCGGGTGTGGGGCCCGACTGAGCGGCAAACCAGGTGAGCGCAGCCTTCATCCAGGGACTTTCAAATGCGTCATCGACGACTTTTCCATAACTGGAGAGGATTTTCTGCAGACCCATCGTCTGCTCTCCCTTTGTAAAAAGAGATCCGTCCCGCATCTGGCCGAAAGCCAATTCCGAAACAATATTTTTCATTGTAGGCGGAACCATAAATGCCTTCAAAACTCCCCGGTTGATTCGTCCCCAGAAGCGGACAAACTCGCGATAGTTTTTCACATCCTCCGGAGCGACCGCCGCGATCGATTCGAGTGTTCTCTCCAGATCCTTGAAGAAATGGATCACGCCCCGGCCCTCCGGAAGTGGATAGGACATGAACGGATCCATCTGAATGTACTCGAGGCCATATGAAGAGAGTTCCAGTTCCTCAAGGATTCCCGTCTGATGAATCATGATATGAACAGAAGAACCGACATCCATTCGAAACCCGGACGGGTATGCATCTGATTGAAACATCGTTTCTGTCGAAACCGCACCACCAATCGTCGTACGCTTCTCCAGAACGAGCACTTTGTATCCGGCTTTTGCCAGGTAGCCAGCAGTAATGAGCCCGTTATGACCCGACCCAACAATTACTGCATCATATCTGTTCATCTTCTGTCTTTCCGTACGTGGATAGATTTGAATCTTTTAGTATGTTTTGCTCTGGTTCAAAATTTGTTTCCAATGTACAAATAATCTGCTGAATGAGCTTTTTCAAAACGCTTTTCGCTTCGGTTCTGGGCACCTTTCTCGCTCTTTTTTTGATTCTTTTGGTCCTCATAGCCGGCCTGATGAGTTCCTCCTCCCAACCGGAGCCCTACCTTCAGGAAAAAACCGTACTTACCATTGATTTAAGCGGCACCATTCCTGCGCGAACCATTCAGGATCCGCTTCAGGAACTTTTGTCCGGCCCGCAGCGCAGTGTCTCCCTGGAGCGGTTGAAAGAGTCCCTGGAGAAGGCGGCTGCTGATGACCGAATAGCCGGGGTCTGGATTACTGCCAGCCGTATCACCACCTCCTGGTCGACACTTGAATCGGCAAGAGACTATCTGAAACAATTCCGGGAAGAGAGTGACAAGTTTCTCTATTTCACGACCAATGACATCGGTATGAACGAGAGTGCCTATTTTCTTGCTTCAGCTGCCGACTCCATCTTTTTCCCGCCGGAAACCTATTTTGAATTCAACGGCTTTGCCATACAGACAAGCTACTATAGTGAGCTTCTCGACAAGATCGGTATCGATCCTGAAATTATCCGGGCCGGGAGTTACAAATCGGCCGTGGAGCCATTTCTGAGAACGGACAGCTCCCCGGAAAACAGAGAACAGCTTACAGCGATTTTGAACAGTGTCTCCGATACATTCCGTAATGCAGTAAGCAGCGGACGAGGCCTCCCTCCGGAACAGATCGACCGGCAGTTAAACGAACTACCGGAGAACTCCATTGAGTACGCTCTCGAAACCGGACTGATAGATGGTATTGCCTACCGGCACGAAGTGGAGCAGATTATTCAGGAACGGTTACAGCTGGGAGAGAAAGATGAGCTGCATACAACATCCATCGCCCGTTACAGCCGTGTCTCTGCAAGTAGTGCAGGCCTGTCCGAACCCTCCACCGATAACCGCATTGCGGTCATCCATGCTTCGGGAATGATCGTCCCCTCTTCCATTGAGACTCCATTCAGATCCGAGCCGATAATCACCGACCGGAATATCCGGGAATCCCTTGAAGACGCACTTGAGAATGATCAGGTCAAGTCCATCGTCATTCACATCGATAGTGGTGGTGGCGCCACCTCAACATCGGAACTCATCTACAAACAGATTCGGGAAGCCGCAAAAAAGAAGCCTGTAGTTGCCTATCTCGGAAATGTCGCTGCCTCCGGGGGATATTACATTGCCATGGGTGCCAACCAGGTGATCTCATCACCGAACACCATTACCGGCTCTATCGGAGTATACAACATGATGTTCAATACGAGTTCTCTCTACAATGATCATCTTGGCGTCTTTTTCGAAACGTTCAAAACCCATGATCATGCCGATATGAGTATGATGACCCGCCCGCTTACCGACGGGGAACGAATGGCCGTCCGGCGGAGGGTAGAATCTACCTACGAGCGGTTTCTTGACATCGTCAGCGAATCCAGAGGGATGAACCGGAACGAAGTCCATGAAGTGGCACAGGGACGCGTATGGACTGGACAGGATGCAAGTCAGAGAGGCCTTGTGGACCAACTTGGCGATCTACAGGAGGCTGTCGTGCGTGCTGCTGAACTGGCAGAGATCGAGGAGTACCGTCTTCTCAGCTATCCAAAGCCGAAAGATCTCTTTCAGGTACTGTTCCAGTCGGCCGACGCCTCTGTCCGAAGCTGGCTTTCAGACACGATTCCGTTTTACGGAGAACATAAACAAGTGGAAGACCTGGTTCGACACCACGCAAACAGAAATTGGGCCGTAATGCCGGTGAAGTTCCACATCCAGTAGCCGCAAAAGCGTGCTGCCGGTATCGTGTTACTTGTTCATGGATATGAGAAACTCTTCGTTACTGGCAGTACCTTTCATTTTGTCCAGCAGAAATTCCATGGCCTCAAACGCATTCATATTGTTGAGGTAACGACGAAGCAGAACCACTTTCTCTCGCTCCTCATCGGGTACCAGAAGTTCCTCACGACGCGTTCCACTCTTGTAAATATCAATGGCAGGAAAGATTCGACGGTCGGCCAGTCGGCGGTCCAGAACCACTTCCATGTTTCCGGTTCCCTTGAACTCTTCAAAAATCACGTCATCCATTCGGGAACCGGTCTCGATCAGTGCCGTGGCGATGATCGTCAGGCTGCCCCCGTTCTCAATATTTCGGGCAGACGTGAAGAGCTGGCGGGGGGCTTTCAACGCTTCCGAATCGACCCCGCCGGTCATGGTTCGTCCGGAATTTCCGGCACAGATGTTATAGGCTCTTGAGAGCCGGGTGATAGAGTCCATCAACAGAAGCACATCATGGCCACTCTCGACAAGCCGCTTCGCCTTTTCGAAAACAATTTCGGACAGACCAATGTGGTTTTCCGGCTTCTCATCAAATGTGGAAGCAACAACTTCCGCATTCCTGACTGTCCGCTCCATTTCGGTCACTTCTTCCGGACGTTCATCAATGAGTAGGATAATAATTTTCGTATCCGGGTTATTGGCCGAAACCGCATTGGCCATGCTTCGGAGAATGGTAGTCTTACCCGTCTTCGGCTGAGCAACAATCAATCCCCGCTGTCCCTTTCCAAGAGGTGCGAAGAGATTGATAACACGTGTCGTGAAGTTGTCCGGCCGGAACTCAAGGTTATAACGTTCATTGGGATAGACAGGGAGCAGATCCTCAAAATCTTCCCGGTTGTCCATATCCTGAGGGATTTTCCCATTGACACCTTCTACTCTTAATAATGCAAAGTACCTCTCACCGACCTTGGGGGGACGGATAATTCCAATCACACAGTCTCCCTGTTTCAGTCGGAACCGTTTGATCTGTGAGGGTGATACGTAAATATCATCGGGACTGGCCTTGTAATTGTAGTTTACAGAACGCAAAAAACCGTACCCGTCCGGAAGTATCTCAAGTGTCCCCTCATTGAGCAGAAATTTTCCCAGCTTCGGTTGAATCTCGTCAAGCCGCTCCTGAAGAGTTTCTGCCTCGGATTCAGGAAGGACGTTACTTACATGTTTTTTGTTCTTTTTGTACTGGTCCCGGGGACGCCCCTTTCGCTGGCGGGGTTTTCTGGATCTGTCATTGTCCTGATTGCTGTTGTAGCTCTGTATATGGCTCCGCCCCCCATATTCCCGGGCCGGAATAGCTTCCGGCCGTTGAGAGTCTTCTTGTGAAACCGGCTCATTCTGCTTCGCATTGTCTCCATCCTGCGCCGCATTACGAATTCGTTCGATCAGGACCTCTTTTTTCACGCCGGTGGATCTCTTGATATTCAGCTGTTTTGCAATCGACTGAAGTTCTTTTACGGTCTTCCGGTGAAGTGTATCTGGATCAATAGTGGACATGGATTCGGTATAGGTCTCCGATATAGTTTATTAGAAAAAAATGGTAAAAAGACGTATTAGGATATCCTTTCGGAGAATGAACTGAACGCAGGAGTAGTTCCGTAAACGCTGGGATTTCTACAAACCCGAAACCGGGTTGTTGATCTTGTCAGAAGGTGGTTGGCTGGTGATCCAATGCTGTACCTGTCTGTAAAAGTAAAAACTTCCGGTAAAAATTACTAATTCCGATTTTAATGAGTCCAGCAACCCGTAAATCCCCGGATCCGTGGCCTCCAGGCATTGAACCTTCGGGAGTATTCGCTGAATCTCTTCACAGGTTGCACTCCGATTTGTACCAGCGGTCGTATAGTAGATGGTTCTGAGATTACGAAACTGTTCCAGTACTGCAGGAGTCGCCTTGTCCCTCATCATGGACAGAAACACGACAGGCTCTCTCCCGCCGGCTCCCTCCAGAATCATTTCGAACAGGGAACGAATCGCTTCTGCATTGTGAGCTCCGTCGAAGTACCAGCTACGGCCGGACAACAATTTCTGAAATGTTGCAGCATCCGCAAACCGTGTATTCAGTTTCTCCATTGCTTTCTGAATCGAATCTGTAAGACCCGGCCATTTCTCTTCCAGAAGCTCGGC
This sequence comes from Balneolaceae bacterium, assembly GCA_040905245.1. Lineage (GTDB taxonomy): Bacteria > Bacteroidota > Rhodothermia > Balneolales > Balneolaceae > JBBDRX01. The sequence continues at coordinate 14,653 of JBBDRX010000092.1, read as the reverse complement.
TACAACCAGCGTAATAGCAACATTGTAGCGGTCTACCGGCTTTCGGCCAGCCAATTTCAGTTCAAGCTGCAGCCCATTGTTTCGCTGAAGGTGAACCACACTCCGGTTCCATACCGGACGGGTGCGACTGCTTACATAGACCCGGGATCCGGTTTCGTGAGCCCTGTTCAGTACCTCGGCAAAAGCGTCATCAGGTAACGAGCCAATCACAACGGGCTTCGAAGGTTTGATGATGCCCGCCTTCTCTCGGGCAATATGTGATATCGACGCTCCCAGCAGATCGGTATGATCCAAGGAAACGGAGGTAATCACACTGATGAGAGGATCTACCACATTGGTCGCATCAAGCCTGCCACCAAGTCCGGTCTCAATAACGGCGATGTCGCAATCCGATTCGGCAAAGTACCAGAATGCAATCACAGTAGATAGCTCAAAATAGGTCAACGGCCTCTCCCGGAGATCCGACTCGAATTGTTGAAAAAACTTCAGCAGTCCCCCGTCATCAATCATCTTTCCATCGATCCGGACTCTCTCATGAAACCGGATCAGATGGGGAGATGTATAGAGTCCTGTCCGATAGCCGGCTTCCTGAAACACAGAGGCAAGCATCCTGCATGTTGTTCCCTTGCCGTTGGTTCCCGCAACATGGATCACAGGTACTCGCTTATGAGGGTCTTCCAACCGGGTGAGAAACGCACGAATCGGCTTCAGGTCAAATCGTGCCGCGGCGGCTCCAGCCTGGCCAAACATCGGGATACTGTCCAGATATTGATGAACGTCGTCTGCCTGCGAAAAACGGTTGGGGTTCATCAGATAGCACTCCGTTGAATGTAGCAACTCAACACGTCGGTAAGTTGCGCGTAAAATGGAGACTCCACAGAGTATTCCCGGCCATCAAGACTCGCCACGGGTTGAACCTGTTTCAGGGAGTTACAGACCCAGAGGTGCTCGGCCTTTTCCAGATGCTCCGGTCCAAACTCCCCTTCCTCCACACGGCAACCAGTCCACTCCGGAATCTGTTCCAGAAGAATCTGTCTCATCTGACCGGGAAGGATGTCACAGGAAGGAGAAGGGGTATACACCGTATACCCCTCTTTCCAAAAAACATTGGCTACGGATGTCTCCGCGATTTTTCCATTCACGGTTTTCATCAGTGCATCGTCTCTATTCTGCTTCACCGCTTCGCGAAATGCCTGCAGATAGTGGAGTGTGTTGGAGAGTTTCAGCCCGGCCGGCCTGCACCGGTTTGGTACAACACACGTATCTGAATATACAAGACGAACAGGGGTTTCACTGACTGGCTTCTGAGTGGCTGTAATCGATAGCTGGAAACCGGTTCCCGGTTCATCCCGATAGCCTCTTTCCGCAAGCAGTGAAGCTTGTAATCGAATGATTGCGTCGGTGTCTTCCAACCCGTTCATCTCCAGAAGCCGGTTCAGGACGGGCCTCAAGTCAGTCTCTATAGGAACTGGACTTTCATCACCCCGGAGCCATTGAATCCCGTCGGAAAAACGCTGAAGATGGCGATCCAGATGGAGAAATCGTCCGGCGTAGGACTGGAAGGTCTCAAAACAGCCCGCACCGTATAACACGCCCCGAACGGTAGGTGGCAGAGTAGGGGTATCATAACCGACAAATCGGCCGTCCACCCATATCTGTTGTTTGCTGTTACTGTTCTTCTTCATATGCCGTCCTGATAAGCTGGAAAATCTGCTCCTGGTCATCCCCGATCACAATATTGACCAGCTCTCCGTTTCTGTCGAGAAGAATCACAGATGGAACACCTGGAACCCGAAGGGACTGATATAGTTCCGTTCCCACTACCCATTTCCAGGGATAGTCATGCTCATCAATATAAGCCTGAATCATCTGTTGATCGTCCCGAATAGCTGCCGAAATTACCGTCATTCCCGGATAGTCGGAATGCAGCTCATAAAGCCACTCCTGTAGCCGAAGGGACTTTCCAGACCAGGTGGCCCAGAAGTGAATCAATATCGGATCTCCCTGGAAAGAAGAGACCCGGACAGAATCTTCCAGATTGATCTCCGGGAATGTGAGATGTTCTGTCTCCAGCGTTCTCACGTTCTCGCGGAACCGCATTTCCTGCCTGTCGGAATACCGAATGGAGCCAAAGACAATCGCAATGAGAGTCAATACACCACAGATAGCGATAAACGGATAGAAATATTTGTTGTCGAGTTTCACTCGGACGGCTCCGTCTCCACAGTTCCGTAGGTACGGGCTACATACTCATTCAGAATCGCTCGGAACTCCTCGGCAATACCCTCGCCACGCAAGGTTTTATAGTGCTCGCCATCTACATAGACCGGAGCTTTTGGCTCTTCAAACGTGCCAGGAAGGGAAATCCCGATATTAGCATGCCGTGATTCGCCGGGGCCGTTTACGACACATCCCATGACCGCTACATCCATCTCTTCCACACCCGGATAGCTCTCTCGCCAGATTGGCATCTGCTGAACGAGATACTGCTGAATATCGTCAGCTAACTCCTGAAAATAAGTGCTCTGCGTTCTGCCACAACCCGGACAGGATGTTACCTGGGGTGTAAAACTTCGAATGCCCAAAGATTGCAGAATCTGCTGACAAACTCGTACTTCCTCTGCCCGGTCTCCCTTCGGGGCAGGCGTCAGCGAAACCCGAATGGTGTCGCCGATCCCCTCCTGGAGCAAGACCGACAATGCGGATGTACTGGCTACAATTCCCTTCATTCCCATACCGGCTTCTGTCAATCCCAAATGTAGTGGATACGGGAGCTGTTCGGCAATCTGTCGGTATACATGAATCAGATCCTGAACTCCCGACATCTTACAACTGATGATGATCCGGTTGGACGGCAGACCTACCTGTTCAGCCATTTCCGATGATCTTCGCGCGCTCTCGACCATGGTATCCAGCATAACTTCTTTGGATGAAGCAGGCGTCTGTTTCTGACTGTTTTCGTCCATTTTTCTGGCCAGAAGCTGCTGGTCCAGTGAACCCCAGTTGACTCCGATCCGGACCGGCTTGTCGTGTATAATTGCCTGTTCCACGATGGTACAGAAGTTTCGGTCCCGTTCGCGGCTTCCGGTATTGCCGGGATTAATTCGATATTTGGCGAGGGCCGCTGCCATATCCGGATAGTTCGGCAGAAGCTTGTGTCCGTTGTAGTGGAAATCCCCGATAATCGGAACATCCACTCCCTTGTTATCCAGAGCCTCCCTTATGTGGGGGACGGCTTTTGCCGCATCATCGTGATTCACGGTAATACGGACAAGTTCCGACCCGGCCTCCGACAGGTGAATAATCTGATCAACAGTCGACTGAACATCCGCTGTATCGGTATTGGTCATGGACTGAACCGCAACAGGAGCTTCCCCACCTACGGTCACTCCACCAATTTCTACGGGTATTGAGGTTCTTCGTTTGATTGAATTCATGTCGTATTACTTTCGTTTGCTGAGTTCAAAAAGACGACGTTTTTCCTCTGCAGTCAGTGCAGAGTAGCCCTTTTTGGAAATCTTGTCCAGAATTTCGTCCAGGTCGTCCAGCTCATTCTCTTCCATAATCTTCACATCTCGAACGATTCTCATATCGGCTCTGCGGTTCGCCGCTCTGCTTCTACCCGCCGACCTCCGATCGGGTTTCGACCAGAGCCGTTCCACAGGGCGAACCCACGATGAGAGATCGGTTCCACTCATATGAGCTTGTATCAACAGATAACCGATCCCGGCCCCACCGAGATGAACCACACGTGCAATATTGTCGGAAGACCCGATAAAGAGCAGGTCGAACAGGATCAACCCGGCTACTACATATCGGGCTTCCAGTGGTGGAAACAGAAAGAGCATGATTGGCGTTCTCGGAAAGAGTACTGCAAACGCGACCATGACTCCGAAAACAGCGCCGGAAGCCCCAATTACCTGGGAGTAGCCAATAATGGCAGCCAGTCCGACATTCAGCAAAGCTCCACCGATTCCTGCCCCGAAATACAGTACGGTAAAGGTTCGCGGACCGACATGCTGCTCGACCGGGCGACCCATCCACCAGAGCCACAGCATGTTGAAAAGAAGGTGAAATCCGCTTCCGTGGAGAAACATATAGGTTACCAGCCTCCAGGGCTGTGTCAATGCAGTCTCCCACTGGGGATCAAATGCAAAAAGGTTGATCAACAAACGATTCAACCCGTTGCCACCGATAGCCTGAATCAGAAAAACAACCACATTTACGGTAAGAATGACCCGTATCACCTGGGGCAGATTCTGATATCCGCGTTTGAACGTACTTCCGAACGATTCCTGCATCATAGCCTCTCCTCCATACCTAACCGTGTCGCTCGCCTTTCAGGCCCCAGTATCGAATCAGAAGATATCCGACAATCATTCCGCCAAGGTGTGCAAAGTGGGCGATCCCCGAACGGGTTCCGGTGACTCCGTAAAAAAGCTCTATAGCACCGAATATCGCAACAAAATACTTGGCCTTGATCGGAATCGGGGGGATCAACAACATAATATACCGATCGGGAAACATCATTCCGAAGGCGAGCAGTATCCCGTAGACGGCACCAGAAGCCCCGATGGTGGGAGCCCCACCCCCTCCGATTGCCATATGAATCAGCGCTGCTCCAATACCGGTAAGAAAGTAGTAGGTGGTAAACCGCTTGGTTCCCCAGAAGTTTTCAATGGCCTGGCCAAAGATCCACAGAGCAAACAGGTTGAAAAAAATGTGTCCCAGCCCGGAGTGCAGAAACATATAGCTGACCAGCTGCCAGGCTTCAAATCGCGGGTTTCCGAGTGGCCAGAGAGCTCCATAATGAAACAGGTAGTTCCCGATCACTGGTGTTGAAAGCGCCAGAAAGCAGAGCAAATTCACAATGATCAGATGCTTTACTGCAGGCGGAAAAATGGAAAACTGGGTATTGGGGGCGTAATTACTGTCGTGATAATTCAACGAAAATCCTGTGATTTATAAATTCTTCCGTATTCCCGGCAGACAGCCGGAACAAGGAGAGACATCATGTCGTATATTCGGCATTGATCCGGACATACTCGTAGGAGAGATCCGAACCCCATCCGGTGGCAGAGGCATCCCCCTCGTTTAGTACCAGTGTGATGACAACTGTGGAAGACTCCATCTCTTTTTTTAGTTCGGCACGTCCCAAATCTGTCGGTTGACCATTCTCCAGAATCCGAAGTGCCCGGTTCTTGCCGAAATAGAGATCCACTTTGTCGGGGTCAAACGGCACACCGGCCCGGCCGGCCGCTGCAAAAATGCGTCCCCAGTTGGGATCCGTACCGAAAATCGCTGTCTTCACGAGTGAAGAGGTGGAGATGGTTTCGATAATTTTCCGGGCTTCCATCTCCGTTCGTGCTCCCTCGACACGATACTCCACCAGCTTGGTCGATCCCTCTCCATCGGAGACGATTAGAATTGCCAAATGGCTGCAGAGCTTCTCCAGATGTTCTACAAATGTTTCATATCGCTGATCTTCCTCCTCGATCGGATCATTGCCCGCCATTCCGTTGCATAGAATCCCCACCATGTCGTTCGTGGAGGTGTCTCCGTCCACGGTGATCATGTTAAAGGTTCGATCGACAACGGTATGCAGAGCCTTATCCAGCAATTCGGGTTGGATTGCCACATCACAGACAATAAAGCCCAGCATGGTAGCCATGTTGGGATGAATCATTCCAGAGCCTTTGGCAATGCCCGCCATATTGATTTTGATACCATCAATTTTAAAGGTCGTATAGCCCTCCTTCGGGAAGGTATCGGTTGTCAAAATTGCATTGGCAGCCAGTGACCCGGCCAGCTGTCGGGAAGACAGCTTGGGTACACTCTCTTTGATTCCCTGTACTACTTTGTCGGTCGGGAATGGTTCACCGATCAGCCCTGTAGAGGCAACAAGTACGTACTCTTTCGGAATGCCCAATTCGGCAGCGGCTGTCTCGGCCATAGCGACCGCCCCCTCCCAGCCCTGTTTTCCCGTACAGGCATTGGCATTCCCGGAATTGACGACGATCGTCTGAATCGTTCCGTCACGCATATGTTGCCGACTCAGTTTTACCGGTTCTGCGCAGACCAGATTCTGTGTAAAGACAGCTGCAGCACTGGCCGGTTTTTCAGAGTAGATAATTGCGAGATCCCTCCGCTTGGATTTGATCCCCATGTGAGATCCCCATGCTTTAATTCCCCGCACATTGCATATGTTATTCTGCATATCTGTAGAACGATTCGATTTGTTTGAAAAGGCTTATTATGGATTCAGTGGTGGATAGACCAACCCAGATTTTTCAATAGTCCGGAACATGAGATTCATATTCTGAATTGCCTGGCCGGCAGCTCCCTTCACGAGATTATCGATCGCAGAGATCGTAATCACTCTGGATGTTCGCTCATCATATGTTGCATAGAGGTCGCAGAAATTGGATCCACGTACATTCTTTACTGTAGGAGGACTGTCCACGACCCGGACAAAATACTCTTTTTCATAGTAGCTGAGGAAGGTTTCTTGAATTTTTTCTGCACTTACCTCTTCTATCGGCGTTGAGTACGTTGTGGCCAGAATACCCCGGTCAATTGGAAGCAAGTGAGGGGTAAACTGGACCTGAACCTCCTGGTCAATGACAGAGCTCAACACCTGTTCGATCTCCGGGGTATGCCGGTGCTTCAAAAGTCCATAGGCAAAAAAGTTGCCAAATTGATTTGGAAAATGTGTGATCTCCTTGGGCGTAGACCCGGCTCCGGTCACTCCCGATTTGGCATCGATAATAATTGACTTGGGATCTATCAGCTGATGTGTTACCAATGGAGCCAGTGCCAGAATAGACGACGTCGGGTAGCAACCGGGGTTAGCTACCAGATCCGCATTTCGAATCTGATCCCGGTTCAACTCGGGCAATCCATATGCTGCCTGCTCAATATATTTGGGGCAAACATGCTTTTTTTCGTACCAGGTCTCATAGACAGACGGGTCGCTCAACCGAAAATCACCGGACAGGTCAATGATTCGAAACCGGTTCAACCCGTGCTCTCGAATAAAATCCATCGATACCCGGTGTGGCAAAGCGAGAAAAACCAGGTCCAGATCATGATTATCCAGATCCTCAACGGTCTGTAACTCCTCCTCAAAGATTCCTTCGAAGGATGGGTAGAGCTTGGAAAACTTTTTACCGGCATGGCTTCTGGAGGTTACAGCCTCCAGGGATACTTCAGGATGCTCCACCAGAAGACGTACCAGCTCCATTCCGGTGTAACCCGTTGCTCCGATAACTCCTACCTTTTGCTTGCTCATAAGCTACCTCTACAATTATGCTTTATAAAGTTGATGACCCTGCCGGCTTTCTGCCTTCGCTCAGCCAGAGACAGGTTCACACTCTTTTACAGAGGTCAGTAATGCATCCAGGACCTTTTCCATCTCCTCTCTGGTAATGACCAGCGGTGGAAGCAAACGCATGACATAGTCATTCGCACAGTTGGACAGCACTCCCTTTTCCAGCATCTTCTCCACGACGGGAGCTCCCTTGAAGGTCAGTTCCATACCAATCATCATGCCGATTCCACGAATCGTCTTTACACAGTCCCATCCCTCCGTCCGCTTCCGAAGTTCGGACATCAGCCAGGCTCCCTTCTCTTCGGCCTGGCCGCAAAGATCCTCTTCTTCGATTACTTCCAGCACCGCCAGCGCAGCGGCTGAGGCGAGTGAATTCCCACCGAACGTTGTACCATGTTCCCCGTAGTCCAGAAGAGCAGCCGCTTTTTTACTCGCCATCGTGGCCCCGATAGGCACACCACCACCAAGCCCTTTTGCCGTTGCAAGGATATCCGGCTGAACATCATAATGCATCCAGGCGAACATTTTTCCTGTTCTGGCAATCCCACACTGAACTTCATCGAAAATCAACAGCACACCGTGCCGATCACAGAGCTCCCGGGCTTTTTGCAAAAAAACCTTATCGACAGGGACAACTCCTCCCTCACCCTGAATCGGTTCGATGATGAGTGCCACTGTCTGGTCATCTATAGCCGCTTCCAGCGCCTTGATATCATTTACAGGTGTATTCACGATTCTCTCCGGCAGTGGACCGAACCCTTTCCGGTACTTCTCCCGTCCCAGGGAAATGGTACCAATCGTACGGCCATGAAACGCATTTTCAAGGGAGATCACAGGACCCGTTTTGCCAGTCTTGGTTGCATACTTCCGCGCCATTTTTACTGCAGCTTCCATTGCCTCGGCGCCACTGTTGGAAAAAAAGACCTTCTCCATACCGGACATTCGGACAAGCTCTTCACCCAATCTTGCTTGCTCGTCCGTATAGTAGAGGTTCGAGACATGTATCAGTTCGCCCGCCTGCTTTTGAACAGCCTCAACCACTTTGGGATGGCAATGGCCCACATTGTTCACCCCGATCCCGGCCAGTGCATCGATATACTCATTTCCTTCCTCGTCCCACACGCGGGCTCCCCGCCCTTTTTTCAAAACAAGTGGATACCGTTTGTAAAGATTGAACTGATACGTTTCACTCTGCTCTCGTATCTCTTCTTGCGTTCGCTTCATGATATAATCGTTGTTCCGCTTCTGTTATGAGTTAACAACTGGTTAAGGATCCGATCCGGCTTCATGCCGTGTACTATACAAGCCTGTCCTACACCCTGTTCAAGCGCGATCAGACAAGCTTCCACTTTGGGAATCATTCCCCCCTGAATGGATGTACCGATCTCCCGGCGAATGCCGGCAGCATCTATCTCCTCAATCAGAGATTCCGGATCGGCCGGATCTTTCCTGAGTCCATCCACATCCGTTACAGCCATAAATACAGCGGCTTTCAGCGCCCCTGCCAGATGGCCGGCAAACATATCCGCGTTGATGTTGTAATCCTTGCCATTCGGGCCCACTCCGATCGGCGACACAACGGGAAGATATCCACTCTGAAGCAAGCTGTGAACCAGTGACGGATCGATGGAGGTGATATTTCCCACAAACCCGATATCCATCTGCCTGGACTCCCCGTCGACCACCATTTCATGGAACCGCTGCTCGGCCTGAACCATGGAAGCATCTTTTCCCGAAAGTCCGACAGCCTTCACTCCACGGTTATTAAGTTTCTTAACCAGCTGTCCGTTCACCTCACCACTCAGAGCCATCTCTACAAAACGCATGGCTCTGGCATCGGTCTTGCGATGGCCATCCACAAAAATGGATTCGATACCTACCTCCTCCAGAAGTTTCCGAATAGAGGGACCGCCCCCATGTACCACGACCGGCAACATACCGGCACTGAAAAGCAGTGAAGTCTGATCCAGAACCGGTTCTTCACTACTGTCACTCACCATCGCGTTGCCACCATACTTGACCAGTACAATCTTGCCTTGCAGCTGTTTCAGAAGCCGGTCGTCCAGATCGCTCTTTCGGTCTCTGAGCCACACATCAAACTGTTTCTCTGCCTGTATCATGAATCTGGTTTCACAAAGGGTCTACTGTTCCGCCGGGCTGGAAAACCCAACACGAGACGGTTTTTCCGTATACGGATGAAATTGCCGTAATGTAAACATATAACGGCGGGAAAGACAGGTTTTTCTCACAGAGAACCGCAGGAAGCCTTCCAGAGAGGATTGGGTCAGGCACCCTGTTCTTCAGCCAGGCGGCCCAAATAGTAATCCAGTAGTTTTTCCTGGAACAGGAAGTTATAGAGCACCTGCTCCCGGTTGGACATCGCTTCCATGTAATTGGCAGTCGCCTGATTGAGTTCAATCAGGGATGCTGCCCCGATCTCATAGCGCTCCTGCTGTGTTTCATAGGCTCGTTCGGCGGCAAGAAGTGCTTTTTCGGTTGCATCGATCTCCTTGACCAGAGAAATATAGTCATTATAGGCCTGGCCGATCTCCTCTCTTACTTCGTACCGAATATCTTCCAACGCCAGACGGGCATTACGATACTGCACTTTTGCTTGTTCCACATTGGTTCGGGTATTCATCCGGTTGAAAATCGGGATAGAAATGGAAAATCCGACAGAACGGGAAATCATCTGTTCGAAAAACTGATCTCCGAACGCAACGCTCTGGTTATTCACAGAATACTGATCACTATACCTCGTATTGAAGTTCACACTGGCATTAAGAGACGGATAATAGGCAGCACGGGCAACTGCGAGGGAGTACCGGCTGGCATTAATCGACAGCCGTTGACTTTGAACGTCACTTCGGCTGGAAAGTGCGATGCTGATCATCTCTTCCAGATTCAGATCCTGTGGCAGCATCTTCGACTCATCGATCTCGGGGGCTTCGAATTGGACCTCTTCCAGTGGATCCAGCTGCAAAACCCGAATCAGCTGTGTTCTGCTGACAGATAGAGCGTTCTCTGCCTGAACCACTTGCAGTTCATTGGAAGCTACCACCGACTGCTGTTGATAGAGATCCACTGTCGGCCGGGATCCGACTTCGACCTGGGCCTCCACTTGTCGCAACTGAACTTTGGAAGTTTCCAGATTTTGCTCTGCAATATCGAGTAGCTCTCTGTCCAGAAGCAGCTGAAGATAACGCATTGCCGTATTGAAGATGATGGATTCTCTGATTCTCGTTCTGTCCGCTTCCTCACGTCTGTAGTTTGTCCGGCTTCTGCGGAGATTGTTGATATTCTCGAATCCGCCAAAAATGGCAAGATTCGTGCTAATCCCCCCTGAAACGTTGTAGGTCGTCCGGTCCGTAAAGCTTGCATCTTCCTGAACAAACTGCCGCCCCACATTCTGATTCCCGTTCAGGCTTGCATTCAGGCTCGGAAGAAATTCCGCCTGTGCACTGCGTACCTGCGCTCTGGACAGAGATAGATTGTTCTCTGCCTCTCGAAGCTGAAAATTGTTTTCCAGTGAGATCTCAATCGCTTTGTCCAGCGTCAAACGCTGTTGTGCCTGTGCCAGTACAGGCAGGCAAAAAAAGAGTAGTAATAGCAGGTTCCTCATAGCAGACAGGGAATTAATGGGTTTATCCGGTTCCCTTAAGGTAAGATTGTCGAAGTTACAATAAAACAGGGACCCTTTGATCGAAACGTCTTTTAACAACTTCTATCCAAAAGGCAGACTCGCGTCACATTTAGTCTCTTCCACCGGGATGCTCCGGTTTCTTTTCAAAGTGTTGATGAACCTTTCTGTTGGCCAGGTTGGACAGATATCGAAATGCCTGACGGGCCGCCACCCGCTTCAGTTCGTCCGTCACCATATAGGTCAACGTTGACCGGAACAGACCTCTCTTTCCCCGCTTCCTGCGGCGGATTCCGGTAAAACCAGAAACAAACCCGGTTGTGCCGGCTATCAGTATCGATTTGAGCGGTGAACGGCGAATGACCTCCATTGGAAGGTACTGCTCCAAAATCTTCGTACCGCTTTTCAAATTCTGCTCCAGACGACCTTCAATCTGCTTGATTTCTGCCCTAAGCTTCGCTTTTCTCTGTTCGATCTCTCTTACCATCCCGTTTCGCTCTCTCTGGTTTTTTATTTCGGTCGATTCTCGGATTCTGTCCGGGAATGTCCGGCTTCCGATTCTCCTTCCTGCTCTTTTCTGGCCGAATCGAACGCATCAAGAAACTGCTTCAACATCCCGTCCTGAATCTTACGCGTCAGTAGAGCCGGTTGAAGTTTCACAAATACCAGGCCGGCAATCAGCAGAGGCAGGGAACCTGCCAGAAAACCGAGAGAGTAGCTTCCAATCAGTTCACTGAGATAGAAACTGAACGCAAACCATAGAAAAAAGATGCCACCAGCCAACATGAAGATCCCCACAATACGCTGAATCGCGTCGGCAAGCATGAATGTTACACGCTCCGTAATTGTGAGAACAAACAGCTCGAGGCGTTTCTCTACATAACTGCGGACATCATCGATAATTTCCCGGATTTTTGACTCCATTCCCGGTTTGTAGTCTGACATTTTCGATCTACCTCCTCAGCAGTTTTGCCAGCAGAAACCCGGCAGCCGCACCGGCAAGTACACTTTTGATCGGGTGTTTACGAATAACAAGCTCAGCTTCGGTTCTCAACTCCTGCAGACGCTCCTCCAGATCAAGCTCATCCAGAAGTGCCCGACCCTCATTCAGGATCTCTTCCAGTTCTTCATTCATGTCATTTACCTTATCTTTCATAGCTGCGGATTGAATGGACATTTTCTTTCAAAGTAACATTCTCCCCTTAAATGAGAAACCAAATAGATTTACTTCTCTGCCTTCCCCTTCCCTATCTTTCTATGGTAACATCCAGCTGTACCGCCGGGTTCCCTGATTGTCCGATCGTAGCGGATGCGCGGAATTATGGCGCTTGGTCAGAACCGATCAACAGTTGACTATAAGTAGTCAAATCAGATAAGTTCTCTCTATGAAAACAGATATTCTCGCATTTGGTGCCCATCCCGACGACACAGAACTGGGCTGCTCCGGTACCCTGGCCCAACTGGTACAGATGGGCAAGCGGATCGTGGTTGTCGATCTGACACGGGGCGAAATGGGAACCCGGGGAACCCCGGAAATCCGTGAAGAAGAGGCTGGTAACGCTGCTGAAATCCTGGGATTGCAAGCCCGGGAAAATCTTGAGCTGCCGGATACAGAGCTGCTGAACAACCGTGAATCCCAGCGCTCCGTAATAAGAGTAGTACGCCACTTCCGCCCGCATATCTGTATTCTCGGGGCAGAAACCGACCGGCATCCGGACCATGGCAAAGCGACCCGCTTTCTCCTGGATGCTCTCTTCTATAGCGGGTTGGAGAAGATAGAAACCATCGGGCCGGATCATCAATCGCAGAAGCCCCATCGCCCTGCCCATACTCTTCACTATATGCAGGACCGACCGTTTGAACCGGACTTTATTTTTGACATTACCGACACCATTGAGATCAAGGAGCGAGCGCTGCGGGCTTTTGCCACGCAATTCGATGTCGAAGAACCCGGGGATGAACCGGAAACATATATTTCCAATCCGGAATTTTTTGAGTCGATACGAGCAAGAGCTCGATTCTACGGTCACCAGGCCGGATTCAAATATGGCGAACCCTTTCGCTATGCCGGCGGACCTATACCACTGACATCGCTGAACCTGTTTGAGGAGACCTCACCCAGACGATAGCCTGCTAATACCTCCAACAGCGATCAGCCGGGATCCCGGATCGAAGAGCAATGCGGTGCGGAGATTGTGTTGTGTATGCGTCTTAGCAGATAATCGTGTATTCCGGAGTTGCCGGCAACGATACGCTCCCCTGTCAACCACTCATCTCCCCTTTCCCAGTCCGTCACCACTCCTCCGGCCTCTTTCACAATCAAGCCGGCCGCAGCGACATCCCACGCCTTTAATGCGTATTCATAGAAGCCCTGAAATCGACCGGCTGCGACACAACAAAGATCATAAGCTGCCGATCCCGGCCGTCGAATTCCCTGTACCTCGCCACTCAGTGTTCGAAAGAGATTGTAGTACTCCTCAATCATGGAGTGGTCATTGTAAGGGAATCCGGTTCCGATCAAGGCCTTATCCGGATCCTCTTTTTCAGAAACCCGAATAACCCGTCCATTCAGCCAGGCACCCCCGTCCCTCCGGGCGGTAAACTCTTCATTCCGGTTCACTTCGATCACCGCCGCGGCCTCCGGTTCTCCGTCCGCCCAAAAACCCACAGATACACAATAGACCGGAAATCCGTAGGCAAAGTTGGTCGTTCCGTCAATCGGATCAATGATCCAGGCCCGTCCGGTTGGCAGCTTGTGCTCATCTTCCGACTCTTCGGCCAGTATATAGTCGTCGGGAAAATGCTCCCTGATCACCTCTACAACCGCCTCCTGGGTTGCCACATCGGCATCTGTAACCAGATCATTCACCCCTTTATAGTGATAATCAAAGTTCTTCTGCTCAAATGAATGAACAACATCGGTTCCGATTCTTGCCGCATCCAGTGCAACGTCAAGTTCGTCTCTCATTCCTTTTGATCCTTCATTTTGTATTCAAATACTGTTGAACTGATTCCAGTCTTTTGCTGGCCCGGCAGATCCGGGAAAAGACGGTCCGCCGGGGTCTGCTCCATGTGGCTGATTTCCCGTTGCGTCCGTTTCTGTTTTCGAATCAGCACTTTCTTGCTCTCCGAATCCACTGTTTTAGTCTGTTCAGCCAGTTCAGCCAGATACCGTTTCAAATAGTGCAGCCGGAGCGGCTTGATAGTGCTTTTGGCTGTCCGAATGGGATCCCGGTCCCGTTTGAAATGTGTCCCTGTCTTCTCTGCGTGACGGTCACTGGCTGTATACTGCTCCAGCATGATATCTCCGGTCAGGGACGGATACGGCTCTTCGCGATGCAGATAGTGCTCTACCTCCACAGTCTCTTCATTTTGATGTCTTGAGATGATATCCAGATAGAAACTTTTCAGTTCTGAATCTTCAAACAGATTCTCATTACACAACCCGCCGATATAGTCGATCATCTCCCGCCCGTACTGAAGCATCAGGCGGATCAGCTCTTTCTCATAGTGTGGCCGCTTTATGGAACTCCGGGCGGCTCCAGATTCTACAGACCTCACTTCCTGTGGAACGTCCTGAGGATCGAATGGCTGGGGTGGCGGAACCGAATGGGTAGACGGGGTTCTCTTTTTCGAGCGTTTTCCTTTTAGTATTTTCTCAAGTTGCTCAAAAAGCTCACGAT
>JBBDRX010000091.1:0-22701 GCA_040905245.1 Balneolaceae bacterium | reverse complement strand
ATAATACCAAAGCGCTCCCCGGCAACAAGTTCATCGCCTTCCTTGATATAATATACAATGCGTCTTGCCAGAAAACCGGTGATTTGTCGAAACAGAATTTTTACACCACTTGAATGCCGTACCCCGAAATGCGCTTGTTCATTCAACTCAGACGCACGTTCGTCCCAGGCCATCAGATAGACACCCGAAAAGTAGGAAACATGCTCCAGTTTTCCACTTGCAGGAATCCGGTTCACATGGACATTCAGCGGAGATAAAAAAATACTGACTTGTGTAGCTTTTCCGTTCAGGTAGGTCGTCTCCTCCACCTGACGAATCTGTACCACTTTCCCGTCTGCCGGAGCAATCAGAAGATCTTCTCCCTCCGGAGTCTTTCGTTCAGGATCCCTGAAAAAAAAGATCATCAATACGTCGAGAAGGAGTAGCAGCGCCCAGATCACGCGACTGACGATCCCCCCCGGCCAGAGAGATGCGGCCCAGCCAAGCAGAAGGGAGAGAACAAGAAGTGTCAGAATGGTCGAGTAGCCCTCTCTCGCTATCATCCGTTCACCCACCGATGGTTCGAAGGATATCGTTAAACGTAACCAGAATGAAGATCCCGATCAGCAGTATAAAACCGATCTGCTGCAGTGCCATCCGGACTTTCACCGACGGCTCCCGGCGAGTGATCCCTTCATAGAGCAGAAACATGAAGTGTCCTCCATCCAGGGCAGGAATCGGAAGCATATTCATGATTGCAAGTGTAACACTCAAAAATGCCGTAATACGCCAGAAACCCTGCCAACCGCCATGTTCCGTCGCATCCCGGGTGACGTTGGCAATAGCCACCGGCCCACCCAGGTTTTCACGTACCGAGATCTGGCCGGTAAAAAGCTTCTGGAGGCCCTGAACAATGCCCATAAAGGTATCCCCGGTCTCCCGGGCACCGACACCAACCGACCCGGCAAAGTTGTATTCGATCTGTTCAAACTCTTTTCGCATGTCGTAGGCTTGTACACCGATGGTCCCACTCTCCGCATCCGGTGTCACATTCAGTTCAAGTCGCTTCCCGTCCCGTTCGATCGTCAGAGCCAATGGCCCATCACTCTCCCGGATTCGCTCCGTCAACTGGACCCACCACTCAATTCCGGTTCCGTTGACTGCGACAATACGGTCTCCAGGTTGCATTCCGGCTGCCTCTGCAGGAGATCCCTCCACAACGGCTTCAATACTGCTGGGGATCACCCAGCTCATCTCAAGGAACTGCTCTCTGTTCAGGCGGTCCAGAAAATCAGGAGGTGCGGAAATGCTCAACCGTTCGCCGTTCCGATCGACCAGAAACGAAAGGTTCCGGCCGGTGATGTCCGAGGGATTGAACAGCTGGTTAAAGTAGGTTACTTCCTGTCCGTTTACCCCGATGATCCGATCCCCGCTGACGAGTCCCAACTCGGATGCCAGGGAGCCTTCCGGAATGTAGATTCCCTCGATCTGCTCGACCGGAAGTACATCTTCTCCATAGTTCCAGGCCATTCCGGTATAGATAAAAAAGGCCAGAATCACATTGAAAATGACACCAGCCAGAATTACCACCGTTCGCTGCCACACCGGTTTGCTTCGGAACTCGTCCTCGGCCGGCTCTTTATCCACAAAATCCGTATCCATACTCTCGTCAATCATACCGGCAATCTTCACATAGCCGCCCAGCGGGGTGGCACCAAGTACGTATTCGGTCTCTCCGCGACGAAATCCGAATAGTTTGGGAGGGAATCCGATCGAAAACTGATCGACTCGCATCTTATAGAATTTTGCGGCGAGAAAATGTCCCAACTCATGAAAAAAGACCAGGATAAAGATGGCAGCGCCAAAGATCCCGAGTGTACTCAACAGAGATAGTATCCATTCCATAATATAAACCAGCTTCAAATTTCATTTGCCAGGCGTCTGGCTTCCCTGTCCACTTCTATCAACGAATCCGGCGTCAGTTCCGTACCCGTCTGAATGCGTTCCAGACTCTCCTCCACCACTCTGGCGATCTCAATATAGCCAATTTCTCTCTTTAAAAAGCGCTCCACAGCAACCTCGTTGGCTGCATTCAGTACAGCAGGAGCAAACCCGCCCGCTTCTCCGGCATTGATGGCCAGCTGCAGACAGGGAAAACGATCATGGTCGATCGGTTCGAACGTCAAGTTTTGCCGAACGGTCCAGTCCATTCTGGGAGTCCCAAGTGGCAACCGCTCCGGATATCCGAGGGCATACATAATCGGCCCTTTCATGTCCGGTAGCGAGAGCTGTGCCTTGGAAGATCCGTCTACAAACTCCACGATTGAATGAACAATACTTTGAGGGTGTACCACCGGTTCAATATGTCGAATCGGAAGATTGAAGATCCATTTCGCTTCAATCACTTCGAGTCCCTTGTTCATCATGGTCGCTGAGTCGATGCTGATCTTGGCTCCCATCGACCAGTTTGGATGATCCAGCGCATCCTTTACAGTTATTCCATCCATTTTTCGGCGGCTCCAGGTACGAAACGGGCCCCCACTCGCGGTAATCACAATCTTCTCCAGACTGGCAAACTGTTCGCCCGCCAGACACTGAAGCATGGCCGAGTGCTCGGAATCGACCGGCAACAACTGATCGGGATTCTCTTTCAGCAGATCGGCCAGGATCTCCCCGCCGACTACCAGCGACTCCTTGTTGGCCAGAGCCACCCGCTTGCCGGCACGAATGGCAGCCAGTGTTGGAGGAAAACCGGCAAACCCAACCAGACTGTTCAACACGATATCCACTTCGGAAAGTGTCGCCAGGCCGGACAGATCGGACGAATTATAAAGAATTTCAGTCGGGCGATAGGCCAAACGGGCTTCAAACTCACGGCGGTCGACCTCACTGCACAGAAGCAGATAGTCCGGCCGGAAGCGATTTGCCTGTTCGGCCAGCAGTTCCCAATTGGAGTTTGCACTGAGTGCCACGACGCGAAACCGGTCTCGATTCTCTTCTACGATCTCAAGTGCCTGGGTTCCGATGGAACCGGTTGAACCGAGGATGGAAAGGGATACAGATTTCAAATTGATTCGGATTAATTAAAAGATCTATTCATGAAGATTGTCAAGTGTCTACGGGCACCCCTCCCGCAGCCCTGCTCCATGATAAGCCGAGATGCACTGGAGTCTCAACAGGACGCCCCCGATGACAGAAAATTATTTATTCCATACGTATCATTGCCAGCATCCGTCCGGCCTTTTCACGGTCTCTCCGCCAGGAATAGTAAAGATCCCGTCGCGTAAATGTACAACCGGTGTCTACCTCAATTTGTCCGGAAGGAATCCCGTTCTCCTCAAGCTCTTCGCGTATCGCCGCCCGAAGGTTTACATGCGGCTTCCTTCCCGGCTGCCGATCTACATATTGTTCGTCAAAAAGTCTTGCCACCTCCTCTCCCACCTCGAACCTGGCAGGGCCAATGCAGGGACAGACAGCAGCCAGGACGCGTTCCGGTTTTGCCCCGTGCCGATATAACATATTCACACTTGCCGTCACAATTTTGTTCACGGAACCTCTCCACCCTGCGTGGACCGCACCTATTACCTCAGCCTCCGGATCCGTCAGCAGAATAGCTGCACAGTCTGCCACCTGAATTGTCAGTGTAACCCCCCGGCTTGTTGTCACCAGCGCATCGGTCTCCGGAAAGAAGCCACCCGACTCCACAAATTCTACATGATCTCCATGCACCTGACCGGCCGACGCCACCGATTCCGGGTCGATTTTTACCCTGTCGAAAAGGGTTTGTCTGTTGCGGCTCACCTCTTCGGCCGGAGCCGTGGCCCCCAACCCGCAGTTGAGCCCCGGAACAGTTCCCTCCCGGTTGAACCCCGGGCTGCGCCTGGTAAACCATCCGTCCAAACCGGCAACGTCTTCAAAAAGAGCTGTTTTCTGATAGTCGATCACGATGCAAGATCCTCCCGAACACGCTCTTTCACCTTCTTCCACGGAAACCTGTGGCCGGTCCAGAGTTCAAAGGCACGGTCTCCCTGACCTATAAACATCTCCAGTCCGTCGATCACTTCTGCTCCCGCTTCTTTTGCCTGTTGCAAAAAACGGGTCTCCAGCGGATTGTACACCAAATCGTAACAGATCGTTCCCTCCAGCAGACCGACATCCTGATCCTGAACCGGAGAGGACTCCCTGTTCGGAGACATACCAAGCGGTGTGGTGTTGACAATCAGATCGGACTGGCCGGCATACGTCTGCCAGTTCTGATAGTTACAGCAGATCGCATCCTCTACATTGATTCGGTCCGGATTACGAGAAACCATAATGAGCTGTTTCATCCCCAGTTGTCGGAGTGCATATCGAACGGCAAGGCTGGCCCCGCCGGTTCCGAACAAGATGGCGGATCCCCCTTCAAGCACCTCGCGCCAAGGTTCCAGAGGCGCCTGAAATCCGGCAGCATCGGTATTGTATCCGATGAGCTCTCCCTTGCGTTTGACCAGGGTATTGACGGCACCAATTTCACGGGCCGCATCGTCCAGGCGATCCACCGCCAGAAGAAAATCCTGCTTGTAGGGAATGGTGATGTTGGCACCCAGAAACGAATCCCTGTTCACCCAGGCAAGAAAGCTGTTCAACTCGTCCGGCAGGAGATCGATTGCGTGATAACGGGCCTCCATATCGCACTCTTCAAGAGCCACCCCGTGCATTAACGGGGACAGGCTATGACCAATCGGATGGCCAATTACCATATAGTGAGGCTCGTTCGCCATCTCCATATGGACGAAGTCCCTGAAATTGATCATGGATCTGGTATGGTTGGATGAGGGATGCACTTCAAGGCACTCTACCCGTACAAGAGGATTTGCACCACATCTCCCGCAGATTCAGGACTGCACCTGCGACCGATTACGCGACCCAAAACTCCAATGAAGAACCGGCTGGAGTCGAAGTGCTGAAAATGAACAAGACCAAACAAAAATTGCGTACAGAACTGCACGCATTTTCAATGATTCAGAGATGACGTCAGACCGTCACTTGACTCTTTTCATCTGCTGTTTCATCTTCACTGCCGGCTTCCTTGAAGGTGCCGTTTTCTGCAAGCTCCTTGAACGTGCCGAGGTCTTTTGTCAACTGCTCGGGCAGCGTATCGATAAACTTGCCCAGGTCTTCGTCCGGCTCTCCGTAGAATGTACGGTAATCGAGAGAGAAGTCGACACGGGTACGCTCACCGTTATCCAGCGGGGTAAAACGGATCGTACCGGTCTGATTCAGATTTCCGTTGATTGTGATCCAGGCGAAACGGGTATTTCGCAGATTATCAATCAGGTTGGTCGTCCAGCTAAACTCTTCTCCTCCAATATGAGTAGAGTACTCAAACGTCTGGGAGTTCACCTTTTCAACGTTTTCAATGCGTTCCAGAAATTTCGGGAAATGCACCGGATTGCAGAGTAACTCGTAAACTTTGGCTAAAGGCAAGTTTACTTCAATTCTTTCGTGCGCCATAGTAGTTATGTTATACGTCGAGAATGAAAGGTTATGTAATGAGCATGAATAATTTTCAGGACTTGGTAGGATTCACCCACAATGCAATAAATTTACGCATATTTTGATTAACCATCAATCCGATTAACGCGAAAATTCGTACCCTCCCACCCCTTTTTTGGAGCCGGCGCGTTGATAAAACGTTTGCTGTCAGCCCGGTTCGGAGATTGTCTGTTCCTATCGGATTCATTGAAAAAAGTGATCAGGACATTTTACAATAAACCCCGATTAGTCGGTAAGGGATCTCATCAGCCGCACGACATCCCGGTGTATCTCCTCCACCGGACGCTCCCCGTTTAGCGAGACAATCCGGTCGGACTGTTCAGCCAATCGCTCGAATCCAAGAGCAACCCGCTCGAAAAAGGAATCCTCCTCCCGCTCCATACGGTCGTCGGCCTCTTCTGCCCTGCGCGATCTGGCGAGTGCCGGCGAAATCCGAAGGTAGATCGTCAGGTCGGGACGCAGTCGGTGTGACACCAGGTGATTCAGGCGGTGAATCTCGTCGGGGCTGGCAGACTCTCTCCCGTAACCCTGGTAGGCGATTGTAGAATCAAAGAAACGATCCAGAATTATCAGATCTCCCCTTTTCAGTAACGGGATCAGCCGTTCGGCAACCAGCTGCGACCTTGCCGCGGAGAAGAGCAGTAACTCGGTAACCGGATCCATTGGACCGGAGGAGTGAAGCAGCAATTCGCGAATCTGTTCGGACAGTTCTGTCCCACCCGGCTCCCGGAATAGATGAAACGGAATCTTCCGATCCCGGAGCCACTCGGTGAGAAGACGAATCTGAGTCGACTTTCCACTTCCGTCAATCCCTTCGAAGGTCACCAGCACTCCCCCCTCTCTGTTCAAACTCTTTTTCATATCGTCTTGCGAAGGTAATGGTGTTCAGGTTGTATCCAAGATCCGGTTCAGACCACCCCGTTCTCGGTGATCAGATAGTCGAGTGGAATATCGTGCGATTCGGCCGGGAGCGATTTGTCAAGCAGAAACGCCTGAAACAGCAACCCGGCCGATACGCCCGTTGCCCGGGCCAGAAAACGATCGTAATAGCCCATGCCATAGCCGAGGCGGTTCTTCCGGTTATCGGCTGCAAGCAGTGGCACCAGTATCAGATCCAACTCTTCAGGTGCAATGGCCTCCTCTCCGGTCGGTTCCGGGATGCCATACGGACCGGGAACCAAACTCTCCGGCCCTCTGTATCGTACATGCTTCAGTGCAGGGGAAGATGCATTCACTTTCGGTAAATAAACCTCTTTTCCCTCCTGAATCATCTGTTCCAGAACAGGGAGAGTCTCCACCTCACCTTTGGATTCGACACCGACAAAACAGTGAACCCGGCGCGCCTTGCGATAGAGATCCCAATTGAACAGCCGGGCCGAGATCTCACGGCTCCATTGTTCCCGCTCTACGGCCGGAATCCGCTGCCGTCTGGCTAACAGCCTACTTCGCAAGTGCTCCTTGCCAGATGAATCCGCATCTGTCATCAAAGTCCTATCACTTTGTGGCTGTCCGGAACCTCCTCGCCCAGCACTTCAAGCATCCTGTCCAGGAGATCCGTACCGTACCGATTCATATAGTAAACAAATGAAAGCTGACGCTCCTGAAGTTTCCCTCCCGGAAACAGGTTCTCCCTCACCCGGTGAATTCGCTGAATCTGGGTCGCCTCCCGTCGTTTGACCGCCCGGGTCACTTTCTGCTGTAGTTGATCAATCTGCTGCTGAATCCGGGTTTCTGTCTTGTCTGCCGACGCCTCCAGGGTCGGGTCAATCTCTTTGGCCCGACTCTTTGCATCTTCCGCCAGCCGGGTACTCTCCCTGCGCCAGTCTGCAAAGAGATCTCCCCCGCCTTCGGGCACCGATCTTTTCAGATAGGCAGTTTCCAGATCCTCGGTTCGGCTCTCGTACTCTTCAAACTCAAACGGGAGCTTCTTCATGACGCGTTCGACAGCCGGTTCAACCAGGGTGCCGCTGATCCGGGGAAGCAGCATCGGCATCTGCTGTCCCGCCCATTGATAAGCTCCTTTCATCTGTGCGTAGTAGGCCAGTTCGCCGGGCCCGCAGACATATGCCAGCGTCGGAAGGAGCTGATCCTGCAACATCGGGCGCAGAAATACATTGGGAGAAAATCGTTCAGGGTTGGCCTCGACAGCCCGGCGAAGTTCTTCTCGGCTCCAGACCTGTCCATTTCCATTGCTCCAGGTATCTCCTTCCAGATCCAGCTTCTGCCGGCCTCCATCCGAATCGATATAGAACAAATTCGAGGGTTGAACCAGGGCTTGCCTGCCGAAACCGGCATTCTCCAGGGCAAGGCTCTGTGACTCCAGAGCCTCAGAGAGCCCTTCGGGATTATCAGCAGCTGCACGCAGAGGCCGAGAGATCAGGGATTTAATCTCAGGATCGTCACTTCCGGCCAGAACCAGTCCGTGCTTTTCGAACAGGTGAAGCAGAAGCCCGCCAAATGCACTGCGAAATGTGGCCCCTTCCCGATAGTGTCGGGTCAGCAGAGCGCGAATTTCGTCACTGAAATCGGACTCCGGAAGCCGGTCGAAAAACTTCTCTTCAAACACGAGATAGGAGTCTCCCAGGATTTCTCTCCCAACCGGCAGGCCGGATCCGTTATTCAGAGAGAGCTGTTCAAATGTGTCATTTGCCAACAAACCGAGTTCAGCAGCTTCCGGGTAGTCGTGATCTTCGTCCGCCAGCCAAAAGACGGGAACTACAGGCCGCTGCAGAAGCTCCTCCCACCGACGAGCGTAGAGCAGAGTGGTCATTGTCTTGTATACCGTAAAAAGAGGGCCGCCGTAGATCGTCAGCTGCTGGCCGGTTACCACCACCAGGCTGTCCGGATCCCGAAGTCGCTCCAGCTGGGCAGTTACCTGTGAACCAGCACCCAATTGACGGTTGAAGTGCAACAGAGCCTCCACCGACTGGTCACGGTCTCCGGGAAAGTGGAATCGGGAGGCGTGTTCGCGGACCGCATGATCCGAAAAGGGATGGCCGGAAAAGTACTGCATAACCTCCGGCGAACGGTTGATGTATCCGCGATACAGGTCTGTAAACGGCAACCGGTCGAAAGGGATGGATCGGGAATTCACGTCAGCTCTTCAGTTTTTGAATTTGATCCCGAAGTTTGGCCGCCTTTTCATAGTTTTCCGTCTCGATCGCGGTTCGAAGTTCGGCTTCAAGCTTTTCCATGCGGGTCATCTCTTCTCCGGACCCGGTGTCCGTCTCTGACGACGCTGAACCGGCATCCTTCTCTCCGGCAATCTCTTCCGATTCAATTCCAGCCTCGTCCAGGACGGCAGACTCCACCAGAATCGGCGCACCAAACCGAATGGCCAGTGCAATAGCGTCACTTGGCCGGGCATCCAGCTCCAGGTTCTCACCATTGCTCTCATATCGAATTTTGGCAAAAAACGTTCCTTCATTCAGATCGTTGATACAGATCTCCTTTACCGTAGAGCTGAAACTGAGAATAATGTTCTTCAACAGATCATGCGTCATCGGGCGAGGCGGCTTGATGCTCTCAATCTCGAGTGCGATCGCCTGGGCCTCAAATGTTCCGATGATGATCGGAAGCCTCCGGTTACCCTCGATCTCGTTGAGAATCAGCGCATAAGCCCCTCCGCTGCTCGGACTCGTTGACAATCCCAATATCTCCATCCTGACTCGGCTCAATCGTATGTCACCCTTTTTTTATGATCGTTTGAACAATCCAAATGTAACCATTTTTAGGCTTCCCTATAAAATGCAGTTCAGCAAAGAATCCTGCCACGCCTCTCTAACAGGCCCTTACGCTTCTCCGTTTCTTAATCCTGCAATTTCTTACCTTATATTAGAGTAATACCCTGTATGCGAGACACGAGGAGAGCGCATACCCGGTTTGGTACAGGTGTAGCTTCCGACATGCGCAAGACTCCCTGACAATCTCCACGGTATCTGAACTCCTGGCTGCTCATGACCCGAATCTTATGTTCAACCATTTTATTTCTGCTTCTCATCTGCCTGTTCGGCTGTCAGGAGAGCGAACCGATTACGCAAGAACCAGAGCCCAAAACGCCGTTCAGGCCCGAAAGCATCACAGAGACTTTTGACCATCCCGATTGCGAAATCGACGGTGAACCCTGCGTTCATCTCTATTTTCACCAGCCCCGCTTCCGGAATCCTTCGCCCCTTGGTGACAGTCTTCGGGTCTGGACGGAGCGTCACCTCTACTACCCGGAGCCTGGATCCACCCCCACCACCCCGGACAAGCTGGCACAGGACTGGTTCAGGGACTACGATCAGTTTGTATCTGAAATCGAAGACTATCGGATCCCCTGGTCGCTGGAACGGTCGGTAGAGAAGATTTTCGAAAGCCAAAATCTGATCAGTCTCCATTTTAATGAATACAGCTTTACCGGAGGTGCCCATCCCCATCAGATGGATGTTTTTCAGTCCTTTATCCGGCCAGAGGGAAAAAAATTGACCCTTTCCGATCTGACCTACGATTTTGATTCCTTTGAACAACTGGTCGATCTTGCCGAAGAGCAATTCCGATTCAGTTTTGAGTTGCTGGAAAATGAAAACCTGCAGGAGGCCGGGTTCCATTTTGTGGACGGGGAATTCCATTTGACAGAAAATTTTGCTTTCACCGATTTTGGGCTGATCTTCTATTTTAATACCTACGAAGTGGCTCCTTATGTGACCGGACCTATCGCTATTGAACTGCCATACGAAGATCTGCGCCACCTGATCCGGTCCCGCTGGCTGCACGAACAGAACCCGAGAGCTCTCTGACCATGGCACAACAGGATGCAATTATTGTTGGATCCGGACCGAACGGACTGGCCGCCGCTATCCGGCTCGCCCAGGAAGGATTATCGGTTACCGTTCTTGAAGCGGCCGACGAAATCGGTGGTGGCACCCGCAGTACGGAGCTGATGCAGCCCGGCTGCCTGCACGATGTCTGTTCGGCGATTCATCCGATGGCTTTCACCTCGCCGTTTCTCTCGAGTCTTCCGCTCAAAAAGCACGGCCTGGAGTGGATTCAGCCCGATGTCCCCATGGCACACCCTCTCGATAACGAGCCTGCCGTACTGCTTCACCGGGAGATCGAACGAATGGCCGAGGAGATTCACAGTGATGCCGAATCCTGGGAACAGCTGATGAACCCGCTGACCCGAAACTGGGCGGGCCTTTCGCGGGATCTTCTTGCTCCGTTGAAAATTCCATCACACCCGTGGCTGATGGCACGGTTTGGCCTCAATGCGTTGCAACCGGCCGAGAGACTTTCTCAACGCACCTTTACCGGACATCGCGCAGCAGCCCTCTTTGCCGGCCTGGCCGGACACAGCATTCTTCCACTGGAACAAGCGGGTACCTCGGCGATCGGCCTGGTTCTCGGAGCCGCCGCACACACCGTCGGGTGGCCACTGCCAAAGGGCGGATCCCGACAGATCGCTCACTCCATGGCCTCCCTTCTCGAAGAGTTTGACGGTAGAATCCGGACCGGAACCCGAATCACGTCGGTTCACGAACTGCCAGCGGCGAAAGCTGTTCTGTTCGATCTTACCCCTGCCCAGCTGATCGACATTCTCGGTGACACCATGACCATCCCCTATCGCCGCAAACTGGAAAAATTCCGTTACGGATCCGGAGTGTTCAAGGTCGATTATCTGCTGAGCGAACCGGTTCCCTGGCAAGATCCACGGTGTCTGCAGGCAGGTACCGTCCATCTGGGCGGCCGGCTGGAAGAGATCACCGATGCCGAACGCACGGTAGCCCGGGGCCGTCACGCCGAACGTCCGTATGTACTCGTCGCCCAGCAAAGCCTTTTTGATTCGGGCCGGACTCCCGACCGGAGGGAGACCCTCTGGGCCTACTGCCACGTACCCTCCGGTTCAACCCGGGATATGGCCAGTGCAATCGAAGCCCAAATCGAACGATTCGCTCCGGGCTTTCGGGAGGTTATCGAAGATCGACACATCATGGGCCCCGTTCAGTTTCAGGAGTACAATCCCAATTACATCGGCGGGGACATCAACGGCGGCCGTCAGGATCTGTGGCAACAATTCGCAAGGCCGGCCTCCCTCTTTCGCCCCTATGCCACTTCAACCGACGGAATCTACCTCTGTTCTGCATCGACCCCTCCGGGCGGGGGTGTACACGGCATGTGCGGGTTTCATGCAGCCGAGCTGGCTCTTCGCAAAACCTTCGGGTTGAACCGGTCCGACTGGCAATTCAGGCTATGAGAGCGCTGGAAATTCCCGTACTTTCTCTCCTGGTGTATTGCGCCGCACGAGCGGAAGGCCGACCAGACCTGACAAACGCAGCATGATTCGGAATTTGATCGATTTTACCAGACGAGTCTCTTTGCTGAACAGCAGTCCTCAAAAGAGCAGATCGGGACTCTGGAGCGCAGTAACGATGGGGATCGCCCTTATGGCATCCATCCCGGTACTGACAGTGCTGGTCAATATCTTTATTCCCGCCGGCGATGTCTGGGCACACCTCGCCTCCACGGTTCTTCCCGACTATGTAGAAAACTCGATCTGGCTGATGCTTGGGGTCGGTACGGGAGTTTTCGTTCTGGGTGTCGGAACCGCCTGGCTGGTAACGATGTGCCGATTTCCAGGACGACGGCTTTTCAACTGGGCGCTCATTCTCCCCATGGCGGTGCCGGCCTATCTGATGGCGTACACGTACACCGATTTTCTCTCTTTTACCGGCCCGGTTCAGACTCTTCTTCGGGACCAAATGGAGTGGCAGGCCGGCCAGTACTGGTTCCCCGAGATCCGATCTCTTCAGGGGGCCATGCTGATGATGTCGTTCGTCTTCTACCCTTACGTCTATCTGCTTTCCCGATCTGCTTTTCTGGAACAGTCGGTCTCGCTACTGGAGGCCAGCCGAAGCTTGGGGTGTACACCGTTTCAGAGTTTTTACAAAGTGGCTCTGCCCCTCGCCCGCCCCTCCATTGCGGCCGGTATGGCTCTGGCTCTCATGGAGACGCTGAACGATTTTGGAACGGTCGACTACTTCGGCGTTCAGACCTTCACGACCGGAATCTACAGAACCTGGTTTGGGCTCGGAGAGCCAGTGGCAGCCGCCCAGCTATCCGCCTTTCTACTGCTCTTTATCCTGGTTCTGATCCTGATCGAACGCTGGTCCCGAAACAAACTCGGCTTCCGGCAGCAGGGTAGCAGCGGTTTTAAACACATGAGCAGCTACCAGCTGAGCGGCTGGAAAAAATGGGGAGCCACACTCGCCTGTACGACTCCACTGCTCTTCGGTTTTCTGATTCCGGTGGGGATCCTCAGTGAAATGATGCTCAGCAACCTGGACACAGCCGTGGACAGCCGCTTTTTCCAGTACGGATTCAACACCTTGCTGGTTGCCACTGCGGCAGGTTTTCTCACACTTTTGATCGCCCTGGTGATGGCCTACGGGGTCCGGCTGAACCCGACGCTGCCGACTCGAATTGCCACGCGAATCGGGTCGATGGGGTATGCCATCCCGGGTTCGGTGATCGCCGTTGGGGTTATGATCCCGTTCGGGTGGTTCGACAACACTCTGGACAGCTGGATGCGCAGCACCTTCGGGATCTCGACCGGTTTGATCTTCAGCGGCACCATCGTGGCGCTTATCTTCGCCTACCTGGTCCGCTTCCTGGCCGTATCCTTCACAACGGTAGAGTCCAGTCTGGGCAAAATCACCCCGAACATGGACGAAGCTGCGGAGGGGCTTGGCTACCGGTTTAACAAAATCCTCAGAAAGGTGCACATTCCCATGATGAAGGGAAGCCTTTTCGCTGCGATTATGCTCGTCTTTGTAGATGTAATCAAGGAACTTCCCGCAACTCTGATCGTGCGGCCTTTCAATTTCGACACACTGGCCGTTCAGGTTTACCGTCTGGCCTCCGATGAGCGGTTGGCCGAATCGTCCGGAGCCGCACTGGCCATTGTGCTTGTCGGGATTATCCCGGTAATTATACTGAGCCGATCGATCAGCCGAGCCCGGAAGAGTGATTTTGACAAAAAATAAAAAGGCGGGGTGGTTTTACAACCACTTCCCGCCATTTGTATATTTTTCCGTTTCCAGTCAGAGAGGTTCTATCTCCAACCGGCACGGTCCATCAGCCGAAGGGCGTCCGGATTGTTGATTCCGTAGTAGGAAACGTTGACTGCATCACTTTCAAACGAACCAAACTCTTCCAGGACACCGGAAGGCTCGACTCCTTCAATTGCTGAATATTCATAATTGCCGCCGACATAGAGCTCCTGTGCCTGAGGTTCAGTCAGATACTCCAGAAAACGAACGGCATTTTCACGATTCGGGGCGTTGGCTGCCAGGCCAGCTCCACTGACGTTTACATGGGTTCCTCCGTGTTCCGATGGCGGAAAGTAGATGTCGACCCTGGAGGCTGCTTCCCGATCCGCTTCCGAATCGGCTTCGATCAGACGGGCCAGATAGTAGTGATTGGCCAGAGCAACATCACACTGCCCTCCCGCTACTGCCAGAATCTGGTCGGTATCCCCACCCTGAGGGTCACGTGCAAAATTGGAAACCAGGCCATTGGCCCACTCCTCGGTACGCTGCTCTCCATAGGTCTCGATCATGGAGGCTACCAGAGACTGGTTGTAAATGTTACTGGAAGAGCGTACGCAGACCCGGCCATCCCACTTCTCGTCTGCCAGTTCCAGATACCCCTGAAGGTCGTCCGGGGAGACGCGATCCCGGTTATAGACAATTCCACGAATTCGCTGAGAGAGCCCAAACCAGTACCCTTCCGGTTCCCGGAACTCGGCAGGAATCCGTTCTTCGAGTACGTCGGATGAGAGCGGCTGAAGCACACCCGCCTCTTTGGCTCTCCAGAGCCTTCCCGCATCCACCGTGACCACAATATCGGCGGGACTGTTGAGTCCCTCGTTCTTGATTCGTTCGATCAGTTCGTCACTTCCTCCCTCAATCAGATTTATCTCAATCCCGGTTTGCTCGGTAAACTGGCGGTAGAGGTCCAGATCCGTATCGTAGTGTCGTGACGAATAGACATTCACATGTTCCCCCTGTGAACAGCCTGTAAAAGTAATGAGAAATGTCAGCAGCAGGTAGATCGTTTTTCTTGTAGTCATGGAAAAAATCCGATGGTTAATGGTGAAATTATTTAGACCAATTCTAAATAAGATTATGAATTGATGCAAGTAAAAATACGAGCGGGCCGGACTGGTGGGGCTGAAGAACTGTCGGATCGGCCCTTAGCCGTCCCCGGAGTCCTGATTGTTTGCTTCCCGTTCTTTCGAGGAGTCCGGACACATCGCCCGAAGAAGTTCCCATCGGTACATTCCGGTATTGTGGCCATCGTCCCAGGAAATTTTCAGCGCATGGTTGCCGATCGGTTCCAAATCGGTGATCTCTACCCTGTGTGGAGGGTCGATGAAAAAGAGCTTCATCTCGAAGCGTCCCATCTGGCTGTGCCCTCCCCTGCAGACCACACAGGGACAGTTTTTTCGAAGTCCATAGAGCGGATAGGTGGATATATGGCCATCTTTCCAGGTGATCTGGAGTATCTGTTCGCGGTTTCCCACCTCGATCGAAGCCGGTGTGGTTGACGGATCTGTAGTCTGGTTCGGGCTTGCCATTGCTCCTGCTGCTTTTTAACATCGTCTGGTTCATTCACAAGATACAAAAAGTACATGCTGCTGATCTACCTCATTACAGGACTGCTCCTTCTTGCCGGAGGGTTCGCGGGGCACCAGCCTCTTTTCTACATTGAACAGTTGACCCGGACGCGAATCCTGAACACCCTGCTGATTTTTACAGCTCTCTTCACGCTTCTGATGATTTCTCACCTGACGGGACTTCTCTCCCAGGAGGCCGGGGCCGCACTGATGATGTTCCTGTACAGCTTTGTCAGTGGGTTTTTTATCGGATACGGCGTCCGACTGATCCAGTTGCGCTCCCACTCCGGACAGACCCTCTATGTCCAACGCTCTTTTTGGACAGATCATGCACCCGCCTTCGCCGCCCTCATCATCATTCTCTACGGCCTCTACCGGACATCCCTTCTGATCTCCGATCCAGTCACCGGCATCCGTCTCACTTCCGGTGTCTCATTAATGGCATTCGGGTTTTTTCTCTGGACATTACGGGCCGTTCCGGAACTCAGAAGCAAGGGAATTCTGTTTCTCGACAAGCGCATTCCCTGGAAACAGGTTATCGCCTGGCAGTGGTATACCGATGATGTGATTCGGATTGAATATCTCCACGGCCCCGGTACCGAAGTGGAAGAGGTGCGACTGATCCAGACGACCATTCCTGCGGACGAGAAGAAGGAGGTGGAAGCCGTACTCTCTTCCCGAATGGAAGAGTGGAAAGAGGAGCGGAAAAAGTTATTGTAGACATTCCGGCTACTGATCTGCCGGGGATCGAACAGATCGTTTGTACTGTCCTTGAACGAAACCGGGAGATAAAATCATTTCCCTCTAATGACCTGCCCGACAGGGTTCGATTACGCTTTGGGCATAATAATCCTTACATTACTGTGATCTTTTCGCATTCGATCTCTTCAGGAGGGCCGGGGCGAAAGATAAAAAACGAATCGAAACCGATTGCAAGACCAAGGAGTCTATTTTGTCAAAAGTAGAAGAAGGAGATACTGTAAAAGTTCACTATACCGGAAGCCTGAGTGACGGAACTGTATTTGACAGTTCGGAAAACAAGGAGCCTCTGGAGTTCACACTCGGATCCGGACAGCTGATTCCGGGATTTGAAAAAGCCGTAAATGGACTGACGGCCGGAGAAACTGTTGAAGTAACCATTCCAACTGACGAAGCTTACGGAGAAGCCCGTGAAGATCTCGTTCTTTCCGTATCCAAATCCGATCTTCCGGAAGACATTGAACCACAAGTCGGCATGCAACTTCAGGTAAACCAGCCGCAAGGAGACCCTGTTCCGGTTCGGATCACTTCTGTGGAAGAAGAAGAGATTCAGCTGGACGCCAACCACCCGCTTGCCGGAGAGGACCTGACGTTCAAAATCGACCTCGTCGAAATCGTCTGACCTATCCAGTCCGGACAGACGATAGCACTGAACTGCCCGGTCGGGCTGGCTCCCTGTCTTAAAAACGAGGTAGAAGCGCTCGGTTACCGTACTACATCGGTCCGCAAGACCGGTGTAGAGCTGAAAGGTACCCTGGACGACTGTATCCGGCTCAATTTCTGGCTGCGTACGGCCCACCGGGTGCACTATCTCGTCGATCAGACGCCAAAGGCGCGGAATCCCGAGGAGCTCTATCAATGGATCCGAAGCCTGCCATGGGAAAAGTATATCCCGTCGGACGGTTATCTGAGTGTTACCTCACGGATCGACCACCCGACCATCCGGAATACTCAGTTTGCCAATGTAAAGGTAAAGGATGCCGTGGTAGACCGTATCCGAACCATAACCGGTGAACGTCCCGACAGCGGGTCCGATCTGAACCGAACAGTACTGTTCCTCTACTGGGACCGGAAAGGTGCGAGAATCTTTCTGGATACCTCCGGAGAGTCTCTCTCTCGTCGGGGATACCGGACCGAAGGCGGCCTGGCTCCCATGCAGGAGACTCTCGCATCGGCCATTGTACAGGCCAGCCGGTGGGAACCCGGTACCCACTTCATCAATCCCATGTGTGGCAGCGGTACGCTGGTTCTGGAGGCGCTGATGATCGCGATGAACCGGCCACCGGCCAGTCTTCGCCACGATTTCGGCTTTATGCATATCCTGGGTTTCAATCAGGAGTTGTACGATCAGGTTCGGGACGAAGCTCGAAAGCAGGTCAACCGGGAACCTGAAGGACTGTTTATTGCCACGGATGCCAATCCGGAAGCGATTAAATCGGCCAAAAGAAATGCGAGAACGGCCGGAGTGGATCACCTGATTCAGTTCGAGGTGTGTGAATATACCGACACACCGATCCCGGACGGAGACGGAGTGCTTCTGTTTAACCCGCCCTATGGCCAGCGCATGGACGATCCGTCCCGGCTGGAACCACTCTACAGGGGAATCGGGGATTTCATGAAGCAGAAAGGGGCCGGAAAGACCGGATATCTATTCACCGGGAACCTGGATCTGGCCAAAACGGTCGGGCTTCGAACCAGCCAGAGAGTGCCCTTCTTCAATTCGACTATCGAATGCCGGCTTCTGGAGTACGAACTCTATAGTGGAAGTTCAAAAAACTGAGCTGTAGCTGCCTACCGCTTGCAGAGTACCATCAGTCCATCGCGGACGGAAAGCATCAGATTCTCCACCTCCGGATCTTCCTGAACAATCCGGTTCAGCCGATCTACCGCTTTCGCCTTGCGATCTTTCGCCTCGAGCACCTTCCCACCCCACAAGGCATTATCCACAACCAGGATTCCGCCACTGCGAAGTAACGGTTTTACCAGTCGGTAGTACTTCGGATAGTTGGCCTTGTCCGCATCCAGAAAGATCAGATCAAACAGCCCCGTCAATCCATCCAGGCTCTCCAGAGCCGGACCCATGATTTGATGAATTTTATTCCGGTGATGCGGCCGGTGGAAAAACAGATCCGAAATACGACGGTACCGCTCATTCATTTCGAGCGTAATCACCTCACCGTCTTCCGGTAACGCGTCCGAGATCTGAATCGTGGCATATCCTGTAAATGTGCCAATCTCCAGTACACGACGAAACCTTCCTGCATGAATAAAAAGACGTAACAGAGTGACGGTCTCCGGGCCACTTACCATGTCTATATACTCCAGATCGTACGCCGAAGCCTCCACCAGTTCCCGCGCCTCGGGCGATTCCGCCTCCGTATGGCGGACAAGGTAGGCTTGAATTTCCTTGTCAATCCAGCTCATATCCCTTTCGGTTGCACTCCAAGAGCTGCTATATTGGGGTTCGTAACTCTTATTTCTACAAGCGTGTAAACTTACGGTTCAAATACGGATCATGCATCAACAAAATGCTGTCGATTTTATTCCAGCCGATGAATCAAGGTGGTTTACATGGCTCTTCACTCCCTTCTGTCGGGTGCTGTTCCGCGTCGGGTTCCGTCAGGTCTGGCTCCGGCAGCTCTACCATCCGGAGCCCGGCGTCAAAACAGTCTATTTTTTGAATCACTCCTCCTGGTGGGACGGAATCATCCCACTCATGCTGAATCAATACCGTTTTCGACAGCAGGGCCGGGCGTTAATGGAGCACAAACAGATGCGGCGATATCCCTTTTTTAAAAAAATCGGAGCATTCTCTGTAGATCCAAAAGAGAGTCGTTCGGCCGTAGCATCCATGCGATATGCGCTCCGCTCCATGCAGCGGCCCTCCGCCTCCCTGTTTATCTACCCGGAAGGAGAGATCGTTCCGTTCTCCACCACCGGGTTGCAGTTCAAACAGGGAATCGGCTGGTTGTGGGAACAGCTTCCGGAGGCCGATTTTGTCCCGATCGCCATTTCGGTTCACACCATCCGAAGCCCCTGGCCAGAGTTGCACATTCGTGTAGGCAAACCAGTGCCACGGGAAAAGTCATCATCAATGGTTAGCGCGACAGAACGGCTTGCCGAAGCCCTGCAGAAAGAACTTCGGGAGCTGGTTTCCACTGCAGGATTTCGAGATGAACCGTACGAAAAGTGGTTGTAAAAGAGTCTGTTTACGAGGCTTTGGAAAGCTTTTCGACCACAGCCAGCCGGTTGACCGCTCGCTTCAGGGCTACTTCTGCCTCAATACGGTCGGCATCCTTGCTGCTCAGCAGTTCGAGTGCCCGCTCTTTGGCAAGCTTGGCCCGGTCTACATCGATCTCCTCTGCCTTTTCGGCCGCTTCAGCCAACAGCGTCATCCGGTTCTTGTTCATCTCCACAAATCCCCCGCTGACGGCCAGATAGAGTGTAGAACGATCGGGCGTGTGGATTCGAATGACTCCGATCTCCAGAGTGGAGATGATCGGGGCGTGGTTTGCCAGAATTTCAAAACTTCCGGAAGAACCCGGAACCTGTACTCCGAGGACCTCCCCGTCAAAGAGTTTGCCCTCCGGAGTCAGTATCTGTGCATGAAAAGTATCTGCCATAGTTCAGATCGAATTGGAGTTATGCAGCTTCCGCTTCTGCCTTAAGTCGCTTGCCTTTCTCGACAGCTTGTTCGATGGTGCCAACCAGGTGGAAAGCGTTTTCCGGCAGGTCGTCCAACTCCCCATCCAGAATCATGTTGAAGCCCTTGATGGTATCATCAATTTTCACATATTCGCCCTTCTGGCCGGTAAACTGCTCAGCCACAAAGAACGGCTGACTCAGAAATCTCTGAACCCGACGGGCTCGGGAAACGACCAGTTTGTCCTCGTCGGAAAGTTCGTCCATTCCGAGAATGGCGATAATGTCCTGCAGATCCTTGTACTTCTGGAGAATCTCTTTCACGTTCTGAGCACACTCGTAGTGCTTCTTGCCAACGACCTTCGGATCAATAATTCGTGAAGTAGAGTCCAGCGGATCAACAGCCGGATAGATACCGATCTGGGTCAGTGCCCGGCTCAGTGTCGTGGTCGCATCCAGGTGAGAGAAGGTGGTTGCCGGAGCCGGATCCGTCAAGTCATCAGCCGGCACGTAAATTGCCTGAACCGAGGTAATGGATCCGTTCTTGGTTGAGGTAATCCGCTCCTGCAGATCCCCCATCTCCGTTGCCAGGGTCGGCTGGTATCCTACCGCCGACGGCATCCGTCCCAGCAGAGCCGACACTTCGGAACCGGCTTGGGTAAACCGGAAGATGTTGTCAATAAAAAGCAGAATATCACGAGAGACTTCGTCACGGAAGTATTCGGCAACCGTCAGTCCGGAAAGTGCCACTCGCATCCGGGCACCTGGTGGTTCGTTCATCTGGCCAAAGACCAGGGTCGCCTGGGATTCCTTCAGCTTTTCGGGGTCTACTTTGGAGAGGTCCCACTCCCCTTTCTCCATCCCCTCGACAAATTCGTCACCATACTTGATCACTCCAGCCTCGAGAAATTCCCGAAGCAGGTCATTTCCTTCACGAGTCCGCTCGCCGACCCCCGCAAAAACAGAGAGGCCGCCGTGCTCCTTGGCGATATTGTTGATCAACTCCTGAATCAGAACTGTTTTCCCAACACCGGCACCACCAAAGAGGCCGATCTTTCCACCTTTTGCATAAGGGCAGAGCAGGTCAATCACCTTGATTCCGGTCTCCAGCATATCCGTACTGGTCGTCAAATCTGCATAATCGGGAGCAGGACGATGGATAGAGTATTGACGATCACCCTTCGGCTGATCCATTCCATCAATGGCCTCGCCCACCACATTGAACAGGCGTCCCCGAATATCCTCACCAACCGGCATGGAGATCGGCGCACCCGAGTCAATCACATCCTGTTTCCGGACCAACCCATCCGTAGAGTCCATTGCAATGGTCCGGACGCGATTCTCGCCCAGATGCTGGGCGACCTCCAGATAGAGTCGGGATTTGTCTTCCCGTTCTATATATAGAGCATTGAGTACTGATGGGAGTTTTCCTTGATCGAAGTCAACGTCAACTACCGGACCGATGACTTGTGCTACAGTTCCTTTATTCATTCGGTGAATTCTTTTTTTAACGTCTGTTTTACAAGTGTAGCGTCAGTTTCCCGACGCAATCGCTGAAGGCGCGCAAAATTAGCCATTTCCACAATAAAAGAAAAGGATTGAATCGTTTAGAAGTATGCTTTCGGGAAGAACGCTTTCCGGACAGCCCGGGCGGGCCGGAAATGACGCAAGGCGACAATCCTCCATTAGCAAAAAGATGATGAAACCCCTATCTTTGTTGTCCTTTTTTCACCGCCTGTACTTTGGCAGACTGACGAGTTTTTTCCGGTGTGGATCAGGTAGTTAATTGAATGAGAATCTAGTTAAAGGAGATCAATCTATTGGATAAAGAAAATACAGCACGATCGGTAAGTACAGAGATTCTGGTGCAGTTCGACCTAGATGGATTATTAGACTTCTCAAAAGCGGACGACTTGGAACCACGGGAACGGGCTCAGGTCCGGGAATATGTACAGAATGTACTGCGCAAGCGCAGCTATATCGATTTTCTGGTCGGCGAGTTTTCCAACATCACCATGGAGGAGATGAAGCCTCCGCTGAAAAACATCCTACGGGTTGGCCTCTACGATATGATCTTCATGAACAGCACACCGGATTACGCCGCCATCAATGAAGCGGTGGAGTTGGCCAAGCTCAAACTGGGCAGCAAGTCCGGCGACCTCGTCAACGCCATTCTTCGAAATATTCAGCGCGACCTGGAGAAACTTCCCAAACCTGCTTTCAAGGACCGGACCAAACTGGTGGCAACCACCTTCTCCCATCCCGAGTGGATGGTGGCGCGGTGGTCCAAACGGTTTGGAGAGCGGGAGGCGTTCCAGCTCATGCAGGCCAACAACCAGAATCCGAACCATTACATTCGGGTCAACAACCTTCGGACCAAAACCGAGAACTTCAAACTTCGGATGGACAAGGCGGGAATCGAGTACACAGAGAGTGACTGGCTGCCGGGCTATTTCAAAGTCAAAAGCGTACACCCCTTTATGGAGAAGGGATGGCTGAAGAAGGGATTCTGCCAGGTCCAGGATATTGCCGCCGGCTTTGCCGCCACCATTCTGGATCCGAAGGCGGGAGAGTCTATTTATGATCTATGCGCAGCTCCCGGTACCAAAACCATTATGATTTCTGACCTGATGGGCGGCGAGGGTGATATTATTGCCGTGGACATCAGCACCGAACGGCTCGAAAAACTGGCTGCAAGCGCCATGAATTACAATGCGGAGAACATCAAGATTCGCCGGGCGGATGCACGCGAAATTTCATTGAAAGTGACCGACGGTGTTCTTTTGGACGCTCCCTGTACCGGAACCGGTGTGCTGAGCAAACGGGCCGACCTTCGATGGAGACGGACCGAGCAGGATCTCAACGATCTGATCAAGCTGCAGGAAGAGCTTCTGGACGAAGCCGCCAACATGGTGAAAAAAGGCGGACGACTGGTTTACAGCACCTGCTCGATTGAGCCGGAAGAGAATATGGATCAGATCCGGACATTCCTCAAACGCTACGACAACTTTGAACTGGACGACCTGAGCGATTACCTGCCGGACGAAGTTCTGACCGAAGAGGGTAAAGCCTACCAGACCTATCCTCACAAACACGGATGTGACGGACACTTTGGCGTCCGACTGAGACGG
>JBBDRX010000090.1:0-23787 GCA_040905245.1 Balneolaceae bacterium | reverse complement strand
AACTGGTCACGGTATCCGTCCGTCCACCCGTCCCGGACAGTGGACGCAAGCTGATGGATTCTGAATGCCAGGTCATTTAGGTATGCCTTCCAGTCGTCGGCGTTCGACCCGGACAGGTAGATTGCCAGCAGCTCCTCGTCTGAATCGGCCAGTCCGTAGAGCAGATAGTCCAGCGCCGGAAACCCCTGATGGTCTCTCATAGAGGGCAGCTCCAGGTTCCAGGAGCCCTCCCCGACTACAAATTCAATATCCGAATCGTCCGAATCGTCTGTTTCGGCCGTATCGGTTGGATAGAGGTTCAGGAAATCCCGAAATGTGGATCCCGTTCCACCACCAACCTCCATAGCTGGGCCTATTTCGAACATGGAGACCCACTGAAATCCGATATAGGCCTCCTCCCAGGCTTCCCGTACGCCGGCAAGCGTCGTCACGGAGGGATCGTCCACAAACTCACCGGCCGCGCTCTCCAGGCTGGCTGTCTGTTCTGCAAATGCAGAAAACGAAGGTACAATGATCTCATCCGCCCAATGTACGAGCATAGCCCGGCGGTCAAAGTTGTCAGTATCGGGGCCCAGACTCTCCTCTCCGCTGCACGCTACAAGGAGTAACAGAATAGCTGCCAATCCTGCAAATATCTCTCTTCTCATTTGATTGATTACCTTCATTCTACTTTTCCGGTTGGTTAGTTACTGGCAGCCTCTTCGACGGTAAAGTCGAACCGGTCGGCAATCTCCTGTGACAATTCCTCCAGGGTTTCGGGTGTTACATCCCACAGCCCGTTCTCCCCATCCCCCAACAGCCGGGACAAGAGGTCGTTGACTTCGTCGTGGCTCAGGTAGGGCTGTCCGGTACCCGGCTCACGGGTAAACTGCAGACTGTAAACAAAACCATACCCTTCCGACACGGAGTGAAAGGCCGACCCGTACTGCGGTGACTCTCCCTCGAGCTGGCTCTTCCCAGCCTGCAGGTAGAAGACTGCCCGAACACCAATCACCGTCGAAATGGCCTCGCGAATAATGTCGGCCTGTTGGCCCCGTATTTCATACTCGCCTGCAACAATGGCCGCGCGGCCCTTTTTAAAGGCATTGAAAATATCTGTCGTCAGACTTGAAAAGTCCTCATCTTCACTCACCTGCCCGGTATATTTGTTCAGAAACCGGTCGTCCTCTCCAATCGTCTGGTTTGGATTGGCCGGATTCTGCGATGTACCATAAATGTATCCGTATGCTTCATCCCACTTGTGCTCCATTGTGGTATACGATGAACCCTCTTCCACTTCACCATCATCGTTCGCTTCCCGGTTGGTCCCGGTATCCAGAACCGCTTCACTCAAATAGTTATTCAGCATCTGATCGGCCATCAGCGCGCCAATCAGGGATTTGTTTACCAGCTGGTTGTACTCCAGGCCCTCCCCGCTTACATAACGAGTGCTGGATCCGTCAGCAATCTGTCCGGCAACACCGGGTTGAGCCGGTACGTCCCGATTGGGAAAGACTTCGTCCACCTGTGCGGAGAGCCACTCTTCAAACTGATTTTTGATGGTTGCGCTCTCGGTCGCATTTGAAGAGAAGTAGTCTGCCGAAGCCGCGACTTTGCTTTTGATGCTCTTGCCGGACTCATTCAGATCATCATCTGACCATGGATCCGCATCGCCACCGTCTGCCGTTGCATTTCTGTACATCTGAAGCAGAAGCTCTTCCGTGGTATTCTCAAAATCACTCATGGCCAAAAAGAGTTCGTCCCCCATTTGAATTCGAGTCGTTTGGCCGGTAAATGAAACACTACTCTGGCCACCCCTTTCAAATGTGTACGTTGGCGGCTCGTTCAGGTCCGCTTCACCGTTGGATTCGGTTCCACAGGAAACTGCAGTAAAAAGAAGGATGAGAGGAAGTACTGAATAAAGAAGTCGTTTTGAATGGTTCATGCCTCGTATCAAAGAGTTTAGAAGTTCTGGGTTGCAGGCCAGCGTGGGCTTATCACCGACACCGATACCTGACGTGCTTATTTAGACTGAATCTATACTTTTATTTAGACCGCGTCTAAATTAAGAAGCGGTGACTCGTTCTCCAAAAAATAATTTCATGCTTTTTCTATTCTCAGATTCTGGCACAATGCCTCACCCGGCTGTTGCCGTTATTCCCAGCCATCATCGTTTCGTCAGACGTACTTTCGCTGTATCCTCCGGCTCAGCGTCCACACGTTTCCCGAAGCTTCAGACCTGTTTTGACGGATGGATAAAAAACAGTTATTCTGTTTTATGACTTCTGGCTTGACTGCTGATAACAAAACACGTAGCAAGACAGACGTAACAGCAGGTAGTGATATGGGAGCGGACAAGTCCAACAAAACAAAACCATTGCAGAACACCGGAGACAAAGAACAGTCATTTCTGAAGAAGGAGGAACAACTTCGGGAAAAAGAGAAACAGCTCCGGGAGAAGGAACTGCGTCTGGAGAAGGCGTATCATCTCGCGCAGATTGGAACCTGGGAGTATGATATGCAGAAAGAGATCCTGCATTGGTCCACGATTACCAAAGAGGTTCATGGTTTCGAAGAAGATTATGAGCCGGATGTAGAGAGCACCATCGAACTCTTCAAGGAGGGGATAAACAGGGATCAGTTTCGGGCAGCTGCAGAAAATGCCATCGAACGGGGGCAACCGTTTGACGTAGAGCTGGAAATCATCAGCGGCAAGGGGGACGAACGATGGATACGCGCCATTGGAGAACCGGAGTTCGAAAAAGGTGAATGCGTTCGGTTCTACGGAATCAGCCAGAACATCAGTGCGCACAAACAGGCGGAAGTGGAACTGAAATGGAGTGAAAAGCGCTTCAAGGCGCTAATCCAGGACGGGCTGGATCTCATCGCTATTCTGGATCGGGAAGGAAACTATGTCTATGTCAGTCCTACTTCGGAACGGGTGTTGGGAATCCCACCTCGCTCTTTTATTGGAACCAATGCCCTGAGTTATATTCATGACAACGATCGTGAGCGAATCGCCTCCGTCTTGTCGTCACTGAGTCCCGGAGAGCAGATTCTGATTGAACCATTTCGGTTCATCAATGCAAAAGGGGAGTGGCGATGGATCGAAACGACACTGACCAATATGCTGGAAGATCCGGCCGTTGCCGGGCTGGTAGCCAACTCCCGGGATGTTACCGTGAAAATTCGCGGAGAGCAGGAACTGGAAAAGCGCCAACAACAGCTTCTCGAATCCCTTCAGGAGAAAGAGACGTTGCTGGCCGAAATTCACCACCGTGTCAAAAATAATCTCGCAGTTGTCTCGGGCATGATGCAGCTTCAGGTCCACGAGGAGGAGAATGATTCAGTAACCGACCGGCTGGTCGACAGCATCGCACGTATTCAAACGATGGCGGTAATCCATGAACAGCTCTATGAAGCAAGAAGCTTCTCCAAGCTGGAGTTCTCCGAAAACATCCGCTCCCTGGTTCGGAACATCATGAAGACGTTCCAGTCCGAGCAGAAGATTTCGGTCGACTTTCACTGTGCGCCTCTGGAGCTGAACATCAACCAGGCGATTCCCTGTTCACTGATTGTCAATGAGGTGGTCACAAACACACTGAAGCACGCATTCCCCGATCGTCAGTCCGGCCACATCAAGGTATCCCTTCAATGGGAGGAATCGGACAACAGAATCTCCCTCGTAGTTGCAGATAATGGTATCGGGCTTCCGGACGATTTTGACGAGATCGAATCCACTTCACTTGGCCTCAGCCTCATCGATGTTCTCTCTCAACAGCTGATCGCAGAACACACTTACGAGTCCAACGGTAACGGAACCATCTTCACCCTTGAATTTCAAAAGTCGGAAATCCGGGGAAGCGGCAGCCATTTGATCTGACTCGCAGGAAACCATCGACCACAGAGGATGTGTTCCAACATGAATCCCGGGCAACTTTGGTACCCGTATGTTGTCACCTGAACACAGAAAAAAATCTCTACCAGGATAGGATAAAACGTTACGTTATTGCTCCCGGGACCTGGTCTCTTCTCTCTCACTCTCCGAGGCCGACTCATCTGAGATCGAGTCGGAATCCTCATCGGACGGATCGTCCATTCTCGCCTTTCGAAATTCAACATACCCCTGAGCCAGGCCTCTTGCCATACCGGGAATCCGTTTTGCCCCGAAAAACAGGACAATAATCAGAAAAATGATCAGCCACTCTACTACACCAAAAGAACCCATATCGACTCCCGACTTGTTACTTTTTCCATTACTGCGACAACATTTGAACCCGCTCCATCAGATCCGGATCCTGCTGAAGGGTCATAAAAATCTGCTGATACCGTTCCACTTCCAGACCCTTGTACGAGATCTCGTCGATCATGCTGTCTCTTGCATTCATCTCGAGCTCCATCAGTACCGGCTCCATCCTGTCGAGCGCTTCTTCCTCGTCTCCGGTCAGAAACTCCTCCACATCCATCTCCGGGTTCTGAAAAACCATAATAACCTCCTGGAACCGCTCCATGGTGAAACCATGATCCTCGATGGCTCCCTGGATATCTTCCTGAACCTGAAGCTGAATGGGACGAATGGCATCAGAGGCCTCCACAAAAGAGAGAAGCTCTTCATCCGAGATGTCATCTGAACTCAGAACGGATTGTGATGGTGCGGATTCCGGCGGAGCCTGTTGAGCCACTCCATCCATGATACTAACAGAACCCAGTAGTAAAAAAAGAATAACAGATTTAACCATCGACATAAAAAATTTCCAAAGTTGATTGAAAGGAGTCTGATACAAGTATAACCATTGCGTTTCATACATGCTCACCGAACTGTCGACTCCATTTGACACTCTTCTCAAGGAGGGGTAGATTATTTCGTTCAACGAGGACCCATTAATCATGAGCCAGTTGAACAGGATTCTGCTCCTTTCTCTCGTCTTCTTTCTCAACGCCTGCAGTGACAATGCCGGGCCTACCTCCCCTGGATCTGGTGAAACCGGCCAGTCTGCCGGAACGACCTATACCCTGTCTGTGGACCCTGAACCGGAGGAGGGTGGGTCCGTCTCTCCATCTGCAGGAGAATTGCCCGAAGGTACTGAGATTGAATTGACAGCTACCCCGAAAGAGGAGTGGGTATTTATCGAATGGGGTGGGAACATTGAGGGATCCGAGAACCCGGTCACCATCACCGTAGATTCAGACCTTGATATCATCGCCCATTTTGAAGTAAAAACCTATCCGCTCTCGGTGAATGTGGAGGGTCAGGGAGTTGTCTCGGAGCAGATTGTACAACAGACTCTCGATACTGATTACGACAGCGGAACTGTAGTGGAACTGACGGCAAATCCGGAATCGGGATGGCGTTTCCAGAACTGGACAGGAAATACTGAAGGTACTGACGCAACGGTTTTTATAACCGTAGACACTCAAAAATCTGTCACAGCTCACTTCATTGAATCCGGTGGGGATGAACCGGACGATCCAGACACCACCACCTGTGAAGAGTCCCCTGATTTGAGTCTCCTCCAGCCGGGCGATTCCGAAATAGTATCCTTTCCGGATATTTGCAGTGCAACCCTTCCTGAAATAAACGGAGCCGTTTATCGTGCTTCACTCATGAGCCGGGCAAACCGGGGGCTGGGCTCTTCCATACCGATGGTCAGTGATACGCTGCTTGTTACGGCATCTTCGGAAAGTGAACAGA
Source organism: Balneolaceae bacterium (assembly GCA_040905245.1). GTDB lineage: Bacteria > Bacteroidota > Rhodothermia > Balneolales > Balneolaceae > JBBDRX01. The sequence continues at coordinate 18,116 of JBBDRX010000090.1, read as the reverse complement.
TTGCCTCCGCAGGGGAAATCCCGTCACGAACCGGAAGACTCAAAACTTCTGCTGACGAACCGGTTCTCCACCCTTCGGTATTAAAGCGAATGGAATCGACTGCAGAAGCTCACAGGCGACTTCATGAAGCCGAACGAAACCGGTTTGATGGTGTAAACGTGACGACCACACCCGTTTCAGGTTCAATGCGATTGATGGAAGATTCACAGCCAGAACCGGATTCAGCACGAACTTTTTACGCAAGCAACCCCTCCGGTAGTAACCGATTGGTCATCGAAGCCAAGCTCCGAAAGACAGACGACCATCTGATTTACTATCAGGATAAAGAGGTTACAGGAACCACAGATGAAGTAGAAGACTCAGATCTGGACGAGCTTTTTGACTACTACAACCAACACGGAAAGACTATTATTGATAATGCTTTTGGAGGGCTGGGGCCCTCTGTGATGGCTCAGAATTTTGCCGACGGATCCAGACCGGCATATGATATTGATGAAAATGGGCGAATCCTTCTGCTTCAGATTCCAGAAGAGAAAATGATTTTGGGTGCCGCAGCCTACGTCAGCGCATGCGACCGCTTTCCCATTGAGGAAAACCTGGCGACGTCAGGTAATCTATACTGCACAGACAGTAATGAAGCCGAAGTTGTCTTCATGCTGTCACCGGACGATAACTTTTCAAAAGGCATGCTGGTTCATGAGGCAAAGCACATCTCCAGCCACGGATATGCCATCTATGGAAATCGTGGCTACAACGACTCCTGGATCGAAGAAGGAACAGCCGAAATCGCAATGGAGCTCTCCAGCAGGCGAGCTTCCGGACTTGCCGATAGCGACCGCATTACCTATCAGGAGATGTGGCCGACAACCTCTTCAGAGTATCTCGAACGATACGGAATGATCACCGTGCATACCCGGGCACAAGGATACCTGGAAGCAAGCCCGGAAGGAAGTCTCTATGGAACGCCAACTTCCCTGAGTGAAAACAGCCATTATTACGGGGCTTCCTGGCTTTTTCACCGTTATCTTGCAGATAAGTTTGCAAATGGGGACCAAGACTCATTCTTCCAGGAGATGAATACGAGCGCACCCGGTACGTCGACTATTGAGAATAGTACCGAACATTCCATGCCAGAGCTGCTGGATGGCTTTCTGACCGCTATCCAGGTATCGGGACAGAGTGCATGGCAACATAGCAACGACCGGTTTGAAAGCTACGATATGGCCGACATAGAGGAAGGAATGGCAAGCAGCCAGGGCAACCCGGGGAACTGGCCCTGGTTATTTGACTCCCTGCCATACCAGAATGCAAGCTGGGAGATTGACGAACTCCTTCACGGTACTCCCCTTCTGTTTGAGTTTCAGGCTTCAGGAAACACTCCCCTGTCTCTCACCATTGAACGCCTCCAGGATGGAAATCCACAGCCAGTCAATGACCAGGATGATCTGGTACTGGTCATTACCCGAATCGAATAATCGCAAACCGAACGCCTTTTCAGGTCAGAAATCGATATATCGACTCGGGTCAACGGGAACTCCATCCCGCAGAAGTTCAAAGTGAAGATGAACACCCGTTGCACTTCCAGACCGGCCTGCACGCCCAATTCGGTCTCCCCGCCGGACAGACTGACCGGTGCGTACACGTATACGGCTCAGATGTGCGTACCGGGTGGAATAGCCGTTGGCATGTCGAATCAGAATCATCTGTCCGTATCCAGACGCCGTACCCGCTTCCACCACAACACCACTGGCTGCTGCCAGTACATCGTCCCGTCGGCTCGCCCGAAGATCGACCCCCTGATGGTTCCGCCCCCATCGACTGCCATAATGGGAGGTGATAACCGGATCCTCGACCGGCGCCTGAAAATTGGCTCCCGAAAGCTCCATAACAGCCGGCAACCGACCTGTTTCATTGATACGGTGCACACGCCTTCTTCCACTCCAGGGAATACTGATTGAGAATCCGACACGGAAAGACCAGGGAGAAAATTCAGCCCAGCTCACCTCGGGAGTTCCCCCGGATGCTCCGGCCGGGCGAATCCGACCCGGAAGATGATTTGTATGAACAAGCTCCGCGTGCAAGCGCAAGTAACGAAGCAGATAGTACTTGGCCCCTCCCCGGAAAGCGGTGGTCCAGGCCGATTCCAAACCCGACGGTTCTGGACGGATCGTTACAGGTTCACCATTTTGACGGCCGCGAAAACGAAGGTTCCATCGACGGCCCGCCAGCACTCCACCGTAAATTCCAAACCGGCCACCCTGAAAACCGAGAGAAGCACCAAGGTTTAGCTGGTTAAAATCTACGGGACCTCCCAAAAAAACCGTCTCCTGGTTATGAAGAATCGCATTGGCAGAAACCGCTACATAGAGACGATGCAAAAGGTAGCGTTCCAGTTCCAGCTCAAGACCTCCCTTCTGCGTGTATTCCGCAGGTTGATCCCCCCCCGGAAAGCGTTGATAGTTTAAATCGAAATGCTCCACAAAGTAGCTTGCCGAAAGACGCCAGTCCTGCGCCTCGAGATGGTTCGGGATCAGAGCGGGAAATAACATCAGGATTGCGATCCGAACCAGGCCGCTCAGAGCGCTCGCACATACAGGTCTTCGATCATCTATACTACTCAGAATCGTGACAAAACCCGTTGTATCAGTATGTTCCGTGGACGAACCGCAGATCTTCATTCAGTCACGCGTCAATTTTCGATATCGGACTTCGTCCGTTTCTCCTTCCGCAATTCCCAATCGTTCACGAACGTTCTCTTCATACTCTGCGTAGTTCCCTTCAAACCACTTTACCTGTCCGTTTCCTTCAAACGCCAGAATATGCGTGGCTACCCGGTCCAGAAACCACCGGTCATGTGAAATGACCACCGCACAACCTGCAAAATCCAGAAGCGCCTCTTCAAGGGCCCGCAATGTATTCACGTCCAGATCGTTTGTCGGTTCGTCCAGGAGCAGCACATTGGCTCCCTCTTTCAAAACTTTAGCCAGATGAACCCGATTACGTTCTCCGCCGGAGAGTTCCCCGACCCTTTTTTGCTGATCACTTCCACTAAAGTTGAATCGGGCCACGTATGCCCGGGAATTGACTTCGTGCCGTCCCAGTTTCAATATTTCCTGGCCTTCGGAAATCTCCTCCCAGATGGTCTTCTCCGCAGAAAGCGGCCTCTTCTGGTCGATATAACCGAGTTGAACCGTCTCGCCAATCCGAATCTCTCCCTCATCCGGTTCCTCATCACCGGTGATCATTCGAAACATCGTACTCTTTCCGGCTCCATTAGGGCCAATAACGCCAACAATAGCACCCGGCGGAAGGCGAAAACTCATCTCTTCAAAGAGCGTACGGCCATCAAATCCTTTTGAAACTCCTCTCGCTTCAATAACGTTATCACCCAGCCGGGGGCCAGGGGGAATGAAAATCTCCATCTCTTCCCTTCGGCTGCTCCTCGCTTCAGACAACAACTCTTCATACGAACTGATCCGCGCCTTGCTTTTGGCTCTTCGTCCCTTCGGGTTCTGCCGAATCCACTCCAGCTCTCGCTTCAGAGTCTGCTGTCTCTTGGACTCCTGTTTCTTCTCCACACTCAACCGCTTCTCTTTCTGTTCCAGCCATGAGCTGTAGTTCCCTTCAAATGGAATCCCTTCACCCCGGTCCAGTTCCAGTATCCATGAAGCGACATTATCCAGAAAATAACGGTCGTGCGTCACAGCAATCACCGTTCCTTCATAACGAGCGAGATGTTGTTCAAGCCATCCGACGGACTCGGCATCCAGATGGTTGGTCGGTTCATCCAGCAGCAGTACGTCCGGCTTCTGAAGCAGGATACGGCAAAGAGCAACTCGTCGAATTTCGCCTCCGGAAAGGACATCCACCTTTGTATCCGGCGGCGGAGTTCTCAGTGCATCCATAGCCTGTTCCAGTTTCTTGTCAATGTTCCAGGCATCCAGTCGATCGATCTTCTCCTGAAGTCGGGTCTGTTTTTCAATAAGTTTATCGAAGTCCGCATCCGGTTCGCCGAACGCTTCATTCACCTTCTCATACTCCTGAATCAGCTGAACGGTTTCCGAAGCTCCCTCCTCCACTATTTCACGAACTGTTTTACCAGACCCCAGTGACGGTTCCTGTGGTAACATTCCGAATGTAACCCCCTTCTGCCGACTTACTGTCCCGAGATAATCTTCATCTTCACCAGCGATAATCCGCAACAGTGTACTCTTCCCGGAACCATTCAGGCCGAGGACTCCAATTTTTGCGCCATAAAAAAAGGAGAGATGAATATTGTTCAGCACAACTTTGTTGGGTTTGTGGACCTTGCCCACACCGACCATTGAAAAAATAATCTTCTGATCACTCACGATTCGGAATCCTCTGATTTCTGGGTTTTCAATTCAGTAAAAGGTATGAAAATTTGCACTCATCCAATGGTGAGTGCAAATCGAAGCAAAATCGTTATCACTCGCATTAATTGGAATTCTTCTTTTAAACCTGTAGATTACGGCTGTTGTAATAATAATTCCCACCTACAGAAGGCGGTATATAGTAATCTTTTCTGGATTGATTTGGTAAAGCAACTCTTTTCACTGGATGAACAGTTCTCCTACAAGTAGGTGTTCAAAACACTAGTACTACATATATGGCAAGACAAGGCAAAGTAAAATGGTTTGACGCAGAAAAAGGGTTTGGATTTATCGAGCCCGATGATGGCGGAAAAGACATTTTTGTACACCGAAACAACATCCCGAATCTTGGATTCCAACAGGGTCTGGAAGAGGGTGAAGCAGTAGAATTTGAAGTTGAAGAAACCCCAAAAGGGTTGAGCGCTATCGATGTTTTTAGCCTGGACTACGAATAGTCCAACAACATCAAACGATTGAGAAAAAGCCGATCCTCACGGATCGGCTTTTTTTATGCCTTTCACTTTTTTTCAGAGACGACCCAACGAAGTTCAGTCACTATTTCTTCAACCTGTCGATATTGGTCAGTTCCACATCGATAATACGCCGAATATGTCGAATGACATCCTTGTAAGCCTCCGGTTTATCCAGAAGTTTTCCCATAAAGACGGCTCCTTCCAGCAAGGAGATCAGCATTCTGGAAATACGTTCTTCATCTACGGAATCCCGAATCTCTCCTGTGTCCATACCGCTTCGGATTACACCCTTCAGATAGTTGATCCAGATAAAAACCGCTGCCCTGGCTCGCTTCTTCAACTCGGGATGGGTATCGTCTGCTTCAATAGCCGTATTCAGAATCGGGCAGCCTCCCGAAAATTGCTGAACCACCAGACCGTGTGCACGAAAAAACGTGTGTAGTTTTTCCAGTGACCCCTCTTTTCCCTTCAGGTGCTTCTCCAACCCCTGAAAAAGCGTCTTCTTGTTATATTCAAACACCTCAAGAGCCAGCTCTTCCTTGCCGGAAAAGTTTCCATATATCCCGCCTTTGGTCAGTCCTGTAGCTTTCAGAATATCTGACATGGACGTTCCGGCAAATCCCTGTTTGTTAAACACAGGGGCAGAGGTCTCGATGATTCTCTGTCTTGTCTTCTCCGCTTTTCCTGACCGAGCCATACACTCTCTATTTTAATAGACTGATAAGTATCAACCCGAAAATACCTTTCAGTCTTAAAAGAAACAAGATGGAAAATTCACAAAACGAGAGGAGGGTCAGCCGGAGCTTGCAGCCTTCTCCTGCTCCAGGCGTGATTTGTAGGCCATGGCATAGATCTTCATCTGCTTTACCATGGAAAGAAGCCCATTGGAGCGGGTTGGGGAGAGGTGTTCCTGCATACGTATCTTTTTAATGAAGTCGGGATTCGTTGAAATAATGACATCCGGCTCTTCACCTGAATAAAAACGGACCATAAGAGCAACGAGGCCCTTGGTAATCGCAGCATCACTGTCTGCCTGAAAGATGACCCTTCCATCTTCCAGCTCGGCTGTCAGCCAGACCTGAGATTGGCATCCCCGTACCAGATTCTCTTCAATCCGGTACGACTCGTCCAGCGGTTCCAGCTTCTGACCGAGTTTGATGATATGCTTGTACCGCTCCTGCCAATCTTCAAGCAGTTCAAACTCCCGTACAATACGCTTCTCTTTTTCAGCTATATCCATGCAGGAAAGATAGGGAATTCATCCATTCATTTACAGTCGGCAATCAGGCCTCACTCTCTTGCATAGGGGCAACAGTAATGTTACCACGAATGGAAATCGTACCATCGTCACCGGACCGGTATGGACGTGCGGAATCGATAATCGGTATCCATCTCCCGTTCTTTGTCCGAATGTGATACATTTCAGTGCTCGGTTCGCCGTCCAGAACCTTCTTCAAATGACTCATCACCATCGGCCATTCCGACGATTCCACCAACTCTTTGATCGGGCGATTCAACAGCTCGGTATCGGGGATCCCTGTAATATTTTTAAAACTGTCACTCACCCATCGACAAATCAACCCTTCCGGAGACCTCTCGACCCGATACTCAAAATCGATTCGCTTGTCTATCTGCCTCTCCATCAGTGTTCTGGTTCGAAGCATTTTCACAATCCGCTTCTGCAATGACCGATTTGTACACTTCAATCGTATCAGCCTCTTTCCGTCACTCTGCAATAATCGTGCAGTAACATCCAGCTCAACCACAGCGCCATCTCTCCGCTTCAGTGACAGAGGCCATTCCCGGCCCTCCAGTTTTTCCGGATGAAACGGCTCCGTGAAAACCGAAGCTTCGCCATCCAGCGGTTCCGTGATCAGACTGGATAACTTTGTTCCCACAAGATCTTCAATCGGATAATCGACCATTTCACGAAATGCCTTGTTGGCAGATACGAAGACCCCTCTCTCATCGAGGTCCACCCGTGTACATTTGGCCTCTTCGTGAAGGCTGTCAAATTCAATCTGCGCATCAACAATAGTCTTTTCTGACCGTTTTCTCTCCGAGATATCGTGTTGATAGGAGACCCAGTGAGTAACCCTTCCCTCATCATCCACCAGTGGATGAATGTCCCACTGATTCACAAATTCTGTACCATCCTTTCGATAATTGACTGTATGTCCAAAAAACGGCAACCCCTCATTCAGACGATTCTTCAGCTTTTTTAGTACCGACCGGTCTGTTTTTTCTCCCTGTAGAATTCTCGGAGTCTTTCCGATTACTTCTTCCCGCTGATAACCGGTAATACGGGTAAAGCCATCATTGACATAGACAATTTCCGGACCCGGTTCCTCAATATCCAATTCTGTAATCAGGATGGAATCATAGTCGTTTCGGATGGATCGTTCCAGAAGTTCCAGCCATTCTTTGTATCGATCCGCTTCATGTCTCAACTCCTGAAAGAGAGCCTGCAACTCCTTGTACGACTCTTCGTCCCGGCTGCACGCTTTGATCTTCTTTAACAACTCCTCCATAGGCCCTACTCCAAATCAATTTATTAACAGGTTCAGATCTGCAACAGAAGTTTCTTCCCCGATCGTTCCATCCCCAAATAACCTGATCTGAATCCTTCTTCCTGGCCCGGAGACGCTCTTATAAAAACTACTTGATCTCCAGGTCACCTTTCTCCGAACTGAACCCGACGTCCTCTTCATCCATCTGGCCACCGCCGAACAGCTCTTCCATCTCTGCTCGCAGCTTTTGAATAGAAAGACCGCTGGTAAGATTCCCATTTTGAGCAATGGAAATACGCCCGGTCTCTTCCGAAACCACAATCACAAATACGTTATTTGTCTCACTGATACCCACTGCCGCACGATGACGAGTGCCAAATACAGAGGAGAGGTTGGGATTCTGTGAAATCGGCAAATAACAACTGGCAGCCACAATCCGGTTGTTGCGAATCACGACCGCACCATCGTGAAGCGGAGTATCTCTTTTGAAAATGGTTTCCAGCAGTTCACTCTTTACACGGGCATCCAGCTTAACCCCGACATCCACCAGATCCTGAAGGGACGAGCTTCTCGCAAAGACGATTAGTGCTCCGGTCTTGCTGTGTGACATGTTCCGAACAGCAGTGACCACCTCTTCTACCACAGAGACGGTATTGCCCCGTCCAAAGAAACGATCCAGCGTTGTATTCTGACCCAGGCTGTACAAAGCTTTCGAATTTCGGGCTGAAAGATAATAATGACTGCCAGCACCCCGACATCCAGAATACTCCGGAGAATGAAATTCAGTGTCGAAAGACCCAGAATACTGACTCCCGCATTGATGAGGATCACAAACACCAGCCCCAGCGCCGCCTGAATAGCAAACGTTCCACGCACCCATTTGTAAAAGTAGAAGAGAACCAGCGCAATGACCAGAATTTCAATCAGGTCGGTAATGCCAAGCTCCAGAAATCCTATGGGAATCAATTAAGTGGGGGTTTCGAGGGTTCGGATTGAGCAGCCAGAACTGCATTGTAGATCTGAATGGAATCTCTTGCCTCTCTCACGTCGTGCACACGCAGGAACGTAGCACCCTTCATCAGACAGTGGTAATGAAGCGCAAGTGTACCCGCCAGCCGGCCATCTGTCGAACGGTTATTCAGAATCTGACCGATCATCGATTTTCGTGAGGCACCGGCAAGAACAGGTAATCCATACTTCCTGAATTTGTCAAGCCCGCCAACAATCTGCAAGTTATGCTGAAGAGTTTTCCCGAAGCCGATTCCCGGATCCAGGATAATCCGTTCACATCCCCCCCTCAACAGCCGCTCAATTCGTTCAGAGAAGTAGTGGTCGATCTCATCAAAGAGATTATCATAATGCGGCGACTCCTGCATAGTCTTTGGATCTCCCTTGCTGTGCATCAGAATGTATCCTGCATTAAACACCCCGCACAACTCCACGAACCGCGGCTCTTTTTCTAACCCGCTCACATCATTGACCAGATGTACACCCAGAGAGAGAGCTTGCCTGGCTACCTCATACTTTGTGGTATCAATCGAAAAAAAAAGGTCGGGAAATGCGGGGACCAGCTTCTTCAGTACAGGGATTACACGACTCAGCTCCTCCTCTTCAGAAACGGGGTCCGACCCCGGCCGGGTCGACTCACCGCCGACATCAATGATGTCAGCTCCTTCCTCCGCCATTTCCGAAACCCGTTTAATCGCAGCATCTACAGAGAAAAACTGACCACCATCCGAAAATGAATCCGGCGTCAGATTCAGAACCCCCATCACCTTCGGCTGTTCCACGTCCAGGGTTTTTCCCCAAAATTCAAACGTCCGTTGTGGTGTGTGAGGATTCATAAAGAGAGACGAGAAGCAGGCTTAGTCCCACTCCTCCTGAAGATGCTCCCGCTTGTCTTCGACCTCTGCCCACTCATCGGCATCCGGAAGCGGATCCTGTGTTTCGTTGATCAGGTACTCTTCCCACTCTTCAGCAAGATCCTCATTCAACTCAATATAGTCTTCCCACTTTTCAGGAACTTCATCGTCCGGGTAGATGGCTTCAACAGGGCACTCGGGAACACAGGCATCGCAGTCGATACACTCCAGCGGATCGATTACAAGAAAGTTGGGGCCTTCACGAAATGCATCTGTCGGGCAGACAGACGCGCAGTTCGTGTATTTACACTTGATACAAGGTTCAGTGACTACGTATGCCATATCGAGTTCGTATTATTATCTGTAGCAAAAAAACCAATCTGGTAAACCCAGATCAGGGTTATTTTCCGGCTTCTAATACTATCTCTATCTCCCGTAAGAATCAACTGAAAAATTCGTTCAGAGATAGCTGAAACCGCTTTTTCTTCGACCGGTAAAACCTCCTGGACAAATGATCGGGAAAGGCGGGAAATTCAACGAACAGCCTGTCGGTTGTGCACCAGAGTCCGAACAAAGTTCAGGAACGTTCGAGCATTCGCTCCAGAGCCAGAATCGCATCCCCGGCGATCTCCGGTTCAACCCGAATCCGATTCACAATTTCTCCGTGCTCGAGGGACTCAAGTGACCAGAGAAGATGCGGCAGATCGATCCGGTTCATCGTCAGGCATGGGCAGAGGAACGGGTTCAGGGAAACGATCGTCTTGTCGGGATTCTCGTTCTTCAGCCGGTTCACCAGATTCATTTCGGTACCGATCGCCCAGCTGCTTCCGACAGGAGCCTCCTCAATCGTTTTGATAATAAAACTGGTCGACCCATTCAGGTCTGCCGCCTGAACGACCTCCCAGGTACACTCGGGATGAACCAGAACGGTGGTTTCCGGATTCTCCTCTTTCACATGGTCTATATGGCCCGTTGAAAACTTTTCATGAACCGAACAGTGCCCTTTCCAGAGAATCACGCGAACATCCCCGAGACGATCTCCTTCATACTCAAACCGGTTTTCGACCGGATCCCAGACCGCCATTTCATCAAGGCCGATACCCAGTTTCCAGGCCGTGTTCCGTCCCAGATGCTGATCCGGCAGAAAGAGAATCCTCTCTTTCTCTGTAAATGCCCATTCAAGCATCTTCTGTGCGTTGGAAGAGGTCACAGTGGCTCCACCATGGCGCCCGACAAACGACTTGATGGCTGCCGTCGAGTTTACATAGGTCAGTGGAAGGATTGTATCGCCGAAGGCCTCCTGCATCACTCGCCAGCCCCGCTCCGTCTGATCCAGATCCGCCATGTCTGCCATTGAACATCCAGCCCGCATATCGGGAAGCAGAACTGCCTGACCGGCCGATGTGAGCATATCTGCAGTTTCGGCCATAAAATGCACGCCACAAAAGACGACAAACTCCGCCTCAGGACGCTCTCTGCAGATCTGTGCCAGTTTCAACGAATCTCCTCTCGCGTCTGCAAACTGAATCACCTCATCTTTCTGATAATGGTGCCCCGGGATAAAGAGCCGCTTTCCAAACGCCTCTTTGATCTCCCGAACCCGCTTCTCCATCTCCGCTTCCGACAGCGTCTGATAGCGATCCGGAATTGCTGTGACCGGTTCCTCTTCCAGGAATTCAAGTACATCCATGTTATTCCTCTTTGTTACTGAATCATTACCGTTCTGAATGTTCCTTTGTCAGTAGCTGCTTCTCCTGCTTCCAGCCTCCCGACAAGTTAAAACTGATATCCAGTGCCTGTACAGAGTGTGTAAGGGATCCTATGGAGATATAGTCTGCTCCACAGTCCCGATAATCACCCGCCATTGCGGGGGTAATCCCGCCCGACAGCTCAACGAGAATCTCGTCAGGAATCAGTTTTCTGAGGTTTTTCACCTCGTCAGGAGTCTTGTTATCCAGCATAATCACATCCGCGCCGGCCGAAATCGCTTCCTCCACCTGTCCAGCTGTTTCACACTCCACTTCAATCCGGGCCATCGGGCCGGTTCGCTCCCGGGCTTTTCGTACCGCATTGGCGATACCACCCGCCGCAACAATGTGATTGTCTTTGATCATTACCCCATCGTCCAATCGATAGCGGTGGTTAAACCCACCTCCACAGCGCACTGCATACTTCTGTAACGCACGAAGGCCTGGAATCGTTTTTCGGGTATCACAAATCCGGGTTGTACTGTCTTCGAGAGCTTGCACCGCCCGGAAAGTCGCCGTCGCTATCCCGCTCAGGTGCTGAAGGAGATTCAAAATTACACGTTCTCCGGCAAGCAGCGTTTCGACCGGTCCCTCCACCGTTGCAATCGAATTTCCCCGACGAACAGGCTGGCCATCCATCCGGGAAAGAGAAATCTCAACACCGCCACCGAGAAGTTCATACACCAGCGGTATAGCCTGAGAACCGGCCAAAACCCCATCCTCTTTTGCGAGAAAATCTCCTGTCGCCTCTCCGGAAAGAAGAGAGCCGCTCAGGTCACCAAAGCCCAAATCTTCCCGAAGCGCCACCTCAAGGAGCTGCCGCATCAGGAGTTGTACTCCACGATCCGATTGTCTGCCGCTGCCAGCCTTCATCGTTCCGTCCATCTGTTGTAGCCGGTTCTGTTCTATGATTGCACAATGGATGTAAATTACAAATTTTTCATACCAGTTCCGGCCAAAACCACAAAGCGGGACTCCTTCTGTTTCCAATATATTCCCTATTTTGACACCATGATCTATCTCGACTATGCAGCTACCACTCCGATGAGTTCCACGGCGCTTCAGGCCTATCTACAGGCTGCCGAACAATTCTATGCCAATTCAAGCAGTTTGCACGATGCGGGTACAGAAGCCAGAAGAGCTCTCGAGGGATCTCGAAAGGCCATCGCCACGCTATTGGAGGTCCCATTCCGAGGACTCCATTTCACTGGCTCGGGCAGTGAAGCCAATTTCCTCGCCCTCGTATCTCTTGCACGCTCACGGAACTCTTCTCTCAACCACATCATCTCTACTGACGTCGAACACAGTTCTGTGCGAAACAGCCTCTCCTGGATGGAAAAGATGGGATTTGATATCACCCGCCTCCCGGTCGAACCGGACGGACGAGTCTCGCCGGAAAAAGTCGCGAACTCACTTCGTGACCAGACCGCACTCGTCTCCATACAGCATGTCAATTCCGAAATCGGGTCGGTTCAACCCCTGCAGAAGATCGGCAATCTCCTGAAAGGCCACCCGGCTTTTTTTCACAGCGACCTGATTCAGAGTTTCGGCAAACTCGACCTCAATCCGCTGCAGTGCAGACTGGACAGCTTCTCCATCTCGGCGCACAAGGTTCACGGGCCGAAAGGGCTTGGAGCGGCCTGGACAGACCCGTCCATCTCCTGGAAACCCTTTATCCCGGAAACAGTTCATGAACACGGATTTCGGCCCGGCACAGTCGATGTCCCGGCAACTGTAGCTTTTGCCGTCGCCGCCAAGGAGGCTGTCCGACACAGGGATGAGAATCTGAAAAAAGTCACCCGGCTAAAAACCCTCCTGATCGACGTCCTCCGGGAACAGCTTCCGGAACACCTCTTCATCGAAGGCGACCCGGCTCTTTGCTCCCCCTATATCCTCGGCCTTCGAATTCACGGAATGGAAGGCCAGTATGCCATGCTGGAGTGCAGCCAGCAGAACGTCGGATTCTCGACCGGCAGTGCCTGCCAGGTAAACGAACAAAAACCCTCCGCCACCCTGCTCTCCATGGGTAGAAGTGAAGAAGAGGCCAAAAGCTTTATCCGGCTCTCGCTCTCTTCACAGACCACAGAAGAAGAGATTCAGTCAGCGGGCAGAGTACTGAGGGATGTGGTCAAACGCTATCTGGAACGTTCCGGATTGTCCACATTATAGAAGGTTCCCACATTCTGCTTCTGTTCCATCGACTGCCGGACAACCAGGTAGGCGACATTGATCATATTCCGGAGTTCACAGAGCTGAGGCGAGAGTGTTGTCGCCTGATAAAGAGTTTCGGTCTCCTTGTGGATCAATTCCAGCCGGTTCAGAGAACGTCTCAGCCGTTCGTCCGATCGAACAATTCCCACATATCCGTTCATCAGGTGTTTGAGCTCCTTTCGGTTGTGAGTAATCAACACTTGCTCGGAAGGTGTCGTGGTTCCCTCCGCCTTCCACTCCGGAATCGGGGGACCCTCTTTCGGCTGCAGTTCCTGGGACGAAAGATCTTCAACACAGCGGTGAGAAAAGACCAGCGCTTCCAGAAGCGAGTTGGAAGCGAGCCGGTTCGCCCCATGCAGACCTGTGGAGGCCGTCTCTCCACAGGAATAGAGCTGTTCGATTGTCGTACGACCGTCCCGGTCAGTCCAAACTCCGCCACAAAAATAGTGAACTGCGGGTGCCACCGGTATCATCTGCTCGGCCACGTCCACTCCAATCGAGAGGCACTTTCGGTAGATGTTCGGGAACCGGGATTTGAACTCATCAATATCCAGTTCGCGACAATCAAGAAAGACCGATTCATCACCACGTTTTTTCAGCTCCGTATCGATAGCCCTGGCAACAATATCACGGGAGGCCAGAGAACCGCGTTCATCGTACCGTTTCATAAAAGGTTCCCCATCTGCCGTCTTGAGCTCCGCCCCGAATCCCCGAACAGCTTCCGAAATCAGAAATGCCGTTTCGTCTCCACTTCCGAAAAGTGCCGTCGGATGAAACTGTATAAACTCCATCCGTTCCACAATCGCCTTGGCCCGAAACGCCATTGCCATTCCGTCACCGGTAGCAACCGCCGGGTTGGTCGTCATTTCATAGACCTGGCCGGCCCCGCCGGAAGCCAGAATTGTGGCAGATGCAATAAACGTCTCGATTTGCCCGCCCTTCAGGTTCATGACGTAAGCCCCGAAACAGCGGATATCTTTCCGTTTTCGGGTGACACGCTCCCCCAGGTGGTGCTGGGTGATCAGATCTACGGCAAAGTAGTACTCCAGAATTTCAATATTGGGAAGAGACATCGCCCGGGAGAGAAGCGCACTCTGAATCCGGAATCCGGTTATATCCTTGTAATGAAGTATTCTCCGGGCAGAGTGGGCCCCCTCCATGCCCAGGTGAAATTCACCATCCGGTGTCCGGTCAAACTCGGCTCCCAGCTCGACAATTTCCTGCAGGCGGTCCGGGCCTTCGCGAATCACCATATCCACAATATCTTCTCGACAGAATCCGTCGCCGGCTGCCAACGTATCCTGCTTGTGCTTCTCAAAATCGTCGTTTTGAAAATCGGTCACAACGGCAATACCACCCTGGGCATATCGCGTATTGCTTTCGATCACTTTCGTTTTGGTGACGATCGTCACCTTTCTGTCAGGAAACCGGCGAGCCATATGAACGGCAAAATTCAGTCCTGCCAGGCCGGAACCAATCACCAGATAGTCTGTTTTATACACTAAACCAATCCCTCATTTAAACTATACAGCATCTTCAACATCCGAAAAACACGTGACCAAAACGGAAAATGGGGTTTTCAGACGGAAAGCGCCGTAAAATCTTGGAATTACCGAAACTTCTCTATCTTATAGAAGTATCAATCAGTATCAAATTACTAAAATCAGACTCAGCTATGAAAAAGAACCTATGTCTCCCGTTCGTTTTACTGTTTCTATTTCTATGTACAGCATTCGAAACTCTTCAGGCACAGGACCGCCCAACAAATAGCGAACTTGGCTTCATCGTCGGGGAACCGACGGGATTGAGCGCCAAATTCTGGACAGGCGGCAACAAAGCTTTCGACCTGGGCCTGGCATGGTCATTCAGCGGACAGGGCTCCATGCACATCCATTCGAGCTATCTGATTCATAAAACCATTGAAAACAATCCCGACCTGATGCTTTACTACGGAATTGGCGGGCGGCTGCTGATGGAGTCCGATCCGAAGGTAGGGGTCCGTATTCCAGTCGGGATTCAGTACCTGATTCCGGACAGTCCGCTCTCTCTCTTTTTTGAGCTGGCACCCATGCTGAATCTGATTCCTGAAACCGACTTCGATGTCAATGGCGGTTTGGGTTTACGCTACTTCTTTTGATCCTGGTGACAAACATTCAGACCGGTAAGGCTGGTTTTTTCGAGCCGGGATGAACCCGGCTGCGGCTTCGGAAGTCTGCATAGCTTTGTGAGGGCATAAAGCCGAAAACATCCGGACAAAAAATAGTAGAGTGGAAAGGACCCGCTCAGTTGTCCCCGAGCTGGTCCATCTCCCGTTCAATCGACACCAGCTTCTCCTCTTTCTCCTGAATCTGTTTCTCGAGCTTCTCCATCTTTTCATGGACGCCGTCCAGTAGAGAGCTTCCCTTGCCGGAAGGCTTGAAGTAGGAGAGAGACTCTTTCATCTGTAACAGATCGTCGTTCATCCGTGAAATCTCCTTTCGAAGCCGGCTCGATTCTTTCTGCTTTTTCTGAAGCGTTACAAGCTCATCTTTGGAGTAGTCGGAGATGTCCTCGTCTCCAACCAGCTCGGCAGCAGATTTTGCTGCTCGAAACCGGCCGTAAATATCGTCACAAATCTCCCGGTACTCTTTCCAGATCTGATTCTTGTACTTGATCGGAACATATCCGGCCTTCTTGAACTCTTCCTGGAGCGGTTTGGCCAGCTCCACGGCTTCAATCGGATTATCATGGGAAGCCAGTTCTTTCAGCTTGTCGAGCACGTTTCTTTTTTCGTCAAGGTTGCTTTTTCGTTCTTTGCGAATCTCTTTGAAATGATCCCGGCGCCGGTCATAAAAGTGGTCCATGGTCCGCTTGAACCGTTTCCACACCTTTCCTGACGCGCGTTTTGGAACCGGCCCGGTCTTCTTCCACTGCTCCATTAAATCCTGATACTCCTGGTGAGTAGCATCCCAGTCTTCTGAATCTTTCAGGCTCTCCGCCTTCTGAATCAACTCTTCTCTGGCCTGCAGGTTCTGCTGCTGCTGCTCGCGGAGTTTGTCCATATTCTCCGACTTCATCTCATTGAACCGGTCAGTCGCACTCTTGAAACGATCCCAGAGTTCGTTCTCCTCCTGCTGTGGCAGGTTTCCTGCTTTTTTCCAGAGCCGATGAAGTTTATTAACACGCCTGGATGCTTCCGGAAGATTATCCGTATCGATCAGAGCCTCTGCCTCCCGGATCAACGACCGTTTTTTCTTCAGATACCCTTCAATTCGATTCCGATACTGTGCATCGAGACGGAAACGGATCTCATGGAACTTACTTTGTGCCTGATGATACCGATCCCATGTCTCCTGATTCTTCTCCACCGGAACCCGGCCGATCTTGTGCCACTGTTTGTTAAGGCGCTCCAGCTCTTTTTCCCGTGCACTCCAGTCGACTTCTTCACCCTCTTCGTCCATCGACTTCAATAAAAGCTCCATCTTGTCGAGTACCAGAAGCTTCCCGACCAGGTTTTCCTCCTCTTTCTCCTTTTTACGAACAATCCGATCCACTTTATGGCTTTCGAACTCGGCCATCAGCTTGTCGTACTGCTTCTGAAGATCCTCTCCTTTACCTGAGGGAAGCGGCTTCACCTGATCCCAGGTTCCCCTGATTTTTCCGACTTCACGTGTTGCCGTCCACTTCTCCTGTTCAACGATCTGTTTCAGTTCGTCCAGAAGGCTCTTCTTTTTTTCGAGATTTCCCTCCCGAATCCTCTTTTGCTCCTCGAAATGTGCCTGCTTTTTTTCTTCAAAGGCACTGCGTGCCTCATCGATCTGCTTTCGGTATCCGGAAATATCCACCCCGGACGGGTCGGGCCCGTCCTCCCACGAGAGTTCGACGTTGGCCAACTCCATCGATACGTATGGCCAGTCGGTAAGCTGAACCAGCTGTTCTACCTTTTCGGCGAGTTCCCGGTAATAGGCCTCCACCCCGGGATCATCAGAGCTCTCTTCGGCCTCTGTCTGTTCAACCGGATCCGGACTCTTCTGCGAATCATTTCCTGCATCCGCTTCCGATTCACTATTTGCAGCTACAGCTTCTACGCGATCTGTGCCTGAAGCCTCCGCACTGCTTTCCGTCGAAGTGCCGGATTCGACCTCCACTTCGTCTCTGAACTCGCTATTCATATCTGCTTCCTTTCTGGTAAAATCCATACAATTCCATGAAAATTTTGAACTCCAAAATCTTCATGTACGGCCCGATGCCTTCACGAAAAGGCAGTTTAAACAAGATTCCCAATCTACGCAAACAGCGAGCAGAAACGGCTGTCAGTTTTCCTTGAACAGATGCACATCCCGTTGCGGGAATGGAATGGAGATACCGTTTGCATCAAAGGCCTCTTTCACCTTCTGCGTCAGATCATACCGCAGTGGCCAGACCTCCGCTGTTTTAGTCCAGGGCCGGACACGGATACTTACAGAGCTATCTCCCAATGTAGAGACGGCGATCAGCGGCTCCGGCTCTTTGAGAACCCTTTCGTCCTGATCCAAGACCTCCCTGATCAGCTGCTTCGCTTTCTCCATATCGTCTCCATAGCCGATACCAAACTCCATATCGACCCGCCGGGTATCGAACTTCGTATAGTTCATCACCTTTGTTCCCCAGACATTCGAGTTGGGCATCACGATTGCGATATTGTCAAAGGAGCGCATCTCCGTGGTAAACAGGCCAATCTCGTCCACAACTCCCATCGTCCCGCCAATATCTACTACATCCCCGATTTTGAACGGACGCAGAATCAAAAGCATCATTCCGGAAGCGATATTTCCAAGGGTTCCCTGAAGAGCTAAACCCACAGCCAATCCTGCGGCACCCAGAACAGCCACAATACTTGCCGTTTGAATTCCAAACTGACCCAGTACGGCCAACACGGTAATGATGAGAATTAAAATAC
>JBBDRX010000089.1:0-24455 GCA_040905245.1 Balneolaceae bacterium | reverse complement strand
TAACGCTGCGTCTTCTGATGCAGGTGCTGGACATAGACCTGCCTGGAGAGGGAATCCGGAATCTCGGCAATACTTTCCAGTAAAGATGTGATCAATCGTGTTCGCCCCCCCGGAGTTTCAAGTTCCCCACTCTGTTCTGCCTGCTCCACCGAAAACGTAACCACATCCCTGGAGCCTTCTTTCAACAGTTTCTGAAAGGACTCCTCGCCATGCGTCCGAACCCAGGAGTCGGGATCCTCACCTTTGGAAAGTTCCAGCAACATTACCTCCATCCCTTCCCCCAACGCAAGGTTCATCCCCCGCTTCATCGCATTCTGCCCGGCAGAATCGGAATCATAGAGCATAATAAGCCGGTTCGCATACCGCTTTAACACATTGAGTTGCCCGGGGGTTAGTGCCGTACCGGAGGAGGCGACGACATTTCCGATTCCATATTGATGAAGGGTAATCACATCGGTGTAACCCTCCACCAGAATCGCCTCCTCTTCTTTTCGTATGTCGTTTTTGGAAAAGTTGACTCCGTATACCACCTCGCTTTTGTTATAGACCGGTGTCTGGGCAGAATTGATATACTTGGCCTCTTTACGGTCGCCCAGAACACGTCCGGCAAATGCGATAACTTTCCCGGACGGATTAAAGATCGGAAAGATGAGCCGGTCACGGAATGTGTCGTAGTAGCCATCCCCGCGTCGGCTCGGTTTGATCAGGTCTGCCTTGAGCAAATACTCCTCTTTCATTCCCTCTCTGGAAGCTGCTTTAAACAGCGACTCTCCTCTGCCCGGTGCATACCCCAGACCGAACCTCCGAATAATGCCGGAGTCATAACCCCGGGTGGCCAGATAGTCCCGGGCCTGCTCTGCCTCCGGCTCTTCCCGAAGTTGACGATAGTAGTAGAGTCCGGCAAAACGGAGAGCATGATAGATCCCTTCCCGTTCATGGTGCTGCTCCTCATCCACCGGACCGGAAGCGTCTGGAAGAGATATACCGTACCGTTCGGCGAGTGTGCGAAGAGCTTCGGGAAACCCGACTCCCTCCATCTCCATGACAAAACTGAAGATATCACCACTTGCGCCGCAACCAAAACATTTATAGATCCCGAGCTGGGGATTCACATTGAACGATGGCGTTCGTTCGTCATGAAACGGACAGAGCCCTACGAAGCTCCGTCCCGAACGCTTGAGGCGGACATAGTCTCCCACGACCTCAACCAGGTCGGCAGCTTCACGAACCTCCTCCTTTTTATCGTCCTGGATCATGCTTGGAATGATACTCATTTACCGACTCATATGCATGGATACGGATCGGCAATGCTCCCTGCAAACTCGTGAATCAGCGGAGTGTATCCTGCCTCCGCATAAATGCATATCGGGCCATTTCGACAGATTATCAGGCGTCTGCTCACGGAACTAGTCTTTGGCAAATGGTACAGATGGTGGTATATTCCTGCCGGAAAAAACGCAACCGAACTTCTATCAAATAACGATTTCATACATGAGTGTTTTAGTAGACAAGAATACACGTCTGGTCGTTCAGGGCTTCACCGGCAGCGAAGGTACCTTCCATGCAGAACAGATGATTGAGTACGGTACAAACGTAGTCGGTGGCGTCACACCGGGAAAAGGAGGCACAAGCCATTTGGACCGGCCGGTGTTTAACACCGTAGCAGAAGCTGTCGAGAAAGAGGGAGCCAACACCTCCGTGATCTTTGTGCCCCCTCCGTTTGCCGGAGATGCCATTTCGGAAGCAGCGTTTGCCGGAATCGATGTCATCATCTGTATCACCGAGGGGATTCCCGTCCGGGATATGATTGTCGCTAAACAGATTGTGAATAGCAGAGGATCTGTATTGATCGGGCCCAACTGCCCGGGCGTCATTACGCCTGGAGAAGCAAAAGTGGGAATTATGCCCGGAATGATTTTTACTCCGGGGAGTGTCGGGCTTATCTCTCGTTCTGGAACTCTGACTTACGAAGCTGTGGACCAGCTCACCAAGGCAGGACTCGGGCAAAGTACCGCCATCGGGATCGGTGGAGACCCCGTTATCGGAACCAACCACACAGATGCTGTAAAACTGTTTCAGGACGATCCGGACACAGAAGCGATTGTTTTGATTGGAGAGATCGGCGGATCTGCTGAAGAGGAAGCGGCTGCATACATCAAAGAGTATGTCACCAAACCGGTTGTCGCCTTTATCGCCGGAAGTACGGCACCTCCCGGACGTCGGATGGGTCATGCCGGCGCGATTATTTCCGGAGGGAAAGGAACTGCACAGGACAAGAAGCGGGCCCTCAGAGATGCAGGAATTACTGTTTCGGAAAGTCCTGCGGACATTGGCGAAACCCTCAAAGGCATTCTCTGATTCTGCCGATTCTTCCGACAACGGATGTCAACTTTTCCACCAATCTGATTGAGTCAACGGCTCCGGGAATTCCCCGGAGCCATATGACTTCCTCAACCTGTCCTGCTACCTGCTTTTACAGTTCAGCTCGAACTCTCTTCTCCCTGTACCTCCTCCACAGGTTGTTCCCCTGTTATCTGGCGGATTTTAAACAGTACACGTTCGTCATACTCCTCAATGAGACGCTCTTCGGCCATCATCTCTCTTTGATTGTCGGTAAGGTACTGTAACCCCTCAAGGACCTTGCAGCGTATTCGGGGATCTCTGTCGGCCGACAGCTGCTCTACCCGATTTTGCCAGTTCTCAGCAGACGAATCCTGCTCCATCAGATAATCGAGAGCTTCGGACCGCAAATAAAACGGATATCCCGATTTGACAAACCTGGAAGCGGCCTCTACTCCGTGCTCCGGGTCGATTTCGGAAAGCTCTTCAAGAATCGAAGATACTGCCGGATAGACAGATTCACGCTCGAAAAGCCCACTGGCCATCTCCACAAACCGTTCGGGCTCCGTGACACGAGCCAATGACCTTACAGCCTGTATCTGAACTGTTCTCCCGGATGCATTCAGAATGGTACTCCGAAGCTGACCGATGACCGATTCACTTCCGGTATAATTCCCATATGCTTCGAGCAGGGCCAGTTGCAGATCCGTCTCCAGGTCATTTGAATAGCGCTGTCGGAAAAGCTGCTCGGTTCCGGAAGCTCCAGAAGTGATACTCGCAAGGGACCGAACCATCTCTGCCTGAACCTGCGAATCGGTCTCCTGATCCAGTATATCAAGCAGAGCCAGCTGCAGATCCGGATTTTCTTCGAATTCTCCAAGTGCCGTTGCCGCTTCGACACGTAGGCCGGGATCCTCTTCACTTCTGAGTTGATGAATCCAGAACCGGAACGGTTTTTCGACAATGAGAGTGAGATCTTCCCGCCCTTCGACCCGAAGGATCAGATTTTCCAGGTTCTGACTCTCCTGAATCACAATCTGGTCACTTGCTCCTGTAAACGTCAGTTCACGTTCACGTCTCCCCTCACGGGTTACTTCTACCGCAGTTACCGTAACCAGATCTTCCACCGGACTGGATTCTGTATGAAAATAGAGCTCAAGCGTCCCCTCCTCTTCATTCAGGTTATACGTTACACGATAACGGGAAACCGAGGGCTCCTGCTGTTCCGTCTCCGGGGCAGACACTTTCGGAGAGTTCATCATCGGGATTCCCGACTCTTCATAGACCCACGAAGCAAAATCGTACCAGTTGGTTACCTCCGGCAGCTCTGACAGTAAAGAGCCGGAGTTCTCCTGAAAATATGAACGATAAAAAACTCCGGGTTCAGCCTGAATGAAATCCAGCCAGTTTTCACGTGCTTCCAGTGAAAACACATGATAAAGAGACTCCCGGGGTGGTGTCTTCATCCCGTCAGAAAGCTCTTCCCGGTCTGTACGTTCCAAATTCAGGTGATCCATGACCAGAGACTGGAGTAACAATACCGCTGACGCATCTTTCCATCGCTCCTCCTGCAGTTGTACACCGATCCACTGTCCAATGATACCGGAAGCAACCTGGTTATTCAGATTTGGCAAGCGCGAATACCCAAAGACAACACCGGCTCCATACGACTTTTGTTCCCATCGGTCGTCCTGCAAAACGACCAGGCTCAACGTTCGGGAATAGTAGGCCGAGCGAAAGAGCTCAGCGGAGCTATTCAACAAATCTCTTGAAGACTCGAGAAGGGAGACTGCCTCCTCTTCGCCCAGCACACCCTCTTCAGAGTAGAGATCAATCCGATGGCGACCGGAGCTGATCTGCCTCCGATCGAATCCACCTACAGCAAACGCAAGGGAAGAAGCCGGAATCTCCGAATCCGAATAGAACTGGGCTCGCTTCAGATCGACCGATTCGGCACTCTCTTCTCCCGGAACTCCACTAAAAATACCTTCCCGGCCTGTCGGGATCAGAAGGGTTACATCTGTTGTAAAACGATTTCGAGGGTGGTCCGACACCGGCAGCCAGTGGCGGACAGATGTCGGAAGGGTCGAGGACCAAATCACTCCCGACTCCGAGACATGAACACCAAATGTGGGTTCAGCCACATATCGAATACCCAGTCGGTGATCTCTTGCAGAGCGGTCGTTACCTGTCAGCTCAATGTGAAGCCGATCATCTTCGATTCGAAACTCGACCGGTTCTCCATTCCACTCGACCGATTCAATATCCATGCGGATTGCGTCCAGCCGGATCTCCTCAATGCCATCCCGAAGCAGCTGCAGCGTATAGAGCACTTCGCCCCGGACAAGAAGAGGTTCTTCCTCCACCTCCATACGCAGTTCCATGTGAATATAGTCTGCATTCATCTGCGGGAACTCATCGTAGTCCAGCCGCTGAGCCGACAACATGTCGGGTAGTGCCAATAAATAGAGCAGTGCCAAAAAAAGAGTGGGTCTGTATCTGATCATATTTGTCGCCTAACGCGTCCGATTAAAAACATTCAACACGTGATCCCGAATTCCCTTCGAACATGAAATTGCATTTCCTGTTTGGATCGTCTCCTCGCCATAAACATCACTGAAGTGTCCACCCGCCTCAGTAACCACAGGCAGCAGCGCTGCTGCATCCCAGATACTCAGAACGGGGTCGAACATCAGGTCGGCCCGGCCAGTTGCAACCATCAAATGACCGTAAGCATCTCCCCAGGTGCGGTGAAGCCGGGACCGGGAAACAATCTCTTCATACGGCTGCCGAAAACTATGAGAATGAACATGAACGGTATCTGTTGTAAGAAACGTTGCCTGGGAGAGATCATTGCAATCCCGGACACTACAGGCCCGACCGTTCAACAATGTTCCGGTGCCGGTTGCCGCCACCACCATTTCGTCCAGAGCCGGCGCATAGATCACGCCCACTTCCGGGCGGCCATTAATCAGAATCCCGATCAGTGTCGTGTAGAAAGGGATACCATGAATAAACGATTGTGTTCCATCAATCGGGTCCAGCACCCAGACAATCTCCCGGCCGGCCCCATCCTCGCCAAACTCCTCACCGATGATTCCGTGCTCTGGAAACTGTTCGGAAATCGCCTCCCGCATGATCTGCTCCGCACCCCGGTCTGCATCAGTGACAGGAGAATCGTCCTTTTTGAACTCCAGTTGAAATCGTTTCCTGAAAAATTTAAGTGTGGAATTTCCACCGAGCCTGGCAACAGATTCGGCTGCCTTGCGCAGTGATAGCAATTGTGTCTCTGAAAGTTGAGTATCCATAAAAACCCGTAAATAGAACCTTCTGAAAATTGAGGGTAAGATACCATTTGAGGTTGTGTTTCACAGAAAAATTACACAGAAACCCGACAATGTTTTACTATCTATTTTCCACGGATTTTTCAATCTTTTTGCACCTACAGGATTTCGCACACAATCGGCCCCATGTCTTCCATTTTACGCTCACTAATCTTTCTCTTCCTCCTCCTCGCAGGCATTTCGCTGATTGCGTTTTACTGGACCTTTTACAAACCGCTTCCGGACTACAGGGCCACGATTGAACTGAGTGGTATTTCCCACCCTGTAGACATCTACTGGGACTATTTTGGTGTTCCTCACATCTACGCAGAAACAGAGCAGGACCTCTATTATGCAGTCGGTTATGTACATGCACAGGAGCGGCTCTGGCAGATGACCCTTGCACAGTTGACTGCCGATGGACGGTTTGCAGAGTTTTTTGGAGAAGCATTGGTGCCGGTGGATCGATACCACCGAACCCTTGGATTCCGGGAAACTGCTGAACGGATAGAACAGGAGAGTTCCGATCACATCCTCTCCATCCTGAAGGCCTACTCCAGCGGAGTCAATGATTATGTGGAACAGAACAGCCGTAATCTGCCACCGGAATTTGACCTGACAGGAGTTCGGCCGATTGAATGGACCCCGACAAACACCCTTGCCATCTCAAGGCTGATGGCCTGGGATATGAACGTAAGCTGGTGGAGTAAAATGGCCTACGGCTACCTTCATGAAACCCTGCCGGCAGGTATAGTGGAAGAGCTCTATCCGGGCCGATACACCAATCCGGACGGCCTTGCATCTGTAACCCGGCGTAAACTCTACAAAAACGGTTTGAAACTGCTCGACAGAGAGTTGCAGATACGAGAATCGATGCAGCGGTCCGGAAGCACACCAGGAAGCAACGCCTGGGCGGTATCCGGAGCCCGCACAGACACCGGATACCCCATTCTTGCCGGTGATCCTCACATGAGCCTCTCCATTCCGGGGAACTGGTTCGAACTCCACCTTTCTCTGGATGGCAATAATCTCTCAGGTACCACAATTCCGGGAGCACCGGTCGTCGTGTTGGGACAGAATGACCGGATCTCCTGGTCACTGACAAATTTGATGGCGGACGATACCGACTTCTTCATCGAAATTGGAAGTCCGGACAGTCCGGATCACTACCTCGCCGATACCACCGGTGGCAGCCATCGGGTTGAACCATTTCGAATTCGGCAGGAAGTTATTCGTGTAGATGGCAAAGACGACCAGCTCTACCGGGTCCGTTCCACTGGCCATGGCCCCGTTATATCAGAGATCTTTCCGGAACAGGAACTCACCGACAACCTGCTCCTCTCCCTGGCCTGGACCGGACACGAAGTCAGCCATGAAGTGGAAGCTTTGTACAGAATGAATTGGGCCCTCTCCATGGAAGATTTTCAGGAGGGACTGAAGATGTTCAAATCCCCCGGACAAAACTTCCTTTATGCAGATCGTGACAACAATATTGCCCTTTTCAGTGCAGCCGGGTTGCCCATTCGAAGATACAATCCACTGGATTTTCGACACGGGTGGGATCCGACATACGACTGGCAGGGCTGGATTCCTTACGATGAGCTACCATCCACGGTCAATCCCGAGTCCGGAGTGGTCGCCAATGCCAACAACCCTCCTCATGGAGAGAACTACCCGCATTACATCAGCCACTTCTGGGAACCGAACTCCAGAATCGACCGTATTCTGGCGACCCTTTCTGCAGCAGACACTCTACAAGCCGAACAATTCCAGCAGCTTCAACTGGATACGTTCTCTCCCCATGCACGTGATCTGACAGAACGCATTTTACCAATACTACGGGAATCACCGGCCCCCTATGATTTTTCCGAAATCCTGCCCTACCTGGAGAACTGGAACTTTCAGTACGATCCCGAATCGACTGCAGCCACCCTCCTGGATACTTTTTTTCTGAAATTCACCGAGCTGACACTCAGAGACGATGTGGGCGATACAGCCTACCGGGGACTGGTTAAAACACAACGGGTCGCCGTAAAAATTATGACTCGCCTACTGCAGAGTGACAGCTTTCTCTTCGATAACGCCAATACACCCGAGACGGAATCCCGGGACGATATCATTCGTCGGAGTATGCAGAAAGCTATTGAATGGCTTTCTGAGACCTATGGGAACGAACCTATCAACTGGCGCTGGGGAGATGTACACACGTTAACGCTCAACCCCCCGCTTTTTGGAGAGGTGGCGAAACGTGACGAGGCTCCCGCTATACTGAAGCTGATCGTAAACAACATCATGAAAAAGGGACCCTATCCCGTTCCCGGTCATGCAATGAGTATCAACAAGGGACAGTATAACTGGGATCAGCCGTTTGACATGGTTCAGGGCCCTTCTGTCCGGCGAGTTGTGGACATGGCGTCTCCCGAACGCAGCTACACAATTCTCCCCACGGGACAGTCCGGAAATCCCTTGTCAGAATTCTACGGAGATCAAACGGAACTTTGGCTGAACGGCAACTACCGATTCATGTATCAGGACAGTACCTTCTTCCGGGAAGCCAGCTACCAGACCATGAAGCTGATCCCGAAATCTTCCGACATTGAGTAGAACTCTGTACAGGTTAACCTGAACGCTCTTCCGGACAAATCACATAATCACCAATACGAATCCGCTTTTATGGACTACATTGCAGTCATCGACTATGAACACCTCGACAATGGAATGTTTCTGTCTTCCTTTGCCCGCTCTTTGTCGAGCCAGCAGACTGCCCGTGGAGTGATTATTCATGGCGACAGTGCCTACACAGAGCGTCTTCTCCAGAGCGGAATGATGCGGGAAGAGGCAACTGTCCGATCGATCCGGGATCTGAATCACAGGCTCATAGCTCTGCTCGCCGATTACGGTGTGTCGGCAATTGGCCTGAACGGTCACCAGCGTTCCCTGATTCGAATGGAAGAGGAGAGTACACAACTGGATACCAATCACCTCCTCCGGCTTCCGGATACCCCTCACATTCTCCTTTCGAGCCTGGCATTCGTACCCGGACGGGATGAACCGGGGGTCCTGAAACTTCCAGAGTTGGTAGCCCTGCTTCAGAAACAGTTGCAAATTCGCGATGTCATCCTGTTCAGCATGAACGATTCCGATGAAATCATACAGAAGGAGATGCCCGAAACGATCCGTTGGGCCGAACTCGAAGAGACCTTCTCCGAATCACCTGTCCCGTCCGAATTCCACGGCGTTTCCTTTCCATTGAGACTCTTGACCACCGGCCGTTTTGCAGACTATCCATCTACAAAGGGGACAACCCTTATCACCCCCTGAAGGTGATTGGGAATCTGCCGGCAATGATGGTTACCGAAACCAGTAAACAAGTTTTTTTTACGGTCGGGGAACCCTTCTATTCCACTTGAAATGGCATCTGTAAAGTCAGGCCCCGACATGACTATACCTTCAGAAAACCAGTATTAAAGCTCTCTAGTTCCTCTCAATAGGCTAACTGACTTGATTACAGAGCTTTGAATATATAGTTTCCCGTTAGTTGCTTTGACCAGCAAGAGGAAATAATGTCAACTAACCAAAGGAGTATAGAATGAGTCGAATTGAACAAGTAAAATCCCTGATTGATGAACTGGAGCCGGATCTGGTAAAATTCTATGACAAGGACAATAAAGCTGCCGGAACCCGCGCACGTAAAACCTTGCAAGAGGTGAAAAAGCTATCCCAGGAAATCCGACTGGAGATTCAGGACATGAAAAACAGTGGCAAAGTATAGATCCATTTTTTTGACCGACTGTTTTTTCAGGAGTCATTGCGTTCGTCGTAGTGGCTCTTTTTTTATACCCATCCTGTTCACTCTCTCCCACACAGAATCTAAAGACCCACGTTGATTCATAGCCTCGGGCAGTCAGAGGGCACACTTTCCCGTACTTCATATCGTTATTCGAGGACTTCCGGAATCGATAAGCCTCACTCAATTTTCCGGAATCCAAAACCGAATTCCTTATTTTGATACAAATTATACATCTTACCTGTGGAATTGCGTTGGGTTATCTGAAAGAACAGGTAAGACTCTTCGTACTGAACACGTCTACCGTAAATAATGACAACTAAATATACACCTATGAATTCTCCTCTCTTTCGATTTGTATCTCTAATGATCGTTTCTGTCATACTGCTAAATGCCTGCAGTTCCGAAGAGCAGAATCAAACAGAATCCAGTTCCGCCACCGAAGTAGCACCTGATTTTGAAGTCACGACTATATCAGGTGAACGCATCAGCCTTCAAGAGTCCCTGAACGAAGACAAACCCGTTGTTATCTACTTTACTGCTTCATGGTGTCCCGTTTGCGCCAAAAATTGGCCGGCTCTTTCTGAAGTTTACCCGGAATATGAAGACAGGCTCACACTGGTTGCGATTGGGATTGATCCGACTGATGATGCAGAGACCATGCGAGAGCTTTCAAGAGAAAAAGGATTTACATTTCCCGTAACCCGCGGCCTCCCGGAGATTATGCTCGAGTACGGAGTTGAAAGCCAGGCTACGACAGTGGGAGTAAATAGAGACGGCCATATTGCCTTTCGCAAGAACAAGACCGCACTCACAGCGGATGAATACCGCAGTCTGTTTGACGATTTAGTGATGTAGGTGATGTAAAGGTCATTTTATTCTGATTCAGAACTCACGGGTGTCTGTCATGGCACCTGAACGTTATCACGATTTGCATGGAGTTTGTCTACTTTTCCTTTCTACAGGGTGTTGTCGCCTTTTTTGCTCCTTGTGCGGTTGCCCTGTTGCCGGGGTACATTGCTTCGTACATATCCAGAGGCTCTGAGGCTCGTACATCGTACACGGACAAGGTCTTCAAAGGGTTGAAACTTGCTGCTTTCAGTATTCTGGGAATACTGGTCATCTATTCGATTGCCGGCGTTCTGATTGTGGTTGCAAGCCAGATTCTGAAAGCCTATATGAAGTGGGTTACCATGGGTATGGGAAGCCTGCTGATTCTCCTGGGCTTCTTAATGCTGACTGGAAAGGAGATTGCATTCTCGATCAATGTAAATCGACGCAATCACCGATCGGAGATACTTGAGGCTTTTCTGTTCGGAATCGGCTACGCTATTGGAGCATTAGGCTGTCTGTTTCCGCTATTTCTTATTGTAGCAACACAGGCATTGTCGGCACCATCCGTTGGACTGGGCGCAAGTTATATTCTCGCCTATTTCGGGGGACTCAGCCTGATGATGGTCACAGCCATTCTGCTGTCAACATTCGCCCAACCTCTTTTTATGAAGAGCTTGCGCACGATCCTTCCATACATGAACCAGATTACAGGAACTCTCCTGGTCATTGCGGGTGTGTACGTAATATACTATCAGATGATTTTGATCTGAAATAGCAACTGACAGGTCGAATACAATCGTTTGTTGGGTGACTTCGGGGAATTTCAGTAAAACGATGAGACCCGAATTATGGTTCTAACGAAGAACTCCGGTATCGTGGTCCTAAAAACCGGGAGTATTACAGAGGAGCCATACAACGAGTTTAATCAATTATCCAATATAATTCTTGCGCCAGCGGTTTACAATCTTATCAATTTCGCCACCGATAATAACCAACATGCCTACCCCGATGATTAACAACCACTGTTCGATTGTCAGCGGCATCGTGCGGAATATGGTCTGCAGAAACCCGATATGCAGTACGGCTAAGTGTGCAAGTAAAGCTGTAATAAGACTCACGAATAAAAATTTGTTGGAAAAGAAAGGGATCCGGAATATGCTTCTGTCAAGCGAGCGGCAATTCAACACATGGAAAAACTGGAACACAACCATCTGTGTCATTGCTGCCGTACGGGCTAAATCCAGGTCACCTGTTTCCCGATAGATCCACCAAAACATTCCCAGTGTTCCGGCAGCCAAAACAAGACCCACCCCACCGAGACGCTCCATTAAACGGCCGGTAAGTATCCCTTCTTTTGGGGGGCGTGGTTTACGCTTCAGAATACCCGGTTCTCCAGGTTCAAAAGCCAGAGCTATATCTTGCAATCCATTGGTCACCAAATTGATCCAAAGGATCTGAACGGCAATAAATGGAAGGGGCCAGTTCATGAGAACCGCGATCAGTATCACGATGAGCTCACCCACTGCTGTGGAAAGCAAGAAAAATGTCACTTTACGTATATTTGAAAAGACGATTCTGCCCTCCTCGATCGCAGCTGTGATAGTTGCGAAGTTGTCGTCAGACAGAATCATATCGGAAGCTTCCCGGGCAACATCGGTTCCGCTTTTCCCCATTGCCACCCCAAGATGGGCCGCTCGCAGCGCCGGTGCATCGTTCACTCCATCGCCGGTTACCGCAACCACATGATCCATATTCTTAAATCGGTCAACAATACGGTATTTGTGTTTGGGCGATACACGTGCGAAGATATTAATGTTCATAAGCTGAAGATCGAGCTCTTCATCTGAAAGTCCGTCCAGCATTTTGCCTTCAAGTGCTCCGTGTTCTTCAGGATCCAGCCTCAGCTGCCGCCCGATAGCCACAGCCGTGTCAATATGGTCTCCTGTTATCATCACCACCCTGATACCTGATTCCATCGCGCTTTGTACCGCTTCTACAACTTCGGGGCGTACGGGATCTTCCATTCCCTGCAAGCCTGTGAGCACAAACTCTTCTTCCAGTACAGACATATCATCGAGATATTCGGTCTCAACAGTCCGATAGGCCATAGCCAGTACCCGGAGTCCCTGGCCGGCCATATGTTTAGCAACCGCTTTAACTTTTTCCGGGTCCACAGGTATCAATTCTCCGTCTTTCAACTGGTAACTGCACCGATCCAGAACTGCCTCAGGAGCTCCTTTCATAAAAATGATCTGCCCTTTATCACTTCTGTTCAAAGTGGCCATAAATTTTCGTTCGGGTTCAAAGGGAAGGAAATCAAGCTGCTCATGATGCAACCTGATATCCGACAGACGAATACCGCCTTTGTAAGCCGAAACATGCAATGCAATTTCAGTGGGATCACCTTGAGGTTCTTCCATTTCAACAGCAGCTGCATTGGCTTCATTAGCCAGAGTCCCTGCCATTAGTGTTTTGAAAAGTCCGCTTTGTACAGATGGAGTTATCCCTATACCATCTTCACGGATCATGCCTTCAAGCTGATATCCCGCTTCAGTCGTTTCGAATAATTTGTCATCAGCCCAGATCTGCCGCACCGTCATCTGATTTTTAGTGAGCGTACCTGTTTTGTCAGAACCAATCACCGTGGTACTTCCCAAAGTTTCAACCGCAGGTAAAGATCGTATGATAGCCTGCCGATTGGCCATCCTGCGCACCCCAATAGCCAGCGTTATGGTAAGTATTACCGGAAGTCCCTCCGGAATTGCTGATACCGCCATGGCTACAACGGTTATAAAAATATCCGAGGGATCCATTTTGTAGAGAATCCCAATCACTGCTATTAATACTGCAAAGCCCAGAATAAGATAACCAATATTCTTGCCCAGCTTGTCAACCTTTTCCTGCAGCGGTGTTTTTATGATACCGATCTCTTTTACGGTGGAAGCTATTTCCCCCAGCTCCGTTGAGTCGCCTGTACGCACCACAACTGCTTTTGACCGGCCTTGAGTTACAATGGTACCGGCAAAGGCCATATTCTTTTGGTCGGCAGGAACAAGATTGGCTTTTCGTATCGGATCCACCTGTTTGGTGATCACCTCCGATTCTCCGGTAAGAGCCGATTCATCCACCTCCAGCCCTTTTGACATTAAAATGCGCATGTCTGCCGAGATCCGGCCGCCCGAACTAAGCAGCACAATATCTCCGGGTACCAGATCACGGCTCGGTATCTCGATCTCGCGCCCGTTACGAATTACCTGCGCTTTGGGATCCGACAGTTTTGAGAGTGCACGTATAGCAGATTGTGCTTTATTTTCCTGAATATAGCCAATCAGTGCATTAAGCAAGACCACCACCATAATTACACCTGAGTCAACATAATCCTGCAGCACGAAGGTAACAAAAGCCGCTGCAAGCAGAATATAGATCAGCGGATCTTTAAACTGATGAATGAGGATCTGGAAACGAGTCAATCCGGCTTCCGTGACAATTTCATTGGGACCAAAGAAACTTAAGCGCCTCTCAACTTCCTCATCTGTTAATCCTTTTTCAGCACTTGTTTTAACTATCTCACCCGCTTCCTCAGCAGAAAGACTGTACCAGGGATGTTCTGAAATATTAAAATCGAATGGTTTCTTAATTTGTTCGGTCATCTATCTTCCCTTTCTGACATGACATGTTATTTAACATGAGTCCGATATAAGCTCCCTGAAGTTGTCATGCTGAGGGTACCCCCGAAGCATCTTCACAGGTTTTTTGCAGTGATCTAGGAGTCTGTCGGACTAAACCACTTCAAGTTGATGTGTAGTGGTCTAGGTTGGTTGGACAGTTTTTTTATGATAGATCGTTTGGTTTCTCATACGGCTTTCCAGTAGACTCGTTCAGGAGTCAGATCCCGCCAATAACGGAGAGAGCCCCGAGTCGGGTCTTCGGTGTACATGTGGTCCATTCGCTCCATGATGCGAAGATCCTGCCGGCTGATCCCTTTCGGTTTGTAGTAATAGCTCGAGCGCGACAGCGACAACCTTGGTTTTGAATTTGGCTCCGAAATGTCTTCTTTTTCGTTTCATGACAGCAAACTATGTTATTGAGTTTAACTGTCCAATTTTCCCGGACCATTACCTTACAAATAAAATGATGCCATCGATATGAATACTTTTGAGTCATTAGTTTAAAATAAGACTTCTACTGAGCATCATATACCAAAACACAGTAACTAATACAGGACTATTGCTAATAAATTCTCTCGATCTTATGATTAAGAAATAAGCCATGTATTGGATTATTTAAACTGAAAGAAACAATAGAAATATTTTAAGGCTTTTAATACTAGGTATGGGGATTTTTGAGAATGTTATACTTTTGTTATACCACCCCATCATAAAAAAAGCCTCAAACACTGATTAAACAAGTGTTTGAGGCTTTTTTACGCTCCCCGGGTAGGATTCGAACCTACGACCCATCGGTTAACAGCCGATTGCTCTGCCGCTGAGCTACCGAGGAATGGTAAAGGAGTCTGCCCCACCAGGGGGCAGAGCGAATTCGTCTCACCGTGTGACGTCGAATTCGATTGCTTTCATGACAGACTTAAATATAAGGCTTCCCTCTTTCGCAAGTCAAGCCAAAAGAGGGAATTTATTGTATTTCTTTTCCTGCGAGGTCATGGAAGCTCTGTACTTCCCATCAACCAGCGATCACACTCACGAGCGGCTCCCCGTCCTTCATTGATCGCCCACACAATCAGGCTTTGTCCCCGACGCATGTCACCTGCTGCAAAAACACCTTCAACATTCGTATCGTAAGAGCCGTGTTCGGCTTTTGCGTTACTGCGTTCATCACGTTCGACCTGGAGCTGTTCCAGTACAGGATTTTCAGGGCCCAGAAAACCCATCGCCAGCAGAACAAGATCGGCCTTCCAGACCTTTTCCGTCCCTTCAATTTCGACGGGTGCCATACGGCCACTTTCCCCTTTCTTCCATTCAATTTCGACCGTGTGAAGCTCTTTGACACGGCCCTCGGAATCACCAACAAACTTCTTGGTCATCACCTGATAGCGGCGAGGATCGTCTCCAAACCGTTCTTGGGCTTCCTCTTGTCCGTAGTCTACCCGATAGATATTGGGCCACTGTGGCCATGGGTTTTCATCCGCTCGTGCATCCGGCGGTTTCGGCATAATTTCGAACTGGGTCAGACTCTCGCATCCATGCCGCATAGAGGTACTTACGCAGTCCGTTCCCGTATCTCCGCCACCGATCACGATGACATCCTTCCCTTCTGCAGAGATATAATTACCATCCTCATGGTTCGAGTCCAGAAGACTTTTGGTATCCGCATGCAGAAAATCCATAGCGAAGTGAATTCCCTTCAAGTCACGGCCGTCAATCGGCAGATCACGTGGCCGGGTGGCGCCACCGGCCAGAATCATGGCATCATACTTCTTTCGAAGATCCTGAGCCGGGATATCTTTGCCAATCTCTGTGTTGGTCACAAATTCAACTCCCTCTTCCCGAAGCAGGTTAACCCGACGTTCGACAATCTTCTTGTCCAGCTTCATATTCGGAATCCCATAGGTCAGCAACCCTCCAATACGGTCTGCCCTCTCATAGACCGTTATACTGTGTCCCGCCTTGTTCAGCTGGGCAGCAGCAGCCAGGCCGGCCGGGCCGGATCCTACTACAGCAACGTTCTTTCCGGTCCGCTTTTCAGGAGGTTCGGGTACCACCCAACCCTCCTCAAATCCACGGTCGATGATGGCCTGTTCGATACTCTTGATCGCAACCGGCGGTTCAATGATCCCCAGCACACAGGAACCTTCACACGGTGCCGGGCAGACCCGGCCGGTAAATTCCGGAAAATTGTTGGTCTTGTGAAGCCGATGGAGCGCCTTCTTCCACTTGCCCCGGTAGACCAGGTCGTTCCACTCCGGAATCAGGTTATAGACCGGGCAGCCGAGTGACTTGCCACCGAGTTCGGTTCCGGTCTGGCAAAAAGGAATCCCGCAGTCCATACATCGGGCACCCTGCTCATGCAGCTCCTCCTCAGTCAGTTTTTGTGTCATTTCGTTCCAGTCCTGAACCCGTTTGTTCGGGTCTCTGTATGGAGTCGACTTACGGTCGTACTCCATAAATCCGGTCGGTTTCCCCATAACGATCGTCTTTTTCTAAAAAATTATGATGTTCGTTATTCTGCAGTAGCCAGTTTTTCTTCACGACTACGCTCAAATGCTTTCAGCGCGGCGTCATACTCTTCCAGGCCCTGCTCTTCAAACTCGCTAATCAGTTCGAGCATTCGCTTGTAATCCTTCGGCATCACTTTGACGAATCTGGACTGAAGTTCATCCCAGCTTGCCAGAACCTTCCAGGCCAAATTACTATCCGTCGCATCACCATGTTTACGAATCATCGTCCGCACCTGTCGAATATCCTCTTCGGACTCCAGTGACTCCAGGTATACCATCTCCTGATTACATCGCTCGTGAAATGAGCCATCCATATCCAGGACATAAGCGATTCCTCCCGACATACCGGCCGCAAAATTCCGCCCGGTAGGGCCGAGAACCACAACCCGGCCGCCGGTCATATATTCGCACGCGTGATCTCCGACAGCTTCGGCTACTGCGTGGACACCACTGTTTCGGACACAAAATCGTTCTCCGGTCATCCCCCGGACATAAGCTTCTCCACTGGTTGCTCCGTAGAATGAGACATTCCCGACAATAATATTCTCTTCGGGTTTAAACTTGGATCCACGATCCGGATAGAGGATCAACTTTCCTCCGGAAAGTCCTTTCCCAAAGTAGTCGTTGGCGTCTCCCTCCAGTTCAAGAGTCATCCCCCTGGGCAGAAACGCACCGAAACTCTGGCCGGCAGACCCATTAAAGCGGAGCCGAATCGTATCTTCCGGAAGTCCCTCTCCTCCGTACCGGCGGGTAATTTCGCTTCCGACAATGGTTCCGACAACCCTGTTGATATTTTGAATAGGGAGCTTGGCCTGAACCGGCTCTTTTCTCTCCAGGGCAGGTTCACAAATATCCATCAGCGTCTGGATATCCAGTGAATTTTCCAGCCCGTGGTCCTGTTTGATCAGGCAGCGCGTACCGATATCCGGACCTACGTCCGGCCGGTGTAGTATCGGAGACAAATCCAGGTGTTTCGCTTTCCAGTGGTCTGTCTCCCGCTGATAGAGCTTGTCCGTACGGCCAATCATCTCATCTACGGTTCGGAATCCAAGCCGGGCCATATGCTCCCGAAGATCCTGGGCAACAAATTTCATAAAGTTGACTATGTAGGAAGGATCTCCTTCGTATTTGTGCCGCAGCTCGGGATTCTGTGTGGCGATACCAACCGGACAAGTATCCAGATGGCAGACCCGCATCATAATACAGCCAAGGGTAATCAGTGCGCTGGTTCCGAAGCCGAACTCCTCCGCACCGAGAAGTGCGGCAACCGCAATATCCCGGCCAGTCTTGATCTGGCCATCCGTCTCCAGTGTCACCCGGCTTCTGAGATCGTTCATCACCAGAGTCTGGTGTGTCTCGCTCAGGCCCAGCTCCCACGGCAGCCCGGCATGCTTGATGCTTGTCTGCGGAGAAGCTCCGGTCCCACCGTCATGCCCACTAATCAGGATCACATCGGCATGGCCTTTGGCTACCCCTGCGGCGACGGTTCCGATGCCCACTTCCGAAACCAGTTTCACATTGATACGTGCCTTGTTATTGGCATTCTTCAGATCGTGAATCAGCTGCGCAAGGTCCTCAATGGAATAGATATCGTGATGCGGAGGGGGTGAAATTAGCCCCACCCCCGGAGTAGACAGCCTTACTTTTGCAATCCATGGATAGACCTTTCGGGAGGGCAGTTCCCCTCCTTCCCCCGGTTTGGCACCCTGGGCCATCTTGATCTGAATCTCTTCTCCCTGTGTCAGGTAGAGACTGGTAACCCCGAACCGTCCGGAAGCAACCTGCTTGGTCGCACTGTTCCGAGAGTCGCCATTCGGGTCCGGTGTATAGCGGTGTACGTCTTCTCCACCTTCGCCCGTATTGCTTTTCCCTCCAATCCGGTTCATCGCAATCGCAAGAGCTTCGTGTACCTCCTCGCTGATCGATCCGTACGACATGGCACCGGTCTTGAACCGGCGGCAGATCGATTCTACAGACTCCACCTCTTCGACGGGAATGGACTCCTTCTCGTAGTTCAGGGCCAGCAGATGCCGAAGTGTGGGGGGTGGATCCAGTTGCTTGTCCAGACGGTCTGCATAGTCCTTGTACAACTGATAATCCCCGGTCTTGCTCGCAAACTGGAGCAGATGAACCGTCTCCGGGTTGTACATGTGATATTCGCTGTTCTTTCTCCACTTGTACTGGCCGCCTTCATCCAGTACCTGGCCATTGGTTCGAATCGTGGGATATGCCTTCTTATGGCGTAGTTCAGCCTCTTTGGCGATCAGATCCAGATCCACCCCGCCGATACGCGAGTCGGTCCAGATGAAATATTCGTCAATAACCTCTTTGGCAATACCAAGTGCCTCAAAGATCTGGGCGCCCCGGTACGACTTGATGGTCGAAATTCCCATCTTGGCCATAACCTTCACGATTCCCTTGACTACTGCCTTGTTATATCCTTTCACAGCTCGTTCGTAGGTAATTCCTTCCAACAATCCTTCCTGAATCAAATCATACAGACTTTCATAGGCCATGTACGGATTCACCGCATCCACTCCGTATCCAATCAATGTACAGAAATGATGCGTCTCGCGGGGTTCGCCGGACTCGAGTACAATCCCCACCTGGGTTCGCTTGCCGGTTCGAATCAGATGGTGATGCAACCCCGCTACAGCTAACAATGCCGGAATCGGAGTCTTCTTTGAGGAGAACTCCCGATCGGACAGAATCAGAATGTTGCTTCCATTCTCGATCGCCTGGTCCGCTTGTGCAAAAAGCTGATCCAGCGCTTTCTTCAGCCCTGTTCCGCCACTTCCCGCCTCGAAGAGAATCGGCAGGGTCGTCTGCTTGAAGCCATCCAGTTTCAGATCATACAACCAGGCCATCTGCTCGTTAGTCAGGATCGGAGTCCCAAGTTCAAGCTGTCGGCAACTCTCCGGGCCCGGATTCAGGATATTCTCCTGAGAGCCAAGCGTCACCTCGGTAGAGGTAATCAGCTCTTCACGAATCGGATCGATCGGAGGATTGGTAACCTGGGCAAAGAGTTGCTTGAAATAATTGTAAAGCAGCTGAGGCTCATTTGACAGAACGGCAAGTGGAGCGTCGTTCCCCATAGCTCCAACCGGTTGAAGCATATTCTCGGCCATCGGGCCCACATTCACCCGGAGGTCTTCATAGGTGTAGCCAAAGACCTTCTGCCGATGGATGATCGCCGAATGGTCCAGGTCAGGTTCCTGGTAGTCCAGATCTTCCGTTTCCCGATCAAAATCGACCAGATAGTCGTCAAGCCACTGCTGATACGGATGTTCATTGACAATCTGACTCTTGATTTCTTCATCGCTGATAATGCGGCCCTCTTCAGTATCAATCATGAGCATGCGGCCAGGCTGCAGTCGCTCTTTCTTGACAATATTTTCGGCAGGGATATCCAGGACTCCCACCTCTGATGCCAGAATCACCACATCGTCCCGGGTTACATAGTAGCGAGACGGCCGCAACCCGTTCCTGTCGAGGGTCGCACCAACGATTTTCCCATCAGTAAAGGCGACAGAGGCCGGCCCGTCCCATGGTTCCATCAGGCAACTGTGATAACGATAGAAAGCGCGCTTGGCCGGATCCATATCGTCGTGATTTTCCCATGGCTCGGGAATCATCATCATCATCACGTGTGGCAGCGACCGTCCGCCAAGTGCTAAAAACTCCAGGGTGTTGTCAAAAATTGCCGAGTCGCTTCCCCCTTCCTGAATCACAGGATGGATCTTGTCAAGATCGTCACCGAAAAGTTCAGAGGCGATCTGGGCCTCACGGGCCTTCATCCAGTTCTGATTCCCACGTACTGTATTGATCTCACCGTTGTGGATCACATATCGGTAGGGATGCGCCAGTTTCCAGCTCGGAAAGGTATTGGTACTGAATCGCGAATGGACCAGGGCCAGAGCCGACTCCATCAGCGGATGCTTCAGATCGGGATAGAACGCGTCCACCTGTTTGGTTGTCAACATTCCCTTGTAAACAATCGTGCGGCTGGAAAAACTGGATACATAGAAAAAATCCTTTTCACGAATATCCAGTTCCGCCTCTTCGATCTCCCGGGTCGCGCGCTGACGAATCACATAGAGCTTTCTCTCAAAATCCAGATCCGATTTCAGCTCCGGGGAACGACGGACAAACACCTGACGAACAGATGGTTCGGAAGAGCGTGCGGTATGGCCCAGCCTGGAGTTGTCGGTCGGCACCTTTCTCCAGCCAAGCACCTCCAGCCCCTCTTCTTCAATAATACGCTCTACAATTTTCTCACACGGCTTGCGATCTTCCCGATCGCCGGGAAAGAAGATCATCCCCACACCGTACTTTCCAGGCTCCGGCAGGTCAAACCCCAACCCTTCACAGGAGTCTTTCAGAAACTTATGCGGAATCTGCATCAGAATTCCGGCCCCATCACCGCTATTTGCTTCACTGCCGGTTGCTCCCCGATGCTCCAGATTGGCCAATACCGTCAATGCCTGCCGAACAATCTCGTTGGACCGCTTTCCTTTGAAATTGACGACAAAACCAATTCCACAGGCATCATGTTCGTGATTCGGACTATATAGACCTTGTTGATTGGGGATACTCATTCCTGCCATACTCGTCTGTTTTAACTTAACATTACGTTCGACTTGAGTCGTCCGGCCATCACCCGGACGAGCAGAGGGACTTTTTCCAACGACAAATTCAATATTGCGCTCAACTGGCTGCGCCAGGATCCATTTTACACAGGCGTGCTATCAACAAAAAAAGTCCTTGCATGCTCTATCAGTACCTATAAACTGACAAGCCATATAATATAAGAAACTTTTTAAAAACTGTGTACTCTCTCGCGAGTACAGAATCCGGCTAAACTCTATTCAGAGTACAGCCGACGAAAGGCAGGTAACGAAGGCTACAGCAAAAGCCACAAGAGCAGCAGGAGGATCATCAACCAGGCAATCACAACTCTCGACTTAGGCTGAGAGGGAAATTCGTACCCACAAATCGGACATACTTCGTTCGTATCTTCTGAAACCACCGCACAACCCGGACACTCTCGTTTTCCCATCATCGAAACCGTTTCAATTCCCCGTTTGAACTCTCTCAGCTAATAGGATACCGCATCCAGAAACAGGCCCCGGGCCGGAGCGGAGAACCCTTTGCTGCCGTTGGGCTCCTTCCCACCGAGAAGAGCGTCAAAATCGCTCCTGTCCAGGCGGCCTGTTCCAACCAGAACCATACTTCCCACAAGCCTTCGAACCATGTGACGCAGAAACCGGTTCCCCCGAATATGATAGATCTGAAACTCCCCATCCCGCTTCCAGTACGACTCAAGGACAGTACACACCGTATTGGCGTCCGAACCCGGTTCCACCCGGCAAAAACTGCGAAAATTGTGTTCACCTTTCAAGACAGAGGCACACTCATGAAGTACCTCCGGGTTGAACCGCCTCGTGTATTCCCAGCAATAGCGCCGGCAGAGCGGTGTACGACGCCCAATCAGACGGTACGAATAGCAGCGGGACGAGGCATCAAAACGTGCGTGAAACTCCTTGCGAACCGGTTCGGCCCTAATCAGTGCAAGATCTTCCGGCAACAACCCGCGCATGGCATCCCTCAGACGGTCTCCGGAAAAACGGACGGGGAGATCTGCATGGGCGACCTGTCCCCTGGCGTGCACTCCCCGATCGGTTCGACCCTGGCCGTACACAACAATCTCTTCATCACACAGACTCGACAGCGCCTGCTCGAGTACCTGCTGGACGGTTCGGCCTTCCGGCTGTTTTTGCCAGCCCAGATAACTGGAACCGTCATACTCCAGCGTTAACTTCCAGCGCTGTTTCATAATCAGGACTGTTTTTCACGTGCCCAGTGTCGGAAAATAGAGATCGAGAATCCGCCCATTAGTAAAAAAGTGCCAAGCCACACTACGGAAACAAACGGTTTTCTCTCGGCCACAATGACCACCCAGTCCTCTTCGTAATCCTCGGCCAGTCCGTCAAAAGTCAGTTCAATTCGATCCTCTTCAGGCAGGACTCTCGTAAAGCGAACACTCAGGCCAAACCGTTCAATCTCCAGCGCTGGTGCATAGATAAAGCTCTCTCCCTCCTCCGAATAGACAGCAAACAGTGGTTCCACTTCGTACTGCTCACCGCTTGGCCGGTGAAGTACATCCACCAGGGAGCGAACCCCGATCAGCGTGTTTTCCGGCAGGGCATCCTCTGACGCGGGCCGAAAGTCCCGGAACGTAAAAGACCACGGGCCCGCCTCGACCGACTGGCCCCGGAAAAATTCGATGGTCTGTGAATCGGGTTCTTCTACCTCTCCCTCTCCGTTAGAACCGCCACCGGCCCGGAGTACCCGCTGGTTCACTTCGTCCACATAGGCACTTCCGGCAACATAGAGGTAGATATCCTTCGTCAGCCCGGACCGGACGTCCGGCTCGACAGCCCACTCAATCCGATCCCGGGTAGACGTCGTCTGCATCGGATAGACGTCCGGTTTCATCGTAAAGGAACGGCCACCGTCCACAGGCTCAAACAGAATGCGGTACTGCTGCTGGCCGGGACGGGGATCCTCGGTGATTTCGTAGCCCTGATAGGTGGCCATATAGCGGTCGGCAATCAGTTTCGGTTGGTTCAGCTCCAGCTGAAATGTCTCTGCTTTCTCCTGTACCGGGAACCCCTGTTCGTCCATCACCTCTCCAGCCTCTACCCGCTCATTGTACCCCTGCATGCGCTCATCCAGCAGGACTTCACTGTATATGGAAGAAGCCAGTATCCCGATCAAAAGAGCAGCAAACCCGATATGGGAAAGGGCTCCTCCGATTACTCCTGGGTTCTTCCGGATCAGGCTCAGTATCATGGCTCCATTGCCCATGACGGCAAACCAGGCTGCGAACAGATAGACCATCCATAGCAGGTCACGAACATCCCCCAGAACGATTGACAGAATAGTGGCAACCGAGGTGAGCAGAAGCGGTGTCACCAGTGCACCAGCCAGAGACTCCCAGTCGTACTTCTTCCAGAACAGATATTGTCCGATTACAGTCAGAATCGCGATCAAGAGTGCCAGCGGCAGGCTCCAGTTATTGTAAAATTCGATTTCCGGCGGTGTCGGGTTCTCCACAAACAATCTGCCGATAATAGGTGAACTGGTTCCCAGAATAATCACCATTCCCAGGGTGAACAGAAGCATCCCGCCGGTAAAGGTCATAAACTCACCGCTCAGGATTGCCGACTCCTTTTCCGGGGAGGGGATCTCCTTGTACCGCCACAAATAGAAGCCGATTCCCAGAAAAAGAATCACGACCATGAAGGCAAGCAGCTGGTTGTAGAGGCCCAGATCCACAAAACTGTGCACGGACTGGTCGGCCAGTACGCCCGACCGGGTCAAAAATGTTTGATAAACAATGCCGATATAGGCCAGAATGGCGAAAAAAATGGCCCCCTTATGGGCCCGGGAGCTGCGTCGCTGAATAATCATCATATGGATCCCGGCCGTCCCGATCAGCCATGGGACCAGAGAGGCGTTCTCGACCGGATCCCAGGCCCAGTATCCGCCAAAAGAGAGCGTCTCATACGCCCAGTATCCACCCAGAAAAATGGCTGTAAGCAGAGAGAGGTTGGCTCCCAGGGTCCAGGGCAGGGCCGGACGGACCCATTCGTGATAGCGCTCTTTCCAGAGGGAGGCGATGGC
Organism: Balneolaceae bacterium; assembly: GCA_040905245.1. Classification (GTDB taxonomy): domain Bacteria; phylum Bacteroidota; class Rhodothermia; order Balneolales; family Balneolaceae; genus JBBDRX01. The sequence goes on along the minus strand of JBBDRX010000089.1, from coordinate 307 downwards.
GAAAGCGAACGGCACCGTCATCATCGCAAAACCGGTAAAAATAATCGGCGGATGAATGGCCATCCAGGGACTCTGAAGCAGATCATTCAATCCGGTTCCGTCGGCCGGTACAAAGTCAGGGTTCGAAAGCAGAAACGGAGCATTCGGCATCTCCTGTGCCAGTGTCCGGAATGGAGAGGCTCCCAACTGAACTCCAAACAGGTCCCATCCGAGCAGCATGGAGGTTAGAAACATCTGACTGAGAGCCATCACAAACATAACCGGCTCCTTGTAGGGCTCCCTTGTCCATCGGATCAGGCCAGTACCC
>JBBDRX010000088.1:0-24803 GCA_040905245.1 Balneolaceae bacterium | reverse complement strand
GATACCGCTCCTCTTCCAGATAGAGACGTCCCCGGGCATATAGTGCACGAGGCCCCCATACCGACTCCGGATTCAGTTCAGCAACCTCCATGAAATACACTCTTGCCTCATCGTACGACTCATCATTAGCCGCAGCTTCCGCCATGTTGTAGGTCAGTTCGGTTCTCTGGCGGCGGGTCATCGGCCGGTGTGCTGCCCGTTCAAACCAGTCCAGGGCAGCGCGGTATTCCCCCTGTGCCATCTTCCGGTGTCCGACATCTTTCAACAGTTCCCCAGACCGGCGAGCGGTAGGAAACCGATCGACAAACCATTCGGTCTGTTCCTCGATCAACGTTGAATCCATCTCTGTAACAGCAAGCACATAGTAGTAGCCGGCAGACTCCGACAGGGATCGATTCTCATGACGGTCAGAAACCGACCGAAAAATGGGAGCTGCCTCCGAATAAAGCCCCTCCTGAAAGAGTTGAAGAGCGGTCTGATAACTCTTTTCGGGAGAGTGCTGAATACCCTGGGCATTCAGCTTTGCGCCTGTTATCGACAGTGCGGCGAACATCAAAATGGTTCCAAAAAAACGAGTCATCTGCGTGGGTCAATTAGAGCAGAAATTGCTGAGTTGGACACATGGGGCAATATAGAGAGTATTCCGCATTCAATCCGAACGGATCCGGGAAAAGGTGACAACACCTACACATCGAGATATCTCATTAACTCGTCTGCCCTCTCCGAAATATCCACATTCAGCAACTCACTGTCACTTTCCGACCGGATCAGATATCCGTGCCGGCGCAGTGACTGGCTTATTGCAGAAGTATCCTGAACATTCAGCTTGAAGGAGATTAGAAACGGGTCCTGAACATGGGTCGGCGTCTGCACAGCTACTCCCAGAATTCGTGCCTGTTCCATTTCAATCAGTTGAACCAGTTCCCCAAGATGGTAGTCTTGTGCAGCCACCTCAACCTCGAGGACAGACCCCTGAACCGTAACGTTCAACAGCCCGGTGAGTGCTTCCACAGTCCGGCACTTTTCCAGAATCCCGATCCAGCTCTGATCGGCATCTACAACCGGAAGATAGCCCACTTCATGAATCAACATGGAGCGAGCCGCTTCAAAGATGTGTTGATGGGGATAAAGAGACGGAGCGTTCTCAAACCGGATCGAGGAGATAGCGGCACCCTTGTCTACTGCCTCTTCCAGCTGGGACAACGTAACCTGCCCAATCAGTTTGCCAGTCGTGGGTTCCACAACCGGAAGAGATATGGCAGCATCACTCTTCATCGTCTCCAGCACATCAGAAATTTGCTCTGACGGTTTAAGTGGAATAAACCCTCTGTTTATATACTCTTCAGTTAACATGTGTCAATTATTGACTGTTTTCGGGTTGTGTGGTCTCCAGCAACATCGCCTCTACAATTTTTCGGCTCTTTTGGGAAATACTGCCACTGATATCTACCTCGTCCGCTTCAAACTGTTCCTGACGAACGACAGCCATATCATGTAACCATGCAGCGATCTTGTAGTGAGTTAACGGGATTTTATACCGGAAATCAACATAATCTTCCTGTATGGTCTGCTCAATCTGCTTTTTCAACGTTACCAGGCCAATTCCCCGAACAGCCGAAACAAATACCGCTTCCGGATGGCCCTGTTTCAATTGTTGAAGCTCTCCGGAATCCAATCGGTCAATTTTATTGAAAATGAGCTGTGTGCGTACATCCTGTACACCCAACTCTTCCAGCGTTCTCTTCACAACTTCCATATGCTCATCAACGGATGGTGTAGATGCGTCCACTACATGAAGAAGAATGTCGGCATCCCTGACCTCGTCCAGCGTGGACTTGAAGCTCTCAATGAGATTGTGCGGTAACTTCCGTATAAATCCTACCGTATCGGAGAGCAGAACCGAATGATCCTTCAGTTTCAGTTTTCGGACGGTCGAGTCCAGGGTGGCAAAAAGCCTGTCTTCTGCAAGAACATTCGTTTCCGTCAAGCTGTTCATCAGGGTCGATTTGCCCGCATTGGTATACCCGACAAGTGAAGCGCGAATCGCTCCAGAACGTCCTTTTCGCTGTGTACTTCGTTGCTTGTCCAGTTTTTTCAGTTTCTCTTTCAAAACAGCAATTCTCCGGCCGATTAACCGACGGTCTGTTTCAATCTGAGTCTCTCCCGGCCCCTTGGTCCCGATCCCTCCGGACTGTCTGGACAAGTGAGTCCAAAACCGGGTAAGCCTGGGCAGCAAATACTGCAGCTGCGCCAGTTCCACCTGGGTTTTTGATGCAGAAGTCTTGGCTCTGGATGCAAAAATATCCAGAATCAGACCACTTCGGTCGAGAACCTTCGATTTGGTTTCCCGCTCAATATTCCGAATCTGTGTCGGGGTCAAATCGTCATCGAAAATGAGCGTATCAATTGCCATTTCCCCGGAGATTGCCTTCAGTTCGTCCAGTTTGCCTTTACCGACATAGCTCCCGGGGTCGGGGTGTGTTCTGTTCTGTAAAACCTTGTCCACCGTCTCCGCCCCGGCCGTTAGGGCAAGCATCTCCAGTTCATCGATATACTCCTTCGCCTGCCATCGAAGAATTTCGGGGCCATAAATTCCGACAAGCAGTGCTCGTTCGGGATTGAGTTGTTTAGTTGCATCTTCTATCAAAAAGAGAAGCCCTCCGGTCTATGTAACAGTTCGAAGATCACCCGTCGGCAGCACGGTTTTATCAATCGATTTTCCAAGCTTGCAAGATACGATTTTTTTGAACGTTCTCTCTTTTCGCTCCGGAACCGTAATGGCGAAACGGCTGCAGGGCTGAACCTCTCCGAAACGACTGCCTCCATCGTACTTCTGATAGATCACCAGATACTCTTTTTTCCCGCGCTTGTCTCTTACTACGTAGTCTGTCACCTGATACCAGGCGATCATACCGGACGGATGATTGAGAGAGCGGACAAGTCCGTTATCTGTCACAAAGACCCTGCCTGTGAGCGAACTTGCCAGTGCACCGTGCATACCAATCCAAATTGTCGCTACAGATACAAGCCGGGAGTCCGGCTCTTCCGGAATCAAGAACATCCCGGCCCCCATTCCAATCAGGGCAACGTAGATCCAGAACGATCCGGATTGGCCGGCCAGGCGTCCATTTCCCCAGCTCATACGGACACTCCGCAACCGGACCCGGTTAATCACGGTACAGACCGCATGAAGCATAAATCCTGCCGACAAAATTGCCAAACCTGCCAGTAGAAGTTGGTCCATATATGGAGTGAATGAAATCACAAATCAATCCTTTCTGCTTTAAATAAACGAGCTGTAAGAGACTCCGTCAACAAAAATCCCAGCGCCAGCAGCAACAACCAGTGCCATCCCTCTCCGGGGTTCAAACCCGGAGAACGGCCCCCACTCGCCGCGACAAGACCGGTAGGGGAAGAGAATTCCACCTCCCTGAACCGGTTCTGCAAGCGTTCCGACAGTTCTCTATCCTCTAACGTAAGCAGGTCCGACTCCATTGTGTCCTGATTCACCGCTACAGCCAATGAATCCTGATCCCGCTTGATCAAAAGCCAGCCGGGTTTCCAGGACTTGCCGGGCATCGAAACGGCAACTCCCTCCGAAATCGGTTGCTGATCCGGGATCAGCTCCTCACCGGTTTCGGGATGGATCAGGGACTCCACACGGGTTGGAAGCAAAATCTCAAACGGTTCACCCAGAGTATGCTCAAACAGTTCACTCCCCCTCTCTCCGGCCAGATAGCTGATCAACTCGTAAAGAAACGGAACAAACAGAGGCTTCTCCGGAAATGAAGACCAACCAGGTCCGAATCCGACCGTAGAAAACAGAACAACTCCGCTCCCGGCACTCTGCTCAATCAACAGAGGTTCACCACTCTCCAGACCTGCCAGCTGCGCCGCATTCTGTTCTCTCCATTCGGAGACCGGATATCGATAGAAAATCTCCGGGGAATCAATCCTGGGGATCTGATTCTCCGGTAGATCGAAAAGGCCGTCGAAAAAAGGGTTGCCGGGAGAGGCAGGGCCAAACCGGTCGATAACCGCTGAAGACCCGTACCGGCCGGCCGGGGCATTCATCCGGCCCAGCCGGACAGAACGGAAAAAACGGTTGTAGGAAGCCAGATCTGCTTCAACTGACGGAAGCAGAAGAATTCGACCTCCCTCCTGTACATAATTGGTAATCCGATTTGATTGCTGTTCTGAAACAGAAAAAGGAGAGTCGATAAGTAGCATCTCCGGACGATCTTCTGCAGAGAGCCTGCCCCCCCAGCCCGAATCACTCCAACGCTCTGTCGTCAGAGTCAGATCTTCTCTGACATCTGTAATAACCTGAACCGCCTCCGAAAATCCCGGGGAAGGGGCGTCTGACAACAACAGCAAAGATTGCTGATCTGGAGCCCTCAGTGAAATGTACCGGTGATTGTCAAACAGAACACCATCTCCCTCAAGCCGGACAAGGGCCCGATACTCCAGTGGAGATTCCGGAATCCATTCAAACCGAAACAGCTTCTCTTCAAACGGTCCAAAATCTGCCAGATACCGTGCTTTCACTTCCCCAGCCACTTCCATAAGCACCTCCAGGCCACGAACACTTTCGGGACCGTAATTTTGTACTTTTACCGACAGCTCTGCAATCTCCCCGGCCTGATAGGATTCCAGCCTTACATCAGAAATCCCTGCATTTTCCCCAAAATCTTCTCCGACACGGATCAATTGTAACACAGAAAAAGACTCAAAGGGATACTCATCCCTTTCCTGTCTGGAAAAAAGCGTCGTCCTGCCCTCCGTAATGAGATAGAAGGCCGAGGCTCCACCCAGACGTTCGGCACGGCCAGAGACCTCCGCAAGATGGGCCCAAAGATATCTGCCATGGTTGTCAGGCTCCACCATGCGCAGCTGATCACGTACCAGGGACGGGGACATCGGTGGCAGCGACAGTGCCGGACCGTGCGTCACTTCAAGTATCACTCTCGCAGAGGCAGGCAGAGATGCCAGGATTGTTTCTGCCGATTCCACAGCCTGGTCGATCAATCTGCCGTGTTGATCTGATCGGCTCATCGCGGGGCTGTTCTCCACCACAAGCACTGTCACTCCTTCTCCCGGTGGGCCGGTTTCAAAATCCGAAAAAACCGGGCGTGCAAACCCCACAACCATCAGTGCAATCGCTGCCATCCGAAGCAGGAGGAGGAGCCGGCGTTTCAACTGAATATATCGAATGGTCCCTTTTGAAAGCTGCTCGAGGAACTGCAAAGAGGAGAACCGAACGGTACGGGTTTTTCGAAGGCGGACGACATGAACCAGTATTGGCAAAGCGACTGCAACCAGAGAAAAAAGAAGATACGGTGACAGAAATCCCATTCCGGATATGAATTGCTGTGATACTTCGTTACCCCTTCAAGCCAGACCGTGAGAAGCACCAGGTTTAACACATTTTTCGTAACTTGAAAGCTATTGCAATAATGCGGCGTTCACAAATACCGTTTGTCTCTTGAGTCGAGCAGAAAACCCCATACATTCCTGGCTGACACTTCTTGTCTGCCTGGCTGTCTTCATACCATCCTGCAGCAAACCCATACCTGACGACTGGACCCAACTGGTTCCGGATCGCACTCCGTTTTTACTCATTCCAGAGGAGAACCAGACTCTCCGACAGCAACTGCAGCAACCCTGGATGCCGGTTCTGGAGGATATGACCCCAGCTGCCATTCAACTGACCGGAAACCTGCTGGAATCCGCGGAATTCAACCCCCGTCTCCATGCACTGCTGCTCTATCCCAACAGTTCCACCGAACTGAAGCCGGTCTGGATCGTTGAATCTGCCAGTAGTTCTGCATCGCGCTACCTGCAACGTTTTCAGCCGGAATTCTCACAAAACCGGTATCAGTTTCTCGACTATACAATTGAAATTCTTTCATTTTCGGAACGAACATTTTACTTGCTGGAAATTGGGCCACTAACCCTGCTTAGTGAGTCCAGCCTGGCTATAGAAGATATGCTCCGGACCTGGAGTGACATCCTGCCCGGCATGGATCTTTCGAATACGTCTGCAATGCCGGGATCCTATCTGGTAAATACCCCAAACCTGGAACGCTGGGTGGAGCAGATTGCCGATATCACCTACCGTCCCTCCTTACAGGGCCTTTTTGACGGGACCACACCTCTCTCTTTACAAACGGAAAACCCGCCGGAAAGCCTGGATAATCTCTCCTGGATTCTCCGTGGCGAGATGCAGACCCTACCGGAACGTTCCGTTCTGGCACACGCAATATCTACCCCCGCGGAACCTTTCCTGCTGGACCGCTACATCCCGATCGGTGCAGCAGGATTCTCCATCTTTTTTCTGGAACCCAGACGCCTGCCAACCGCAGAGCCACTTACGGATCTGGATCGTAAACTGGAATCCGATACGGAGCAGTGGCAGGAAATTGCATCCACACTTCATTCCGAACTTGCCTTTGTAGCCTTCGCCGAATCCGGATTCATGTCTGCCAGTGAATATCTATTTTTGCGACGGCTATCCGATCCCGACCAGCTGAAGGCGATTCTGCAAGAATTGACTGAAGAGGGATTGATCCAGCAACCAAATGATAACCTCTATCATATCAGCAGCACGTGGCTCGGGGAACTTCTGGGATCAGAATTGTCGTCCCTGTCCGGGTTCTATCTTGCTATCCATAACGAAGTGGTGGCTCTCTCAAGGAGTAACTCCGTTGTCGTGGGAGTGGGAAGCGATTATAACCGGAGACGGGTCGTCTATTACGATGACAGTTATACCGACCTGCGCCGGGACATCGACCGCCCTCTCAGCTCTTTTACTTATCTGGACGCTCCCTCTTTCAATACATTTCTACAACCCTGGCTTTTTCCACAAAATGAACTGGCTGCACTGACGTCCGGCCTGGACATCATGACACTCTCCACCTATCGGGAAACTGAGCGCGAACCACTGGAAATCACGATCGCGAACCACTTCAGAGAAGAGTCTCGTGATCCTTTCACTGAGCGCTGGACCTATCCACTCGATTCGAACCTGACTGCCGCCCCCGTCCTGGCAGACATTGCCGGCACTGCACGTGAGGAAATTGTCTTTGCAACGGAAAGCGGAACCGTCTATGTCCTCGCAACGGACGGATCCCCTGTTATTCAGGCCTCTACAAACGGTGATCAGCCGATTGGCTCACCGGTTGTTTATGACTGGTATGGAAACAATCAACAAATTCTGATGCAAGCGGCCGGGGACAAGATTTATGCCTGGAATGAAGCCGGATCACTTCTTCCCAACTTCCCCGTAAGACTGGATGAACAAATAACCACCCCATTGCAGGTCATGGATGTAACCCGTAATGGGGTGGCCGAAATGGTACTGGCCACCGCAGACCGCCGGGTACACATACTGAATGCCCGGGGCAATCCCATCGACGGCTGGCCGCAAACGACCAACAGCGTGGTCACCTCCAAACCGCTGCTGGCCCAAAAAGGAGACGAGGTCTCACTGTTCGCATTTGCCGAAAATGGACTTCACGCATGGAACCGAAGTGGAGTTCGCCGAAATGGGTTTCCCCTCTTTATCGAATCAAGATACAACGGCTCCCCGGTACTGTTCGAAGATCACGTTCTTGGCTCCGGAGCCGACGGCCGGCTCTATGCATCCGGAGTCCAGGGACTTTTTAACGAAGAGCTGATCGCTTCCGAAAGCGGGGACTCGCTGCGCACCCAATCCCTGAACGTAAGTAACAGCAGCCTGACCACTACACCTGTTGTCTCCAGTGAATCGGTACGAGTCGACGATGGGAACGTAACGGCAATTGAAAATCTCATTCTGCTGCAAAGCCGGACGGGGGCAATTCAGGCTTACAATCCGGAAGGAGACCTTCGATTCACCGAGAGCATGGGGCAGCCGGCTTCCGAATCCACCGGGCCGTTTCTGGTTGATATCAACGGCAATAGCCGTACTGATGTAGTCGCTCTGGCTGCATCCGGACGACTCTATGCATGGAATCTGGCCAGCGGTGAAAGATTCTACGACCTTCCATCCAGCGCAATGAGTTATCCTCTTGTCGCCGATCTGAACGCGGACGGAAGCAGGGAGATCATCGCCCGTACACGTGAAGGGCTACGCGTCTGGACTATATTTCAATAGACACTGGCCATTTGCAGGCGCCAGACAAGGGAAAGGCAAAATATACATCAACAGAAACGGATAGCCTAAAGAAGATCTGCCAGCGCCTCTTCCAGGTCTTCAAACTCAAATGAAAAACCGGCATCAAGTAGTTTTTTCGGCCGTACATTCAGGCTTCCCACCACCGGGCCAGCAGCTTCCCCGAGCACTCCTTTCAACAGCCATTCCGGAATCCGAATCAGGGAAGGCCGGTTCAAAACCTTTCCCATAATCCCGGTAAACTCACTCATCGTAACCGGAGCCGGGCTACATGCATTGAGGGGGCCGCTCAAACCCGGTTTACCCACTGGATAGAGAATCACCCGGCAGAGATCTCTCATATGGATCCAGGGCAGGTACTGATCTCCCGAACCAATCGGACCTCCGACAAACAACAAAAACGGAAGCTTCATCTTTTCAAGAATGCCACCGTCTGCCTGAAGTGCCAACCCGAATCGTGGTGTAACTACCCGAACACCAAAACGTTCTGCGGCCAGAGCTTCTAACTCCCAATCACTGCATACAGAGGCCAAAAAATCATCTCCAACCGGAGAGGATTCGTCCAGAATCTTGTTCCCGCCATCTCCATAATACCCCACTCCTGAAGCAGATATCAGTAGTTCAGGCGGCTTCGAAGCCTTCTCCATTGCGTTCACCAACCGTCGGGTAGAGAGAATACGGCTTTCCCTGATCGCGCGTTTTACCGAGTCGGTCCATCTCTGGCCGAAAATATTTTCTCCTGCCATATGGATCACCACGTCTACACTTTCCATCTGTACCGACAGATCAGTGTCCCAGGAGATGAATTGCTGATTCGTTGATTGAAGAGATGTATAGGATTCCGGCGACCGGGTAACTACCAGGAGATCGTGACCGTCCTGTAACAACATAGAACGAAGATAGGAGCCGATAAAACCGGTTGAACCCGTCAGTAAAAATCGCATTTTATCCACCTGTTTTCATTAAGGATTTGTCCGGTCCGAACCAGCCGGAGTGTTCCCGCTGTTCCCTACACGATCCGAATCACATAGAGATAAAAGAAAGGAGCTGACAGAAGTAACGAATCAAAGCGGTCCAGAATTCCTCCATGCCCGGGCAGTAACTTTGAAGAGTCTTTCAGATCCGCCAACCGTTTCAGTCGGCTCACCATCAAGTCACCAGCCGGGCCAAGGCAGGCGACCCCCGCCACAAGCGGCAGAGCCTCCGGAATCGACAACGGAAAGTCTTCTACACAAAAAACGATCAATACCATCACGGCCACAGATCCCAAAAACCCCGACCAAAAGCCCTCCCACGTCTTTTTAGGACTTATTTCCAGTGCCAGAGGCCTGCGGCCAAACTGCCTCCCTCCCAGATAAGCAAAAATGTCATTTGCCCAAATCACCAGAAGTAGTGAAAGGGCAAGCCAAAAGCCGGTCTCCGGATCTCCGGCCTGTCGAAGCTTCCATAAAAAAAAGAACCCAGCCGGAACATACAGGCCGGAAAAAAGAGAGACTAAACGGCGTTTTGCCGATATTTTGTCGTTTCGAATCAGAGAAAAAAGTCCAACAGCGACAAGTAATCCGGCCGGCCACACCAGGATTTCGAACGATACCAGCTCGGACATCCAGACCAGCAGGCCGGCACCGAGTGCCAACAGCAGAGAAACTCCGGAAGACATTCGCGAAAACATCCGGGTCATCTCGAACAATCCCAGTAACGACAATATCGACAGAAACAGAAAAAGGCCCGGGCCACCTGTCCAGACCAGATAGAGAAAAAGCAGTGCTGCCGGCACTGCGAACAGAATTCGTTTGGCCAGTTCTGTCAATCTTCCTCCGAGCCTGGATCCGTTTCCAGGTCACTCAACACCTTTCGCGCGCGTTTTTCGAACTCTCTGGGAACATAGAGATAAACCATGGAGGTTTCACCGATGTTCAGATTATACGATGAGTCTCGCTTGGAGAGAATGTTTGATGGAATCTTGAGGTTTGAGAGATAGTTTCGGGCAAGCGCAACCTCATACTCGGTGCCCCGTTCCATAACACAAACCCAGTTCTCAATATCTTTCGGCTCAGGCCCGTCAAAAAATCCCATAGTCACCCCCTTCCGGATTGCAGAAACAACTGTCGAAGAATCAACCCACTTAACAAAAGACTGGCCAGCAGAGTCCAAAGTGGCGGAGCAGACTCCGGGGTCAGTTCAGCAAAAGCGAGGTCAGGCAGATAGATCGCTACCAGAACGGCACTTCCATTATTGATAAAATGGGCCCCCATTGCAGGAATCAGGCTCCCGCTTAACCAGGTAACCAGTGCCAGCAGAATGCCGAGCATCGCCAGCGGAAACAAATTGGAAAGCTGCATGTGAAAGAGACCAAACAGAAGTCCTGAAACCAGAATACCGGGCCAGGCACCCCAGCTCTTCTCCAGAGCTCCCTGGACATATCCTCTGAACATCACCTCTTCACAAATCGAAGGAATCAGCGCAATGTTGATCACTGCCATCCAGAGCACTCCCTCACTGGTCAAAAACTGTTCAATAAGCTCCGCCTGGGACTGCTGCATCTCGAGAAAGGAATCCGGCAACGGGATCAGCGAATTGAGATAACCCGCATACCAGACAGTCGGCTGTACAACAATAAACAGAAGGAGGGCCCATCCGGCCATAGTAACCGTATTTTCCCGAACCTGAAACCGCATCCACTGTTTTTTTACCGATCCGGAAACATGCAGGCCCGCAACCTTCCATGTCGCCAGCCCCAGAAAAAGAATCTGTCCCGTACTGTTTCCGATAAAAAGCAGATCCAGCCTTTCGGTAATCATGGAGAGAAAGTCGGCTTCCGCATCGATTCCCGTTGTTGCCATTAACAGAAGAATCGACACCAGTCCGGCAGTCATTTGAAACAGCACCAGAGCCACAATGATCCATATCATGGCAAGTGCCCAATCGCTGAATCCATTGCGTTCGGCCCAGCTTTCCGAAGCCTGAAGTGAAGAGAGGTCCTGATTCATGAGAGTACCGGAAAATTCATGTTCATGTCCATACACAGAGTTCCGAAAGAGTTACTCCGCAGACAGCACTCCGTCAGTCTGTTTCGGCCTTATCCGGCTTGCGTGCAAAATACTTGATCCCCAGCATACCTGTCAGCAGATTTAGCAAACCGGTCACTGGAATACCGTAAAAAATCTGACTGAATAGAGATGGAGTTTCCACAGCGGCCGCCATCTGATCGATCAACTCCTCACGAGTGTCGCCGGGAATATTCATCTGCTCGAGATTCGCAATAATGCTTTCAAGAACCCTTTCGGTATAAGCCGGATCGATCTGAAGCCAGAGGGTTTGCACTACAACATCGACAATAACAACCACCCCGCCCGCCAGAAACCCGATCAGAGCTCCGCGGGAGAGAGTCAACCAGGGCGTGACGGAACGAGCCATATGCCAGATCGCGATCATTCCCGCAAAACAGGTCGCCAGACGTACCAGCACACTACCGATCATCAATGGAGTCAGCAGTGCACCACTCGGCTCTGAAGAAATTTGAAGATACCCGAACAGAATTGTAACCAAAGAACCAACCACACCGAAGGCTGCACCGACGATCAGAACCGAATGCCAGTAATCATTCTCATCTCCCTGTGTTGCCATGTTCACCGAATCGTACTGCATATCACCCTGTCTGTTAATACTTCACCGTTACTGTAAAACTTGTTACCCGTTGATCGGGATTGTTGGATTAATACTCCCCGTGACCGCCATCTCCGCAAAACAGCCAAACCCTCTCCTCAACCGTTTGCAGATGCAAGATGCTTCAGGAACGGGTCGGGAGCCCGGCACGGTCTCCGACTTTCCATATCCACAAATGCCAGAGAAACCCGTCCCTCCACATGCGGCCGGTCCTGCCGTCCGGTCTTCACCCGATACCAGGTTACCAGACGAACCTGCGGCAGATCATAAATAGTCACTTCAATCTCCATCTCCTCATCATAGTGAATCGGAGATTTGTAGGAGAGCTCTGCTTCGGCTACCGGCAACATCACTCCCTGGCGTTCCATTTCGCTGTATGGCAGACCCAGGTGTCGAATCATCTCTGTACGGGCCACTTCAAAATACTCAAGATATCTTCCGTAATAGACATAGCCCATTTTATCCGTTTCGGAATACCGACTCCGAAGTGAATGTGTCCAGCGAAAAAGTGGGGTCTGGTCAGGAAACTGGATCATAAGGAGCTCTCATCCCTTTTTTCCTTTGGACTGCTCCTGCCATTTTCCCATATCGGAATATTTCCCAATCCGTTGATTTACCAGCTCTTTCGGACTCATACCCGAAAGATCCCTGAAACTTTTCTGAATACTGGATCGCAGCGTTCGGGCCGTTGCCTCCCAGTCTCTGTGAGCCCCGCCAAGCGGCTCCTCAATCACACCATCAATAATTTCCAGGCGCTTCAGATCGCCTGCCGTCAATTGAAGTTCAGATGCTGCCTGCTCCTTGTAATCCCATGTTTTCCACAAAATTGAAGAACAGGATTCAGGTGAGATCACCGAATACCAGGTATTCTCCATCATAAAGAGCCGATTGCCCATCCCGATTCCGATCGCACCGCCACTTGCCCCCTCTCCGATCACAACAGAAACGATTGGAACCTTCAGTGTAGCCATCAGCTTCAGGTTTTTGGCAATCGCCTCTGCCTGGCCGCGCTCTTCTGCCTCCAGTCCCGGAAAAGCGCCGGGAGTATCCAGAAACGTCAAAACCGGCACCTGAAACTTTTCGGCAAGCTTCATCAAACGGGCAGATTTTCGATACCCTTCCGGATTGGCCATTCCAAAGTTCCGATACTGCCGGTCCTTTGTGTCACGCCCCTTCTGGTGGCCGATGATCATCACAGATTTCCCGTCGATTGTCGCAAGCCCTCCCACAATTGCGGGATCGTCTCCGTAGTATCGATCTCCATAGAGTTCAACAAACCGTTCGGTCATCAGCTCAATGTAGTCGAGCGTATAGGGCCGCTCGGGGTGTCGGGCCAGCTGAACACGCTGCCAGCGGGTAAGATTTGTAAAAATCGACTTTCTCAGCTGATCTGCCTTCTCTCTCAGTTTCTTAATTTCGGGTTCCAACACACCATCCCCGACTGAGAGCTTATTCAGCTCCTCGATTTTCTTTTCCAGTTCGGCAATCGGCTGTTCAAAATCCAGATATTGCATAGTCCGTCATTAGGTTTTCGACCGATTCAATATACAAATGTTCCGGAAGCATTACGTACACTCAGCTCTCCCGGATCTCCATCCGTTCCGCAAAATAGTCACAAAAATCTCTCATATCTCCTGAAATACGGTCATCATCAATGGACCGCTCCAGCGTATCAGCCATGGATACCAGCGTCTGGTGAAAGAAGATTTTCATCTCGTCGACCGTCATATCGTGAGTCCACAGATCCAGACGCAAGGTATCCTTCCTGTTATGATCCCAGAGTGCCAGAATCATAGCACGACAGGCTGTCAACTCACCATCCGGTTCGTCCGTTGCACTCCAGAGAATCTGTTCCGGAACATCCTTTTTGTCCAGATCTACCTGGATTGATATCTCTTTCTTCTTTTCTGCCATACTCTACATCTTCGGTTTACAATGGGTTCTCAACGCATCCAGCACCTCTGCAAAATCTATCGGCAGAGGGCATTCGAACGAGACCATCCGATCCTGGCCGGGATGGTAAAAGCCCAGTGTCCTTGCATGCAGCGCCTGTCTTGGAAGCCGTTTGAACAACCGCTGAAACAGCGCCTTTCTGCCACCGGTATTCTGGCCATACCGAACCGAATCGCCACCATAAGTCCGATCTCCGAATACATGGTTCCCTATAGACTGCATATGTACACGAATCTGGTGCGTACGGCCCGTCTCCAGTTGAATCTCGACCAGAGAAAGGTAATCAAAATACTCCAGTACCCTGTAATGCGTCACCGCTCGTTTCCCCTTCCCCTCCGGCAATACCGTCATTACTTTACGATTTTGCGGAGAACGGCCGAGAAATGTATCAATAGTCCCTTCTTCCGACGGCCGGCCCCATACAATCGCCCAGTAGGTTCTCTCCACATCCTTAACGGCAAACTGCTTGCTCAAGAGTTGATGGATCCGGTCGTTCTTTGCAACCACCAGCAACCCGCTGGTATCCTTGTCGAGTCTGTGTACGATCCCCGGACGAAGAGCCTCCGCACCTTCCGAAGAGAGGTTCTTCCGTGTGTGGTGAAGCAGGCCATTGACCAACGTACCTTCCCAGTTTCCAAATGCCGGGTGAACCACCATATCTGCCGACTTGTTCACCACAAGTAGATCCTCATCCTCGTAGATAATATCCAAATCCATTTTCTCCGGCTCTGCCTTTGGCGGAGGAGGGACCGGCAGGCTGATCTCGATTTTGTCCCCCGGCTGCATAATGTAGGACGACTTCTCATGTATCCCATTCACCAGGACATGTCCCGCACGGATCGCTTTCTGAACCTTGGTTCGGCTTGCGTTCTCGATAATTGATGTGATATAGCTATCCAGCCGTATCTCCTGCTGCTGGCCCTCCGGGACCTTCAGCAAATACTCGGTACGATCCGGATTCTCTTTTTCCAAAAGCATAGTTTCAAAAATAGGAAAAATCTGCCCGTTCTCCGTAAACACTCTCAAAAAAACCTTTCCGGGCTGAACCGGTCCGTGTATTCCGGAGAACAGAACCACGGGCCTGTAAGGATTGCTCCGCAGCCGGTTCCTACCTTTATAGCAGGAACATCATGCGAACAGCCTGTCGGCGGCCGGGCATGCTGCCCCCCGGGGTTTCCAATGTAAATGTGTTCCGGTTATGTAAAAAATAAAGGCTCTGACCACCGCATCCGATAATCCGGCTTGCACGGGTCAGTCATCAAGAGAGAGGCTCAGGTCGCCGATTCCCGCCCAGGAACGGGAGTCGGCGGCCCTCTATTTTAAAGCGTGAAAATTGTGTAGTTTCCGAACGAATTGAACTGTCATATTTCGCCTTGATTACCTCTCTCTACATAAAAGATTTTGCCCTGATTGACGAGCTGGAGGTCGATTTTGAGCCCGGCCTGTCGATTCTGACCGGACAGACCGGTGCCGGAAAATCGATCATCATCGGCGCCCTCCATATGATCCTCGGCGAACGGGCTGACACCGACGTCATCCGTCAGGGAAGCCGGAAAGCCATTGCCGAAGGCATTCTTCAGATCGGAGACCACCGGGAGATTCGATCCATACTGGAAGAGAACCAGGTCGATTACCGCGAAGAGCTGTTGCTCCGCCGGGAGATCCGTGATAGTGGCAGCCGGGCGTTCATCAACGACACCCCTGTTACGATCTCTGTACTGAAGGCTGTAGGAGATTACCTCGTGGACCTGCACGGACAGCACGACCACCAGCTGCTTCTCAAAGATGAGTACCACCGGGTGGTTCTGGACGACTCCCCGGCCATTCGTCCGCTTCTTGCAGCTTACCAGGAGGCCCGTAATACAATGTCCCGGCTTCAGTCCTCTCTGCAAACCCTGATGAAGCGGGAGTCGGACCTGCAGCAAAAGACCGATCTCTATCGCTTTCAACTTCAGGAGCTGGAAGCGGCCCAGCTCGATCCCGATGAACTGGAAGAGCTGACAACGGAAATGAAGAGACTCGATAATGCAGAGGAGCTGGACAGTAAAGCGGGCGCTATTTCTGAAATCGGGCAGGGGGACGAAATAAATCTTCTACAACTGCTTCAGAAGATGAAAGAGTTTCTCCAGGATCTCACCCGTATCGAACCTGATTTCGAAACCTATCGTGAAGAGATCCGAACAGCCACCATCAGCATTCAGGAGACCGTTCAGTTTGCCGAGCGGTACCGAAGCCAGATCGAATTCAATCCCGATCGGCTGGAAGAGTTACGCCGCCGACAGGCCGAAATCAACCGGCTGCAAAAAAAATACAACCGGACACTCCCCGAACTTCTGGAGTATCAGAAAGAGATCCGCCACGAACTGGATCTGGCAGACAATTTTGACCTGGAGATCGAGAAGCTACAGAAAGAGATCAATAAACAACAACAGGAGTTGACGCAGAGGGCGCAGGAGTTGCACAATACACGGATCGAAACCGGACAACAACTGTCAGCAGAAATCGAAAAACGGCTGAAACATCTGGGGATTGAACATCCGTTATTTCGGGTTGGAGTCGACTGGGCTGTTGACCCGAATGGCTGGATCGAAATAGACGGACAGTCCATTGATTGCCGCATGGATGGTTGTGACCAGATACTTTTCTACATCAGTACCAACCAGGGGGAAGAGCCAAAACGGCTGGCCCGAATTGCCTCCGGTGGCGAAGTGAGCCGGGTGATGCTTGCGCTCAAATCAATTATCGCCAGACGACAAAAGATGCCTGTAATGATCTTTGACGAAATCGATACCGGTATCAGCGGGCGAATTTCCGAAAAGGTCGGCCAGGTGATGCAGGAGCTCTCCCGGCAGTGCCAGATCATCGCCATCACTCACCAGCCCCAGATCGCCAGTTATGCCGACCGCCACTACCGGGTCGAAAAGCGCGAGTTGAAAGGACGTACCGTTTCACGCATTGTCCCCCTCTCCGAACAGGAGCGGGTCAAGGAAGTCGCTTCCCTGATGGGTGGAGAGGTAATCACCGAATCTACCCTGAAGAGCGCCAGAGAGCTTGTTGGGAAAAACAGCCATTAGGTTACGGGAACAGGTACTATCCGAATATACGGTCCACGACAAGGATACTCACTCCATGGCCCGTATGTCTTCTCTGACTGATTCGGCAACCATCAGGAAAGGAGATACGATTTCATAAGTTCAGCCGGATGCAATGCGCTACGACCAGTTCCATCGGCAATCTGATGACGACACGAAAATCCCGGTGCGCAAATCACGGACCGGTCATCCAGTTTGCGAACGGCCGGAAAGAGCACCTGTTCACCGATCTTCATGGAAACCTCGTAGTTCTCCTGTTCGTATCCAAAACTACCGGCCATCCCGCAACAGCCGGACTCTGTATCCGAAACGTCGAACCCAATCCGCGTAAGGAGCGAGATCAGCGGGTCGTTACCGACCAGTGCCTTGGTGTGACAGTGTCCGTGCAGAACCACCTGCTCTCCAGACACACGGAACAGGGCCTCATCCTCCGGGTTCTCCTGAAAGTGGTTGTCGAGAAACTCTTCCCATAACCAGCTGTTTTCTGCCAGCCGCTGTACCTCCGACAACCGGTTCTCCGGACAGAGATCCGGATACTCGTCTCTCAGTGTCAGCAGATCCGATGGTTCCAGGCCAACCACGGGCACCCCTTCATCCACCATGGGTACCAGCCGGGCCAACACTTCTTCAACTCGTTCTGACGCCTCATCCAGTAACCCCCTGGAAATTTGAGGCCGGGCGCTGCCCGACAGGTCAGGAACACGAACTTTGTACCCGAGGGCCTGCAGGATCCGGCAGGCCGATTTCCCGATCTCCGGTTCGTGATAGTTGGTAAACGGATCCATTAACAGACAAACGACCGGTCGGTCTATTTCAGACCTCTGTCTTTCGACCGTATCCTCTTTGCTGAACGAACGAAACCAGGACATAAACGGCTCCGGAGCAAACGCAGGGAGAACTCTCCGGGCATCCACCCCTGCCATCTCCTGTAACAGATAACGGACGGGGGATGACCCCATCAGCCGGTTGGAGAGACCCGGAAATCGGGCGGCCAGTGGATAGAACCGTTCAGGCTCGCCAAAAAGCCGGGTCGCCAGAGAACGGCCATTCCGTTTCTGCCAGCCATGCAAAAACTCCGCCTTCATACGAGCCATATCCACATTGGCGGGACACTCACTCTTGCAAGCCTTGCAGCTCAAGCAGAGCTTCAGCCCCTCCCGAATCTCTTCTGACCCAAACCCTTCACACCCATCCTGCAGAAAAATTTGACGAAACAGATTGGCTCTGCCCCGGGTCGAATCTTTTTCGTCCTGGGTCGCATGGTAGGAGGGGCACATTGTGCCACCACTCTCCGGAACTTTTCGACAGACACCGGCACCATTGCACTGTTCAAGTGCATGGCCAAACCCCTTCTCCTTCCTCCACTTGAACATCGTTTCGACCTCTGCCGGACGATAAGGATGCTCATAACGCATATCGGCGTCCATCGGTTTGGGATCCACAATTTTGCCGGGATTGAATAGACCGTGAGGGTCCCACAGTGTTTTCACCTTCCGCAGTAACGGAATCATCTCCGGACCCAGCACTCGCTCGATAAAGGGGGCCCGTACCCGGCCGTCACCATGCTCGCCGCTCAGAGACCCCCGGTAGGAACGAACCAGGTCGGCCACATCCGCCGCCATCGCTTTCATCGTCTCCAGTCCCTCCGGTGTGGTGATGTCAATAATCGGCCGAAGATGCAACTCTCCCACCGAGGCATGCGCATAGAATACACAACGGGTATGGTACCTATTCAAAATCTCCTTGAAGTCCGCAACATAGGCGGGCAGATCTTTTACACGAACTGCTGTATCCTCCACAAAGGTGGGTGACCGGGATTCCTGGCCCAGTCCCATCAACAGGCCAAGCCCCGCTTTTCGCAACTCCCAGACCCGTCTCATATCGTTCGGTTTTTGAAGAATCGGCCAACTGTACCCCAATTTTTTGGATTCAAGCCGCCCTTTCAATGCATTTGCCCGCTGTTCCAGTTCGACCGGATCACTTCCCTCGATCTCGATGACCAGAATCGCTTCCGGATCACCGTCCAGAAAGAAGCGGTTTTTCTTCTGTTCAATGTTCCCGCGGGTCGCATCGAGGATGATCCGGTCCACCAGCTCCACAGCGGACGGTTCAAACTCTACCGCATCCACTGCTGCCTCCATTGACTCCAGAAGCTCTCCGAAATGGGCGATCAGCAACACGCGGTGCGGTTCAACCCGGGTCAAATCGAGTGTTGCTTCACCCGTCATGGCGAGCGTACCCTCACTTCCACAGAGAAGTTCCACCAGATTGAACGGCCTTCCACCTGGTGTAATAGGGTCCATTTCGCACAATTTGTCCAGTGCATACCCGGTATTTCGGCGCATTATCTCCGGATGGGGGTAGGCTTCCAGGATACTCTCCTTGTGTCGGTTCAGAAGATCCAGCATGCCGCGGTAGATCTCCCCCTCCAGGGAATCGAGTTTGCACTTCCGATCCAGCTCTTCCCTCGTCAACGGATGGAACCGTGTGATGGTCCCATCGCTCAGGACTGCCTCGACGTCCAATACATGGTCCCGGGTAGTTTTATGTTTGATTGAGAAGGAGCCACTGGAGTTGTTGCCGATCATGCCGCCAATCATGCAGCGGTTCGTCGTGGCAGTATCGGGCCCGAACAGCAGGCTGTACTTCCCGGCCTCACGATTCAGCGTATCCCGAATGACCCCGGGCTGAACCGTAGCTTGCCGATTCGCCTCATTAATGAAAAGGATTTCGGTCATAAACCGGGAGACGTCCATTACCACTCCTCCCCCGGTCGCCTGTCCGGCCAGGCTGGTTCCCGCGCTTCGGGCCGTTAGTGAAAATCCTTCACGTGCAGCCTGCCGAACCAGATCGGCAATCTGGCCCGTCGATTCAGGAAAGCTGACCCCGGCAGGCAGCTCTTCATACATGGAGGCATCATTGGCATACAGCCGTCTTGTCAGGGAGTCCGTGTAAATTTTTGGCATGTCGGTTATTACTACCTGGAAGGTTCTTTTCAAAAAGGTACAAAAAAAAGCCCTTCAGGCAAGTGCCGAAGAACTTCAAAAATGATCTTCCCGGATCTATCGAATACCATCTTTTGAGTAAGCCATACATTCCCTATGTTTAAACATTAAAATTTACTAAAAGCAGGGGCCTCAACACTTTAAAGGCGCCTATCCGGCCACCATGAAAAGCTGATGAAGCCGGGAAACAGCACTACAACATGAATGCGCTTGATACAATCACACAGAACATTTTCTATCCATGAAAGGACGAATTTTGCTAATAAATGACGACGAACATCTGCTCAGATTCATGGACGAATATCTCACTATGAATGGTTATAAGACTCAAATTTTCCAGTCTCCCCTGGAAGCGATTAACCAACTAAACACAGAACGCCACGGAACGTATGCTCCAAACGATATACAAACGTACAATTACCAATCTGAGCCAGACTATTCAATTTCACAGAAGAAAAAAGAAAACGAAGCATCTTTACAATTCATCGGACAGGACCCACAAATCAAGAAGCTTCTTCATCTGCTTCCAAGGATTGCGCAAAGTGATGCTCCGATTTTGATTCAGGGTGAGAGTGGTAGCGGGAAAGAGGTATTCGCCCATCAGATTCACCAGAAAAGCCTGAGGAGCAACAAACCCTACATCAAAATAAATTGTGCCAACCTCCCTTCCGAAATGGCGGAAAGCACGCTTTTCGGACACATCAAGAGTCCATTTACGGGTGTTTTTTCGAACAAAAGGGGAGTATTCGACGCAGCCAATGGTGGAACACTGCTACTGGAAGAGATTACTGAAATCGACATCAACACCCAGGCCAAACTGCTACGAGTTCTTCAGGACAAAAAGTTTTGCAGAGTCGGAAGCCAGAAACCGGTTCAGACCGATATCCGGATTCTGGCTACTACCAACCGTAATATTGCCGATGCAATTACGGACGATTCATTCCGGGAAGATCTCTACTACAGGCTGAATGTTTTCCCCATATCCATTCCCCCTCTCCGTGAACGACAAGACGACATTATGCTACTCGCCAGGCACTTCGTCGATCGATATACAACCCGATACAAGATGGAGAAAAAATCTCTCTCTCCCGAGGTAGAAACCTATTTTAAGGAGGTAGAGTGGAGAGGCAACGTGCGGGAGCTCGACAACAAGATTCATCGAGGAGTCGTCCTCTCTCACACCAATGAAATTATTACCATGGAACACATAGAAAACAATCTTTTCTCCACTGTCGATAAAGAGCTTACCCGTGACGTAGTGAACGACCTGCCACTGATATCCATAGAGGATATGGAGCTTCAGCTAATCAAGAGAACGCTCGAACATACGATGGGCAACCAGAAAAAGGCAGCCGAAATTCTCGGAATTTCTGACAGAACCATTCGAAATAAACTAAAAAAGCGCCAAACCGACGATTCGACAACTACTACTTATCGATGAAACCGCACTAAATTAACTCTAATAGAGATCTGCCTGTCGCAGAATCTCGTCAGCAACCGCCAATGCTGCTGTCGCTGCCGGACTGGGCGCATTGACGACGTGTAGTTGTTGCCGGGCTTTTTCAAAACGGAAATCGTCCAGTATGGATCCGTCCCGATTCAGAGCCATCGCCCGAACACCGGACGGGGAGGCCTCCAGATGCTCTGTGTCAATCCATGGCATCAATCGTTGTAACTCTGTCAGGAACGCATTTCTGGAGAAGGACCGGTGATATTCATCCAGCCCCATTCTCCAGTGCTGCCGGGCCAGTCGCCAGAACCCCGGAAAGTTGACAGTCTCAATCGTCTCCCGGAAGTTGAAAGAGAGTTTCTTGTATCCTTCCCGCTTGAAGGCGAAAACCGCATTCGGCCCACACTCCACACCACCCAGGGCCATTCGGGTAAAGTGAACTCCCAGAAACGGGAACTCCGGGTTTGGCAGTGGATAAATAAGCCCGCGGACCCGGTCGGCCGCTCCATTAACCAAACGAAAATACTCTCCGCGAAATGGGACAATCTGAACGGACGACCGGACTCCAGCAGAACGAGCTACATGGTCACTATACAGGCCGGCACAGTTGATCAGGTAGTGGCTGTTCACGGTCCCCTTGCCAGTCCCAATCTTCAACTCTCCATTCTTCTGGGAGATGGAAGTAACGGGAGTCTGTAAACGAATCTCTCCACCCGCCTGACGAATCCGGGCGGCCAGTTTTCGACATACACCGACAAAGTCCACAATACCGGAACAGGGGACGTGAATAGCCCGAATACCGGCCGACCAGGGTTCAATGTCCCCGATTTCCTGCTGGTCGATGATTCGAATTCCCTCAATCCCGTTTTCCTGTCCCCGTTCATAGATTTTTTGCAAGCGGGGCAGTTCATCTTCCTTAACAGCTACGATAATTTTGCCGCAAATATCGTGCACCACTCCCTCCTTTTGGCAGAACTCCACCAATTGGTGTCGTCCATCCAGACAGTTCTTTGCGCGGTAGCTCCCGGGGCGGTAGTAGATACCCGAATGGATCACGCCGGAATTGCGACCCGTCTGGTGTACAGCCACACGGTTCTCCTTCTCCAGAACGACTACATTCAAACCCGGATCTTTTTCCAGTAGCTTGTAGGCCGTAGACAGACCAACAATTCCCGCTCCAACGATCGCGACATCATAATTCATATTTCCGGGCAAATAGTGTTATATTTGGACGATTGAACCCTGTATATAGTATGATCCTTATGAACAAATTTCCTGCATATCTTCTCCTCTTTCTGCTTCTCGCAGGCTGTTCCGGAGAGGGTGACCAATCTGATTCACAATCCGGAGCACCGGATTACGGATCGGAAGATATTGATCGGGCGCCAATTATTAAACAGGCGGTCTTCAGTGATCTGGATGGAAATGAAGTCACCCTGGCGGATTTCCGCGGCAAGGTGCTGGTCATTGATTTCTGGGAAACCTGGTGTGGGCCCTGCCTTCAGGTTTTTCCCGCTCTTCAGGATCTCAGAGAGGAGTACCCGGAGGACTTCGAAGTTCTGGCTGTTACACTGGGAATGATGGAGGGCCCGGAAGAGGCGCGGGAGTTCCGGGCAGAACACGGATACGATTTCCAGTTTCTCTATGACAGCAATGCGGTGTCCGAAGACCTCGGCATCTACAGTATCCCCTTTAAAATGTACATCGATCCGAACGGAGAACTGATCAAGACCGATATCGGCTCCCGGGGACGAGAGGGTGACTACGAAAGTGCCCTGGAAGTGATCCGGAAATACGCCAACTAACAGACCGGTTCAACCCAATTTTTTAACAAAACAGAGACTGACAAAACCATGTCCCAACAAGTAGACAAACTGCCTTATAAAGTAAAAGACATCTCACTGGCCGGGTTTGGCCGAAAGGAGATCCGACTGGCGGAGGCAGAAATGCCCGGACTGATGGCACTCCGTGAAGAGTATGGCGAGAGCAAACCACTGAAAGGGGCCCGAATTGCGGGTTGTCTTCACATGACCATCCAGACCGCGGTGCTTATCGAAACCCTGATTGAACTGGGCGCCGATGTACAGTGGTCGTCTTGCAACATCTATTCCACGCAGGATCATGCAGCGGCGGGTATCGCAGAATCCGGCGTTCCGGTGTATGCATGGAAGGGTATGAACGAAGAGGAGTATGACTGGTGTATTGAGCAGACGCTCTTTTTTAAAGACGGTGAACCCCTTAACATGATTCTGGACGACGGGGGCGATTTGACCAACCTGGTTCTGGACAAGTATCCGGAGCTCACTGCTGGGATTCGTGGGATCTCCGAAGAGACAACAACCGGGGTTCTGCGGCTCTACGACCGGAAGAAAGCGGGGACACTGCCGATTCCGGCAATCAATGTGAATGATTCTGTCACCAAATCGAAGTTTGACAACAAGTACGGCTGCCGGGAGTCTTGCGTGGATGCGATCCGCCGGGCAACGGATGTGATGCTCGCCGGCAAGGTAGCGGTTGTTGCCGGATACGGGGATGTCGGAAAGGGATCGGCCGCCTCACTCAGAGGAGCTGGTGCCCGTGTGATTGTTACGGAAATTGACCCGATCTGCGCCTTGCAAGCTTCGATGGACGGCTATGAAGTAAAGAAGATGAAGAATGCGGTTCAGGAAGCTGGTATCGTGGTTACGGCTACCGGGAACAAGGATATTTTAACGGCAGAGCATTTTGAACTGATGAACGACAAGACAATTGTCGGAAATATCGGCCACTTTGATAACGAAATCGATGTTGCCTGGCTGAAAGCAAATGCCGAAGAGGACAACATCAAACCCCAGGTCGATCTCTACCGCCTGAAGGATGGCAAAGAGATTATTCTTCTTTCTCAGGGACGTTTGATGAACCTTGGGAATGCAACCGGTCATCCGAGTTTCGTGATGAGCAACAGCTTCACCAACCAGACCCTTGCTCAGATCGCTCTCTGGAACGAGGACTTTGAGGTAGATGTCCACGTACTTCCAAAAGATCTGGACGAAAAGGTCGCCCGGCTCCACCTGGAGAAAATCGGTGTAGAGATCGAGGAATTGAGTGACGAGCAGTCGAAGTATATCGGTGTACCGAAAGAAGGGCCCTACAAGCCGGATCACTACCGCTATTGATACAAGGTGGGTACCACTCGTGGCAAGTATATGTGTCACAGGACCGGGGTGGATTTGAGCAGGACTAGCCTTACTTGTCCTGTAAGATCGACCAGCCCATTTGGTTTGGACAATTCCGCTGAAGAGGTTTCTTTTCCGCTTCAGGGTTTGAACCCCAATTCAAAAACGTGTAAATTTCTTTTCTGTCTGCCGTTTGGTTTATAGGATGGATGGCGGTGGCAGGAAGGTATTTTCCGGGATCTGTTGTTTCTACTGTTTTGAAAAACAGCCCGAATGCGCCCGTAGCTTAACTGGATAGAGCACCTGACTACGGATCAGGAGGTTGGA